>CAIQIV010000666.1 GCA_903871905.1 uncultured Chloroflexota bacterium | reverse complement strand
CCGATACTCGATCTATTTCATTCAGGAATTACCCAGAACGATTTGGCGAATAATCCAGTAAGCCACCTCCTGCTCGGTCATCAAAGAACCTTTAGTTGTCAAACCCTGCTGCTGTAGAAGCTTCAGGTATCTATACTTTACACCCTTCCAGGCAGTTTGTCAATTTTCATTTTTGTAAGGTGGCTGGCAGATGGCCGTTTCTTCTCCCAGGCTGCTCTTCCAGCGCCTGCTCCGTCTGCAGGGCAATCTCCAGCACCCCGCCAGGCAGGAAATTAGAAGCCAGGTAGTGCAGCGCTTGCTCCCGGTCAACGCCGCCCGCCTCACTCAGCATAAGCTGTTCGCAGAAGGCAACAATGTCCTGCACCAGGCGCTCGCAGCGGTAGTATGCCAGCGCGGCAAAATTAATCTCCACCGGGCCATAGCCCTGGTAAAAGCGCTCCTGCTGCCAGGCCTGGATCCATTTCCCGCAGATGCCGCCGCCAATAAACATCAGGTCCCGCTCCTTCGGGGCAAAAACCGGGTCATCCCAGTCTACCATGTAAAAACGCCCACCGTCGGCAAGCAGGATATTAGCCTCGTGAATATCGGAATGGCAAAGGACATACTCAAACGGCGCGGCCTGGAGACCTCCTGCCAACCGGGCGGCGCTGCGCACCAGGTGCTGGATCTCTCCCCTTTTCGCCCGGAGCAAAGCCGCGCAGCGTAGGGCAACCGGGTCCGCATACCTTTCCCACTCGACGCGCTCCAGGAAATCCAGGGCGACGGTGCGCCAATGGGAACTCCAGGTCTCGGAAGGGATCAGACTGCCCAGTTGGGGCGGCAGATGGCTGGTGTGGACCTTCCTCAGCGCCGCGCCAAGTTCAACCCATTGGCACTCGGATAAATCGCCTGCGATGGCATTGCACCCCTCCACATACGGGTAAAGGACCAGGCGATATTCGCCCAATTCCACCCATAGCTCCCCCGTCCTGGCGACCAGGGGAGCTATGACTGATTCAATGCCCTGGTCACCCAGGAAGCGGGGTAAGGCGGCAGAAATTTGACTTGATGCGCCGCGCCGCAGCTTGGCGAAATATACCGTGCCATCGTCGGCCAGCAGGCGGTACACCGCGGTGTTGGTATCCGCCCCCAGCGGCAAGAACTCAACCCCGGCAGGATGAACACTATAAGCATCTTGCAAACAGGCAACAATCTTCTCTTCCTGGATAGCCGGTTTTTCCAGCAAGGATCACCTTTTTCTCCAGGCGGTTTTTTCCTGCATGATCACGTCCACACGCATTCGCCTCATAGGTTAGAATCAGGATACTGCTGAAACTACTGCAAGCGATCATATCATGAATTGGATCAGAGCCTGGGCCGGATGATCTGGTTTGAGCCACCAGGCTGCAAGGAGAAAAGAATGATCACCCAGAATACCCATCCTTCGCGAAGCAGTTTTCTCAAAGTGGCCGGCGCGGCCCTGGTGGCGGTTGCCGGCGGCTGTGTCTGGCGCGCCGCCGACCAGGGCATCTTCAGTGCCGGGACAGGCCTGGCCTATGAGCCCTGGAAAAACTGGCAGGATGCCGCCACCCCTCTTGAGCGCATCGTGGCCGCCGGCATCCTGGCCTCCAACCCGCACAACTCCCAGCCGTGGTTCTTCTATATCTCCACTTCGGCCATCAACCTGGTCGCCGATTTTGAGCGCCAGATCGGCGTGATCGACCCATTCCGGCGCGAGATGTACATCGGGTTGGGCTGCGCCATTGAAAACATGGTCCTGGCAGCCGCGGCCGAGGGTTTCCAGGCAGGCGTTCACCTGCTGCCAGATTCGACAGACGCCAGTCTTGCCGCCCACCTGGAATTAAAGGCAGCCGCCCCCCAGGCATCGGAGTTATACGCATCTATTCCCAAACGGCACACGGACCGCAGCGCCTATGACCCTACCCACCCCCTTGCTGCGGAGACACTCGATGCCATGGACCGGCTGGCGAACAATGAAAATGTACACCTGTTCTGGTTCAGTGATGCAACCGGGAAGGGGAAATTTGGCCAGATCGCTGTGGCCGCCTGCGAGGCGCTGGTAGCGGATGAACAGCAAAGCCTGGACAGCCACGCCTGGTGGCGGCAGGACTGGTCCGTGGTGCAGCAGCGCGCAGACGGGATCACCCTGGATGCGCAGGGGCTGAGCCCCATCATCAACAATATAGCCAAGTTCCTGCCCGATGGCTCTCGCCAGCAGAATGACCAGTTCTTCGTCAAGAATATGCGGGAGATCAATATTCCCACTGCTGCGGCTTTTGGCATCCTGGCTGTGAATGACGGCATGGACAATACCCAACGCCTGGAGTGCGGGCGCATCTGGCAGCGTATCCACCTGTGGGGGACGGGGCAAGGGCTGGCTCTCCAACCCCTCAACCAGATGTGCGAGCGTGCCGACCGAGAGCGCCAGTTGAACAGCCCGCCCGTCCTGGGCCAGGCAGTGCGCGATCTGGTTGGGGATGACCGCTGGCAGGCAATCATGCCCTTTCGCGCCGGATATCCAACCCGGGTTTCTCTACCCAGCCCGCGCCGCGGCCTGCTGCAGGTTGTGCCGCACACCGAGAGTTAAATCCCAGGAAAACTCATACACTGAAAAGACGAGAAAACATGACCAACACATCGCTGCGCAAGCTACTGGCCCACCTGGACCGGCTGCTGTTTGTCCTGCTGTTCACCTTCCTGGTCGTCATCGTTGCCACCACCGCCATGGCCAACATCCAGACCGACGCCATCGACTACTACGCCATCCTGCAGCGGCTGACCGGCGATACCATGCCGGTGATGCCGCACCTGCCCTTTATAGAACAGCGCTCTCCTGGGTACCCGCTGCTCAGCCTGCCCGCTTATTACGCCCTACAGGCTGCCACCCCCTGGATCACCCCGGAAACCGTGCGCAGCACCCCACCCGTTTCGCCTACCCCAGGCTCACAGGCCAGCGAACAGGCACTGCTGCCGCCGCAGCCGCTGCTGCTGCACAACATCTTCTTCAAAAATTTTGACCTGCCAGGTCCCGGGAGCCGCTTTCGCTGGGACCTCATCGCCGCCCTGCTGTTCACCAGCTACTCTTTTTTCTTCACCGGGCTGGTGCTGTGCGGCAAAACACTTTCGCTTTCCTACTCCACTCCCACCGGGTGGAGCCTGGCCCCGCTGATCGCCTTTGCTTCCATGGTATTCATGCACAACGTGGTCAATACACCAGCCTATGCCAGCCTGGCAGCGTTTGGCGTCAGCAGCCTGTTTACCTATTTCTGGATGCGCGGCTGGCTGCAGCAGTCTGCCCGTGCGCAGTGGGCGGCGGGCCTGGTGGGTGGAATACTGGTTCTGGTGCGCATCGAGACGGTGCTGGTGCTTGCTGTCCTGCTTGGCGCACTGGCGCTGTGGCACCAGGCCCACTTCCTGCGCCGCTTCATCCTTGGCGGACTGATCCCCCTGGTGGTGCTGATGGCGTACAACACCCTGCAGTTCGGCAATGCCCTGCACACCGGGGTTCTCAAAGGGGACATCAATATCCTGGCATTTGAAGCTGCCTATGTCATTCAGGTGTTGGTGGGGCCACGCTCAGGGATCATCTTCTGGTCGGCGCTGACCTGCCTGGGACTCGCCGGGCTGCTGGCTGCCGCCTCTCGACCGCTGAAAGCGCTGGGATGGGCATCAGTCGTCCTGGTGGCCTTAATTGCCTTGCGCGTGCCGGTGATGTATTACTGCGTGGGCCAGGGAATGCAAAACATCAGCGGGGTGCTGATCACCTGCCCCCCAGACAGCGCCAGCCTGCTCACCCTGGTGCGCTTCGATGCCAACCGCTATCTGATTCCCCTGGTTCCCTTTGCCGTCCTGGGGTTACGCGACCTGCTGGAGCACGTTTTCAAACACCTCCCCTCCCGTAACGGAGCTCAT
>CAIQIV010000665.1 GCA_903871905.1 uncultured Chloroflexota bacterium | reverse complement strand
GATCGTTACGCTCTACATCTGACCAGGTTCCTCAATTACATTATAGAGAAATACAAGGCTGTGGTCAATTATTTGTGTAGACCAATTTCAGAGAATCGGGCAAAAAGAGAATCTCAACCTGACAGGAAGCAGCAAGGATTTCCTCTCCGCAGCGCACCGGACAGAGCAAAAATGGAAAGGGATCGAAACTTTGCTGGGATTGCGAACAGTGTGGAGAATAGTGACAGTCAAGAGCTGCAGCACTTCATAGGGTGTACGCACCTGAGTGCTTGAAAAAATGGCGGCAATAAGGTATGGTTAACTCAAACACCATCTGACGTTCCATTACCGGAGATCCACTCTTGACTTATCTACAGGAAATCAGGGACAACAAAAACAGCCCACAGCAGTTAGAAGCGCTGTTCCAGGCGGCGCGCAGCCGGCACGAAACCGGCCAGTTCTCAGCTGACCTGAACAGTTGCTGGTCCGACGAACCGGATAACCTGCTGCTGCAAGCCTGGTATTACCGCTTACAAAATGCCAGCGCTGAGCCTCGGCGCGGGGAAGGGATCAGCGCCAATTGGAAGCTGGCCATCCCACTCGCAGTTCTTAATGGACTGATCCTTTGGGTCTTATCATCCCCAGGGTTAACCTTCATCCACCAGGTGCCCTGGCTGTTTTGGTTGGCCGCTCCAATCACCGCCGGCTTTATCATCGCGTTTGTGACATTGACCGCTCGCAGCCATCACCGGCGCAGCCTGGCGGTGGGCCTCGCACTGGCCTTGATTGTGACAGCTGCAATCCTGCTTCTATACCTGGTGGCTGCCCGATCCTCGATGGATTATGAAATCCTGGCCGCGTTGCATCTGACCTTGCTGGCCTGGGCTGGGGTGGGCGTCACACTGGTGGGCCTGGTTTCAGATGCCGATAACCGCTTTGCCTTCCTGATGAAATCCCTGGAGGTGTTCATTGTCGGTGGGGTCTACCTCATCGCGGGGGTGGTCTTCGGGGGGATCACTCTCGGCATGTTCGCTGCCCTGAGCATCGAGCTGCCCGAAATATTGATGCGATTGATCGCCGTTGGTGGAGCCGGGTTGATCCCGATTCTTGCCGTCACAACCATTTACGATCCTCTGGCGGAGCCGAAAGATCAGGATTTCACCCAGGGACTGAGCAAATTCATCGGCACGATGATGCGCCTGCTGCTCCCACTCACGCTGGGCGTATTAGTGATCTACCTTTTTGTCATCCCATTTAACTTCTTCCAGCCCTTCAAGAACCGCGACCTGCTCATTATTTACAACGCCATGTTATTTGCAATCATGGGGCTGCTGGTGGGGGCGACGCCGATCAGCCTTGACCAGCTCTCTCCACGTTTGGGCTCGGGCTTGCGCAGCGGTATTCTTGCAGTATCCGCCCTCGCAATACTGGTCAGCCTGTACGCCTCGTCTGCGATCTTGTACCGAACCATTACAGGTGTGATCACAATCAACCGCTTGACGATGATCGGCTGGAATGTGATCAACATTTCCTTGCTGGTGCTGATGCTTATCCGCCTGTTAAAGCGCAGCCCCCAGCCCTGGAATGAGCGAATTAAAACGATCTTCAGCCTGGGAGCCGTACTTTACGTAAGCTGGGGCTTATTTGTAATTCTAGTGATGCCGCTAATATTCCGGTGAAGATATTTCACTATAGTTTCCGTTTACAGCAGGTGCCGATATTCAACATCCGACAGCCAACCGTGGACAGAATATGCGGCTGCATTTCCGGATGCAGTTCGTGTGCAATATTCGAATATAATACTGCATATTTTCTGTATAATTTAGTTGGGCTGCTTAGTGGTTCTCTCGACTAGAGAGTGAAGTATAATGCCCCTGGGAATGAACCCAGGAGGCCGAATGCGAAAACTGATCAAACTACGAACTTTAACAACCGAGGAAATCACGGAGATCAAGCG
>CAIQIV010000664.1 GCA_903871905.1 uncultured Chloroflexota bacterium | reverse complement strand
CCCGGGTAATCCATCTCCCGTCCTGGCCGCACGGGGGCTGCGCCTGAAAAACGCCGTGACCCTGGGAAAGGAGGATGAACATCTGCTGCTGACCCTGGAGGAGGGGGGGGCTGCCTTTCGCGTGGTATGGTGGCAGGGTGCTGGAGCGCCTCTGCCGCAGGGTCCATTGGACCTGGCCTATATGGCCCGGGCGGCAAATTTCCGCGGCGAGCGCCAGGTTGAGCTGGAGCTGGTCGATCTGCGCCCTTCGCAAATTCCTCACATCGACCTGGAGCCGCCCCGGATCCACCTGGTTGACTTCCGCCAGGCGGCCGACCCGCCGGCTGCCCTGCGCACCTTCCTCCAGGATGGACCAGCCCAGGTCTGGCGGGAGGGCCCGGGGGCGGGAAACCAGGCTGGCGGCGCCCGCCTGGATCTGCAGCCTGCCGGGCGCCTGGTCATCTGGACCATCCCCCCTGGCCAGGCTGAACTGGATGCGGTTCTCACCCGGGTCAGGCCGCTCCAGGTTGCCTGTTTCGCCATCCAGCCGGTAGACGACCGTTTCGATGCCCTGATCCATCTCCTGGCCGGGATGGTCAAGTATGCCCTGCAGCAAAACCAGGGGCAGGTGCACCTGGGACGGCTGGCAGCCGCCTGCGCCCAGCGCCAGTTGGTTGTGCGCCGGGGGATCGAATACCTCGCAGCCCGCGGCTTGATTGAGCTGGTTTTGGATGGTCAGGATGAGATAACCGTCAGGCAGGGCGGCCAGGCTGTTCCCTCCGCGGCTGGCCGCCTTGCAGCGCAGCTTAGCGCCCTGCTTGAGGAAACTTCAGCATACCGGGATTACTTCCGCCGCGCAGACCTGGAGGCGCTGCTCAATCGCGATATTCTTCGATGAGCTTGTAGATGATGGCAATGTCTTCTTCAGGGGTGTTCAATAAATGGTAGCCCACCGCAAACAGGTCCGGGTTGATATCAACCTCGCACCACACGCTCTCTACATCGAAATTGAGCTCTTGGGCCTCAGTAAAGTCTTCCGGCAGGTTCATGCGGAAATGAAAAACCTGGCCCTTCTCCACCGGTTTTTCGGTGATGATCAGGATCCCCTCTGGGGTGATGTCTACCAGGTTCCCCAACAATTTGTTGGTATCGCGTTCAAAGATGGTCAGGTAATGGATGAGATGGATTCGCTTGAATTTTCTTCTTTCTTGCATGGCGCTGCCTCCAATTTGAAGCCGAGGGATGCAAAGTCATCGTTCAACTTGATTATAGTTGATCCCACCGATTCAGGGTACACTCAATTTCTCTCACCCTGCTCTTGTCTTTGAATTGGCAAAAGAGGGTAAAATTTGGGTATGTTCTTACCAACAACCCGTTTGGAGATGGATGCCCTGGGCTGGGATGAGTTGGATGTCATCCTGGTCACCGGAGACAGTTATATTGATACGCCGTTTAATGGCGTGGCGGTGATCGGCAAAGTGCTGTGGAAGGCCGGCTGCCGCGTGGGGATTATTGCTCAGCCGGACTGCCAGTCAGGCGCTGACATCACCCGCCTGGGCGAGCCGCGCCTGTTCTGGGGGGTGTCCGGCGGCAGCGTGGACTCGATGGTTGCCAATTACACCCCCTCCAACAAGAAGCGCCGCTCGGATGATTACACCCCGGGGGGCGTCAACAACCGCCGCCCTGACCGGGCGGTGATCGCCTATGCCAACCTGATCCGCCGTTTTTATAAGCGCACCCGGCCCATTGTGCTGGGCGGCATCGAAGCCAGCCTGCGCCGCGTGGCGCACTACGATTACTGGTCGGACAGGGTGCGCGGCTCGATCCTCTTCGACGCCAAGGCGGATGTTCTGGTTTACGGCATGGGCGAAAAGGCTGTGCTGGAGCTTGCGGATTGCCTGAAACGCGGCGAGGAGTATACCGCCGTGCGCGGCCTGTGCTACATCGCCAAATCCCCTGTTGCAGGCTACATCGAGCTGCCTTCTTTCGAGAGTGTGACCCAGGATAAGCGCCAGTTTATCCACATGTTCCACACCTTTTACCAGAACAACGACCCGCTCAACGCCCGCGGCCTGCTGCAAGCCCACGGTGACCGCTGGCTGGTGCAGAATCCCCCGGCCCTGCACCTGGCCCAGGCGGAGCTGGATGCGATCTATGCCCTGGAGTATGAGCGGGCGCAGCACCCCTATTACGAGCAGATGGGCAGCGTGCGCCTGCTGGACACGGTGCGCTTCTCCGTCTCCACCCACCGCGGCTGCTACGGCGAGTGTAACTTCTGCGCCATTGCCGTCCACGAGGGGCGGACAATCAACTGGCGCAGCCTGGCTTCCATCCGCCAGGAGGTTGAGCACCTGGCTTCCCAGCCCGACTTCAAGGGCTATATCCTGGATGCCGGCGGACCTACCGCCAATATGTATGGCTTCGAGTGCGCTCATAAGCTCAAGCACGGCAGTTGCAAGAAGAAGCGCTGCGTCTATCCGGATCTCTGCCCCTTGATGAAGGTTGATCATCAGCCGGCCCTGTCGCTGCTGCGCCAGCTGCGCCAGGTAAAAAAGGTGAAGAAGGTCTTTGTCGCCTCGGGCATCCGCTACGATCTGCTGCTGGCGGATCAGCGCTTCGGCGAGGCTTACCTTCAGGAGGTGGTGGAGCATCATGTCTCGGGCCAGATGAAGATCGCCCCTGAGCACACCGAGGAGCACGTGCTGCGTCACATGGGCAAGCCCGGGAAGCGGGATTTGCTGCGTTTCAAGGCTATGTTCGAAGAGCTGAACCGCAAGACCGGTCGGCAGCAGTACCTGACCTATTACTTGATTGCCGCCCATCCGGGCTGTACCGAGCAGGACATGGCTGCCCTGCAGCGCTTCACCAGCCAGAAGCTGAAGATCAACCCGGAGCAGGTGCAGATCTTCACCCCCACGCCATCAACGTACTCCAGCTTGATGTATTATACGGAAATGGACCCGTTCACCTACGAGCCGGTTTTTGTGGAGAAGCGCCTGGGACGCAAGCAGCGCCAGAAGGAGATCGTGGTGGGTGGAGACTGACGCCTCGAATATCCGCTTGTTTGCGGTATGCGCCCCTGGATTGGAACCCTACCTGGCAGGCGAGCTGGGGCTGCCGCCTTCCGCTGCCGTACCGGGTGGGGTGGAGTTTTCCGGCGGCCTGGAGCAGATCTACCAGGCCAACCTGGCTTTGCGCACCGCGACCCGACTGTTGCTGCGCCTGGGTAGTTTCCGCGCCGAAGCGTTCTGGGAGCTGCGCAAGAAAGCCGCCCGACTGCCCTGGGAGCGCTGCCTGGCGCCTGGTCAGCCGCTGGCGCTGCGCGTCACCTGCCACAAGTCCCGCCTGTACCATTCGGACGCCGTAGCCGAGCGCATTGCCGGGGCGGTGGCTGACCGCCTGGGGCAGCCTTCACCCACCAGCAAGGCGGTCGAAGAGGCGGATGAGCAGCCTGAACAGTTGGTGGTGGTGCGCCTGGCGGACGATGTTTGCCAGGTCAGCATTGATTCCTCTGGCGCTGCCCTGCACCGCCGCGGCTACCGACTGCAGACTGCAAAGGCGCCCCTGCGCGAGACCCTGGCAGCCGGGATGCTGCTGGCTTCCGGTTGGGATGGCGCGGCGCCTCTGATAGACCCTTTCTGCGGATCTGGCACCATCCCCATTGAGGCAGCCCTGTTGGGCCGGAAGATTGCCCCCGGACTGCAGCGGAATTTTGCCTTCATGCATTGGCCGGATTTTGATGCCTCGCTGTGGGATAGGTTGTGCCAGCATGCCGGGGGTGAGAAATTGCAGGATGGGCCTGCCGGGATGGCGCCGGTTGCCCTTCAGGCTTCCGACCGTGATGCCGGCGCAATCCAGGCATCCAGGGCTAACGCTGCCCGTGCCGGCGTGGCGGACTGCATTGAGTTCGCCTGCCAGGCGGTGTCTGCCATCCATCCGCGCGGCAGGGGCTGGGTGGTGACCAACCCGCCTTACGGCCTGCGGGTCAGCGCCAACCAGGACCTGCGCAGCCTGTACGCCCAGTTCGGCAAGGTGCTGCGCCAGCGCTGCCGGGGCTGGCGGGTGCTGTTGATCTGCCCCGAGATGCGCCTGCTTGCACAGTCCGGCCTGGAGTTTAAAGTCCTGGGCCGCCTGTATAACGGTGGGGTGCAGGTTCTGCTCGCCGCAGCCGATGTGTGACCTCGCTGTTTGTCCCCGCAGGATTGTCCAGGGCTGCAGGGCTTCGATGATCCGGAGAATCAGGCCTCCAATTTTTACATAGACAGGGTAAAATTAATCCTGTATGAGAATAGGGGTGCGTGCTCAAGTTTAATCATGTTCTACAAATCCAGGAGGAGAAATGGCTGCCCGGCTTGATATTGAGAAGGATCCTTCGGTAAAGTTATTGCCCTTGTTAAACTCATATATCGAAAAATGGGCGCGCCTCACGCCGGACAAGGTGGCAATGGTCCAGCATGAGGACGGCAAGGAGATCACCTACAAGCGCTTCGAGGGGCTGATCGACTTCTTTGCCCTGGCTCTGCTGGATATGGGGGTCGAGAAGGGGGACCGGGTGGCGACCATGCTGGTCGCGGTACCCGAGCATTTCATCCTGATGTATGCCTGTTTCAAGATCGGGGCCATCTGCGCTCCGCTGGATGTGCGCCTGAAGGAGCAGGAGGTGGTGCGCGACCTGAACAAGATCAGCCCCAAGGCCTTCTTTTTCCTGGGCAATACCCCGGTGCGCGACTTTCGCCTGGTGGGCAAGGCGGTGCAGCAGGGCTGCCCCTCGGTGCAGCACCTGGTGCAGTTTACCCCTGACCCCAAACCCGGCGAGCTGTTGGAAGGAGCGCGCGCCATCACCCAGATGATGGATAAGAAGAAGCTGGTGTTCTTGAAGGTGAAAAACCTGTTCACCCGCCAGTTGGAAAAAGCTTATGCCTGGGTGAAGCCAGAGCTGCCGGCCCTGATCATTTATACCACGGGCACCACCGGCTCTCCCAAGCCCGCCATGCTTTCCCACCACAACATCATCCTCCAGAACGAGATCCTGTCGCGCGGGGCCAGGATGGGCAGTGACACCCGGGTGCTGATCAACCTGCCGCCCAGCCATGTCGGCTGTGTCACCGAGACCTTCATGACCTCCATGTATATCGGCGGCACGGCGGTCCTGCTGCGCATCTTCGATGCCCGGCTGACGTTGGAGGCCATCCAGAAGCATAAGGTCAACACCCTGGGGCAGATCCCCACCCAGTTCCGCCTGGAATGGAACCTGCCGGATTACAGCAAATTTGACCTGTCCAGCCTGAAGTTTGTGGTCTATGGGGGCTCCAGCGTGGATGCCGCCTTCCTGCGGCGCATGGCGAGCATGGCCCCTGAATTTGGCACGGGTATGGGCATGACCGAAACCGCCGGCTTTACCACCTTCACCCCTGCTGGGATCTCCATCGAAGAAATGGCCGGGCAGGTGGGAAGCTATTTCCCCGAGCTGGGGAAGTTATCCATCCGCCGCCCGATGAACCCGGACGGCAGCGCCGGGGAGGAACTGCCAGATGGCGAGGTGGGCGAGATCTGCTACCATCCCCCCATCGTCTTCCTGGGGTATTTCAATAACCCGCAGGCGACCGCCCAGGCGATCACCAGCGAGGGCATCCTGTATTCCGGCGACCTGGGCTATTTCAAGGACATGGGAGCCTACCGGGCGTTGTACCTGTCGGGGCGCAGCAAATTCATCATCAAGCAGTCCGGCTACCAGGTCTTCCCGGACGAGGTGGAGGCGCATATCGCAGCCCATCCGGCGGTGGACCTGGTGGATGTGGAGGGCGCGCCGCACGAGATCTATGGGGAAGGCATCGTGGCTTTCATCCGGCCCAAGGTGGGGGTTGATCTCAAGATGGAAGAGCTTGCCGAGCATTGCAAGCAGATCGCCTCGTACAAGCGCCCGCAGCATTTTGAGCTGTGGCCCCCGGACCAGCCCTTCCCGCTCACTCGCAGCGCCAAGGTGGATAAAATGGAGATGGCGAACCAGGCAAAGCAGGTGGTGGAGCGCCTGCGTAAGGAAAAGCAGTGGGACGCCCGTTCAGCGCCGCCGATATAGACATGCGCTCAGGCCGGACGCCGGCCCATCATGGCAAAGGTCATTGGGAAGGCTCCGTGCAGTTCCGGTTTTAACCGCGGGAAGCTGTCCCAATATTCATCGGGGTATTCCCCTAACAGCTCAACCGCCAGCCCTGCGCCGGTCAGCGCCTGGTGGATCTCCGCCAACGTCCACAGGTGCTCGTATTTCGTGAGATGCTGTTCGGCTGGCAGGCCCAGGTCTCCCAGGTAGGAGTCGGGCCAGCCGCGGGAGGATTCCCAATACCCGAAGTAAGGCACCCCGGATGGCTGCAGGGTTTCACTTTCCTGGTCAAACATCCAGGAGGCCGGGTGGTCATCCAGGACATGGAACTTTCCTCCGGGCTTGAGCAGGCGGCGAACCACCCTGCCCCAGGCCCCCAGGTCATGCAGCCAGCACAGCGCCCCGCGGCCGGTATATACCAGGTCAAAGGACCCGTCCAGCTCGTGCGGGGTATCCAGCACATCACAGCGGTACCACTCTGCCGGAGCCCCCAGCGCCTGGCTCGCCTGGCGGGCATTGGCAATGTGGACATCTGAGATATCCACCCCAACCACCCGCTCGACGCCCTCGATCCACAGCGAGAGCGTATCCCGGCCTGAAGCGCACTGCAGATGGATTGCGCTGCGGCACCACTCCCTCAGGTCGCCCAGGTTGCGGCGCTCGATGGGGTGCAGGCTGCTCTTGCCGGAGCGCAGAAAGTCGATCGTTTCCTGCAGCTCGGCTGTATAAGCCGCTGCTCCCTGGTTCCAGCTCAGGCGGTTCGCTTCATGCCGCAGGCGGACCTCCAGCGCGTCGCCAGGCGGCGGCTCAGGCTGGAACTTGCTGCTGGGAGATGGCTGTTCGCTCATGGCTTGTTCCGGGGGACGGGCACAATGCCGCTGAACAGGGTGAACAGCACCATCGCCGCCGAGGCAATCCCCGGGTCGTAGTAATCGGGAATGGCGGAGCTGGCAGAAACCGCATAGGCCCACACCACGAAGGCCAGCGTGGAGACGATGATCTGCACCCGGGTGGGCTTTCCCCGGTTATCCCCCTCCTGGTCGCGCATCATCCACAGGTACACAGGCGTCATCACCAGGCAGAT
>CAIQIV010000663.1 GCA_903871905.1 uncultured Chloroflexota bacterium | reverse complement strand
CCGAGATTTTTGAGCCTTTCCACCAGCTTGACAGCTCATCCTCCCGGAATTACGGCGGTACGGGGTTGGGCCTGGCGTTGGTACGCCGGATTGTAGAGGCTCATGGAGCGCAGATCCAGGTCAGCTCTGAGCCCGGGAGAGGTTCTGTGTTTGAAATCATTATTCCGGTGATCAACGCATGACTTATGATCCGGTTGATTCAGAGGCACTGGTGCCTGAGATTGATGAGGTTAACGATCCATCCTCCCTGCGCCCGCAGGAACTGAGTGCAGTTTATGACATCAGCCGGGCGGTTGCCCGGGCGGTGGATATGGAAACCACGCTGGAAGAAATCACCCGCCTGGCCCGCCCGGTATTTATCTTCGATAACTTTGTCTTATATGTCCGTGGAAGTGAGCGGGTCCTGGAGCCGAAATTTGCACGTGCCATCGGGCGAGGCCGATTTAACGAGGCAGACCTGGCCTGGGGAGAACAGGTTGCTTATGATGCTTTCCACTCCTCACAAGCCGTCATCCGCTTTGAACAGCTGGCTGAGGAAAACGCAGACCGCACGAAAACCCGCTTTTTTATTGGTATCCCGTTGCGGCTGGGTGACCAATTAATGGGTGTCCAGGTCTTTATCCGCTTTGGCGGCCCGCCGTTTTTACCTGATCAGGTTCGCCTGGCGGATTTTATTGCGGACAATATTGCCCAGCTCCTGGAGCACCAGCAGTTGGTGGAAAAGATTGCCAACCTGGAAGCGCAGCGCCGTTTGCATGCTCTCCAGGATGGGTTTATTTCGATGATATCCCACGAACTGCTGACACCGCTTGGCTTTATAAAAGGGTATGCGACCACCCTGCTGCGGGATGATATCCAGTGGGAGGAAGAAACCCGGCGTGAGTTTCTGATGATTATTGATGAAGAAACCGACCGGCTGCGTGAACTGATCGATAACCTGCTCGACTCGTCTCGCTTGCAGGCCGGGACGCTCAAAATGGAGTTCCGGGTGCTGCGTCTGGACGTGTTTCTAAAAGAAGTGCAGATGCGTGCCAGGGTGCGGCATACTGACCTGGATGTCCAACTAGACATCCAGTCGCCTGGTGTTAAAGCATTGATCGATCCCACGCGCTTGGCTCAGGTGTTTGATAACTTGATCAGCAATGCCGTTAAGTATGCTCCTGGCTCTCCGGTAGATCTGCGTATCGTTTTACAAGAGGATCGCGTGCTCATCTCGGTCAAAGATCGGGGGCCGGGCATTCCGCCTGAGCATCTGGAGAACCTCTTCAAGCGTTTCTTCCGTGTCCCGGGGTCCGACTCATCGGCGCGCGGCACAGGCCTGGGACTTTACATCTGCCGTCAAATTGTGCAGGCACATCTGGGAGAGATTACGGTAGAATCCGCCCTGGGTGAAGGGACCTGTTTTAATATTTTACTTCCCGCTTCAGGGTAAATCTGCAGGCCAGGAGGATATGCAATGAGCAATTCAATCTTAATTGTAGATGATGAGCCCAGATATCTGCGATTGATAGAGGCCAACCTGCTCACCGAGGGTTACCAGGTATTCAAGGCAACCAATGGTCAGGAGGCGGTGAACGTGGTGGCGGACCGCCATCCAGACCTGGTTTTGATGGATGTCATGATGCCGGTCCTGGATGGATTGGGTGCTTGTGAGCGCATCCGTGAGTTCTCAGACGTGCCGATTATCATGGTTACCGCTCGCGGCAGTGAAAGTGACCGGGTTCGGGGGCTCAACCTGGGAGCTGATGATTACATTGTAAAGCCTTTCTCGGCCACCGAGCTGTTGGCGCGCGTGCGCGCGGTGTTGCGGCGCGCCCAGCATTCCAGTGGATCTTTCAGCCAGGCAATGTTTGCTCATGGCGATCTGCGCATCGACTTTGCCAGGGCAGAAGTGTTTAAAGGGGACAAGCTGGTTTTTCTTTCTGCTACGGAGTATCGCCTGCTGCTGCAGTTTGCCCAGAACCTGGGCGCTGTCCTGACTGCCGAGCAACTGCTGACGGATGTGTGGGGTGGGGAGTATAAAGACGACAAAGAGATCCTGTGGGTCAGTATCTCCCGCCTGCGGCAAAAATTGGAAGACGATCCGAAGAACCCTCAGCATATTGTGACTCGCTCGGGTATGGGTTACACCATGCCACCCCTTTAGAGGTGAATATTGTCTTCCCCTGCCGCTCCTCCTCCCAGCAGCCAATCTCCTGAGCTGCGAAAAATCAAAGCGTACCTGGTTACCAATTTATCCCGCGAGGCGGGCCTGTTTCAATTTCCGCCGGATCAGCGCCGCCGCGCCATTTTCCAGCGTGCAAGCCAGGTGTATGCTCAAATCAGCGAGCGCAGTGGGCAGAAGCTGAGCGAGGCAGCCCAGGCTCAGCTCTTGCGGGAAGTGGTGGATGAAGTCTCCGGGTTTGGTCCCATCCAACCCTTGTTGGATGACCCGGATATCAGTGAGGTAATGGTCAATGGCCCCCGGCTGGTGTATGTGGAGCGCAAGGGGAAACTGATCAAGACCGATGTGAAGTTTGACAACGACGAGCATGTGCTGCAGGTCATTGACCGCATCATTACCCCGCTGGGACGGCGGGTTGAAGCCAAGTCCCCGACCGTGGATGCCCGCCTGCCGGACGGCTCGCGGGTAAACGCAGTGGTCCCGCCGGTCGCCATCGACGGTCCATCGATCACCATCCGCAAGTTTGCCCGCGACCGCCTGACGGTGGAGCAGCTGATCAAATTTGGCTCATTCACCCCGGCAATTGCCGAGTTCTTACAGGCCTGCGTGGTAGCCCGCTTGAATATCGTCATCTCCGGCGGCACCGGCTCTGGCAAGACCACCCTTCTGAACGTGCTTTCTGGCTATATCCCGGAGGATGAGCGCATCGTCACCATTGAGGACTCGGCCGAGCTGCAGCTGGCCCAGGAACACGTGGTGCGCCTGGAGGCCAGGCCGCCTGACCCGGATGGTAGCGGGGCAGTGCCCATTCGCGCCCTGGTGAAAAACGCCCTGCGTATGCGCCCGGAGCGGATTGTGATCGGTGAAGTGCGCGGCGGCGAAGCGTTGGATATGCTGCAGGCCATGAACACCGGGCATGACGGATCATTGACCACTCTGCATGCCAACACCCCGCGGGATGCCATCTCGCGCATGGAGACCATGTGCCTGATGGCTGGCATGGATCTGCCGCTCAGGGTTGTGCGGGAACAGATCGGCTCAGCAGTTGATTTGATTGTCCAGGCTTCCCGCCTGCGAGATGGATCGCGGAAGATCACCTATGTCACTGAACTGGCTGGCATGGAGGGCGAAACCATGGTGATGACCGATATCTTCAAGTATGAGCAGACCGGGGTCAGTCCCGAAGGTAAGGTGATCGGTGAGATGAAAGCCAGCGGGATTCGCCCCCAGTTCATGCCGCGCCTGGAGCAGGCTGGCTTTAAACTCAAGGCGGAGATTTTTGGGCCGGTGATGATGCTTGACCGCCGTCCCGGAGTACGATCGCGCTGATCGATATTGGAGTATAATCTCGCCAGGCAAAAACTTTTGGTGTTGTCTAGATGAGGATGTGGTTATGACCAACAGCCAAACTGCAAAAAAGCTGCGCTCGAAGAAATTGGGGGTGCTAATCCGCGATGCCCGGCTGGCGGCAGGTAAGGAGATCCAGGACTGCGCCGGCGCGCTGGATGTGCCTGCCGGGCGTTTTGAGGCTTTTGAGCTGGGGCAGGAATCTCCTTCGCTGCCCCAGCTGGAACAATTGGCCTCGTATCTCAACCTGCCCCTGGAACGATTTTGGTCAGACAAAGCCTTGTCTGCCGGAAATGGACATCGGCAGCGTCCTGGGCCGCGGCAGGTGGTTGGCCTTCGCATGCGGGTGATTGGTGCCCTGCTGCGCAAGGCGCGCCTGGATGCGGGATTATCGCTCCAGGACCTGGCTGAGCAGGCAGAGCTGTCCGTGGAGCTTCTGGAAGCTTTTGAGCTTGGGCAGCAGGAAATTCCCCTCCCCGAGTTAGAGGCCCTGTCGAGCATGCTGGGGCGCCAGGTGGGCGAATTTCGCGCCAATGTTTCTGCCCCGTCCGCTCCCAGATCTCGTGCGGGAGACATGGCACCTTCCGGGTCGCCGCTGGCTGATCTCCCCCTGGATCTTCAGGAGTTTATCCTCAAGCCGGTGAACCGCCCTTATCTGGAACTGGCGGTGCGCCTGAGCCAGATGCCGGCAGACGAGCTGCGGTCGGTAGCAGAAGCGCTGTTGGCGATTACCTTTTAGCCATGGCTGATGTATTCTCACCCAAGAAACTGGCTGATGAGGCCAGGAAGAGCTACCAGCACGGCGATTACCTGATGGCAGCCCGGAGTTTTGCGGCTGCCGGGCAGGGGTACCTGGCTGCAGGAGACCAGCTGGCTGCCGCGGAGCAGGCGAACAACAGCTCGGTAGCTTATTTACAGGCCGGAGATGCTCAAGCCGCCTTGCAGGCGGTCGCGGGGACAGCGGCGGTCTTTGCGGCTGCCAACGACCTGCGCCGGCAGGGGTTGGCATTGGGAAATTGGGCCGCGGCCCAGCAGGCCCTGGGCAACCTGGACGCGGCGGTTGAGGCCTACCAGCAGTCCGCAGACCTGTTGGCCATGGCGGGCGAGGACCGTATGCGCGCTCATGCCTTGAAGGCGCTTTCAGAGCTTTATCTGAAGAGCGGCAGGCAGGGTGAGGCGGTGGCTGCGATGCAGTCTGCCCTGGACGGTGTGAAAAAGCCGACTGTAAAGGAAAGAGTACTCAAGAGCTTGTTGGGATCTTCAAGTTCCAATCCAGACGAAATCCCCTGAAATTTTATTCATGAGTACAGCGATTGATTTCATTGTGCGGCAGGCAGTACCCGGGGACCGCTCTCAGTTAGCGGAACTGGTGCACTTTGAAGCCAACGTTCACCGCCATTTGGATTGGCGGCCTCCATTGGATTGGTTGGGCGAGTCGCCCTTTCTGGTAGCCGAAAAAGGAGGGGTGCTCCTGGCCACCCTGGCCTGCCCGCAGGATCCGCAGGGGATTGCCTGGGTGCGCCTGTTTGCTGCGTCTTCTGTACTCCCCGTATCGCGCGCCTGGGCGGCTTTATGGGAGGCGGTACAGGGGTGGTTTGCCACGCAGGATGGAAAACCGGTCACCATCGCTGCCATCCCGCTGCAATCCTGGTTTGAGACCGAGCTGCAGAAAACAGCCTTCGTGCGCGAAACCCGGGTGGTCATGCTGACCCGCGACTGCCGGGTTCCGCTTTCAGCCTCCCGGGTCAACCTGGATGTTACCATTCGCCCCATGCTCCTGGAAGATTTTTCTGCAGTCAGCCTGGTGGACTGTGCGGCTTTTGTCCCACTCTGGCAGAACTCACACTGCTGTTTGCAGATGGCATATGGGCAGGCGGTCTATGCCTCGGTGATGGAGCTGCATGGACGGATCATTGCTTACCAGATCAGCACGGGGACATCTGGCGGGGCGCACCTGGCACGGTTGGCGGTGGTCCCGGAACAGCAGGGGCATGGTTATGGGCAGGCATTGGTATATGATTTGCTGCGGGAATTCCATCAGCGAGGGGTGCGCTTTGTCTCGGTGAACACCCAGGAAAACAACGAATCTTCGCTGGCGGTTTACCGCAAGATGGGGTTTCAGCCAACGGGCGAGGCTATGCCCGTCTATGTTCGGGACTTGTCTTTTCCGGTCAGCGGATAATTGCTCCGCACCCTTTCCCTGAGCGGTTGACATGAATCAACTGGATAGCCGAGAATGGGCAGGCATGAACGCACTTGCCGCAGCCATAACACCGATCAAGGTCGATATATGCTGCCTCGTCCGGGTCGGGCTTGACGATAGCCCTCACCGGGCAGGAGGGCTTCGCCAGGCATTTTCGGCATTCATGGCAGATAGACCAGTCGATTTCAACCCATAACATGACAACTCCAACCTGTTGCTGCAGCCAAAAAGTATCCAACGCCCAGTGCACCCTGCGACAAAAGGATTATACTGCCTTTCTTTTTCGTGGGAGGGGGAAAACCCGGAGATGTCAGTCTATTCTATGTCCCCTGGTACTGGCTACCATTCTACTGGTCGTGCTGTTCGCTGGGAGTGCTGCAAACAGGATTGGAGGACCTGGTGTCGCAGCCCCCAGAACCTTCCCGGCGGACCCTTCCTTACCGGTTATGATGGGCGCTCTGCAGCCTGGGCTGCACCATTGTTCTCCCCTGGCGGGAGAAAGTCTGGACACGCTGACCCAGGTGATCGCCGATCCGTATCATCCACCTCCGCCAGGTCGGGAAGAGCGGCATCATGGGATTGATTTTGCCTACTACCGGCGGGCGGGTCGCGTCAGCATCCAGGGGCAGGATGTCCAGTCGGTCCTGACCGGTACGGTAGCAGCGGCGCTCTCCGGCACCTTCCCCTATGGGAACGTGGTGATCGTGGAATCGGCGCTCGATCTGCTGCCGGCAGCCTGGGTGGACAGGCTGGGTGCCAAGCCCGGGGAGGCATTGTATGTGCTTTACGCCCACCTGGAGTCTGCGCCGCTTCTCCGGATGGGTGCGCATGTGTCGCTTTGCCAGGTGGTGGGTCAGGTGGGTAAAACCGGCAATGCCGGCATGGCGCACCTGCACCTGGAAACACGCCTGGGGCCGGCGGACTCCCGCTTCCCCGGGATGCGGTATTACGTCAAAGAGGCTACCCCGGAGGAGAAGCAGGCCTACCGCTTATGGCGAACCAGCGGAGTCTTCCGCCATTTTAATCCACTGGATTTACTCAGCCCCGGGGATGCGCCTCCGCCGTTCCCAACGCCAGGGCCTATTCACTCCACTTCCCGGTCTTCATCTCCAGAACCTCGCACCAACGATTAACGACCCGGCTGGTTCCCCAGCAGTCAATAGTAGGAGGCGCACTGTCGGCCAAAAATCCTTCTTAAGATGGATGTTTTTTTAATTTGAGGTTGTTACAATGAATAAGAAATGGCTTATTCTCACCCTTTGGTTATGATGAATGGAGTTGATCATGAAAACTCGATCCACCTTTAGATTTTTCCTCCTGTTCCTCCTCATGGCAGCTGCATGGTTTTCCCTGTCGGCATTCTCGTTGCGGCAGCCTGTCTCCCAGGGGACAAACCCGGGTGATCCTTATTTCTATTACACGATTTCTTATGACGCATATGGTAATCCGTGTTATTACTTCCCCAATGCCAAGGCGGTCCACTGTGGGCAGCTGAACAGTTACGTCTTTGCCCAGCTCTATCCGCCCAAGCCGGCATTCCAATACCCTGCTTACCAGCCCACTCCTTACTACAACAGCCAGTATCCCACTTACCAGCAGGCTCCTTATTACAGCCAGTATCCAAATTCTCAACAGGTCCCGTACTATAACCAGTATTATCCGTACAACCCGTACGCCTATAATTATTACGGATCCTACTATCCTTACTCTTATTACTACAACCGGCAGAAATGGAACAGCAATGCTCAGGCTGCCTGCCATGCTGCCTGGGTTGGAAAAGATGGGGCGATCATCGCCTCCGAGCGCATGGGGCGCAACTGGCGCATCCAGTACTGCGAATATTAACCCAGGCCTATGAAACCCCTGCGCTGGCCCTGGCTGATCTCAATCGCGATCCTGGCAGCTGCCACCCTCGCTTGCAAAACAATGCTGGGAGGTGGCAGCCCGCCAGTTGATACGCCTGGTGTGGAAATCCAAATCCCGACACAGGCGCCGCAGCAGGCAAGTCCTGTTCCGTCGATTACCCTGCCTCCCCCGCCGGCCAGCGAGACGCCTGTGCCGCCTTCCCCGCTCCCGCCCAGCCAGGTGCCGCTGCAGGTCACAACGGAGCCATTCCCGCTTCCCTCTCCGGAAAATTACGACACAGACTTACCTCTGCCCCCCGATGTGCGTAATTTTACCAACCTGGGCAACGGCGCCATTAACTTCCAGACCCCGATGAGTATATCCGATGCCATTGCTTTCTACCAGCACTCCTTGACTGAAAAGGGTTTCACCGAGCGGGGGATCTTGCATGTTGAAGCGGAGAATACCTTCTCTATGGTCTTCGATGGCGGCCCAGGTGGCAAAACGCTGGTGGTCCAGGGGGTGGACCTGGGGAATGGGTTGGTGAATATCAACCTGCGCTACGAAAACCTGTAGGCCTCTTCAGGCGGTACTGATCGATTCCAGGACGCGCATCGGGGTAGCCGGCAGCTGTCGGATGCGCCGGTCAATGGCGCGGGAGATGGCATTGATCACCGCCGGCGCGGTGGGCAGGATGGCTGCCTCTCCCAGGCCCTTGGCTCCAAGTACACCATAAAAGCTGGGCACCTCAACCAGGAAAACCTCCATTTCCGGCATGGCGTGGACCATGGGCAGGATGTAGTTCGTGAACCCGGTCGAAACTCCTGGCACGTACTCTTCGGTCAGGGCGGTTCCCAGGCCCATGAGGATGGCGCCCTGGATCTGGCCGGCTGCATCGGTGGGATTGATCGCCCGGCCGACATCGTGCGCCGCGGCAATTCGCTGTACCTCAACCGCCCCGGTCTCCATGTCGACGATGACCTGAGCTGCCTGGGCGCCGGTGATGATCAGCGGCAGGTACTCAGGCCGCCTCTCCAGGGGGAACTGGGGCGACAAGTCGAATACACCGCCCACCCTGCGCAATTTTCCCAGTCGTTCCAGCTCTGACGCAACTTCAGCCAATGCAATCGACAACCCTGGCCTGTCGCGCGCACACACCTCTGAGCCTTTCAGCGCCAGTGCGGATGGGGGACAGTCGACCATTTCGGCCGCGGTGCTGAAGATCTGGTGGATCAGGTTTTCGATGGCGTTGACCAGCGAGGTGCCGATAAAATACGTGGCGCGCGAGGCACCCTGGATACCGCTGTCTGGGGTGCGGCCTGAATCGGCGTTAACCAGCTCGACCTGCTCGCGGGGCACGCCCAATGTTTCGGCGGCAAGCTGCAGCATCACGGTGCCAATGCCCTGCCCGTAATCCGGGGCTGAGCAGTAAAGGATGAAGTGCCCATCCCGGGCCAGCTCAGCCTGGGTTTCCACGCGCAGCGATCCAGACTTGCCGAAGCGATACCACATGCCAGCCAGGCCGACCCCCATGCGCCGCACGCCCTTCCGGGCGTTGAATTCCTGCATCTCGGCCAGGTACCGCTGATAGCTGGGGCGCAGCGCTTCCAATACTTCCGTGTAGCCCAGCGATTCGCCGACCGGGTAGCCGAGGTATGAGATGCCGTCCTGGCTGAGGCGGTTCTTCATGCGGAACTCGAGCGCATCCGCCCCCAGGCGCTGTACCAGCTCGTCCAGCGTGCATTCCAGGCCGAATACGCTTTGCGGTGTGCCAAATCCCCGGAACTGGCCGCACTTGGGGGCGTTGGTGTACACCGAGCGGGCGAAGGCATCCACTGCCTGCCAGGTATAAGCGCCGCCGCTGGCAGTCACGGCATAATTGGGGATCCAATAGCCTGCGCTGTCATATCCACCGGTGTTGGCATCGATGCGGGCGCGAATGCCGGTGAGTGTGCCCTCTGCGGTGGCGCCGATCTTAAGCTGAATGTGGTAGGGGTGGCGCTTGGGGGTGGCGTCAAACACCTCGCCGCGGGAGTAGGACAGCCGGACGGGACGCTGCACCAGGTAGGCCATCAGCCCGGCGGCTACCAGCGGCCAGGGGTCTTGCCGGCTGCCGAACGAGCCGCCGGTAGGGGGCAGGATCACCCGCACCTGCAGGGGAGGAACCCCAAGCGTCTGGGCGATATAGTCGACCTGCCAGTGCGGCTCGTGGGTTCCGCCAACCACCGTGATGCGCCCCTCCAGATCAATATACCCCAGGGTGGCCTCGCGCTCCATGGCGCAGTGTTCCTGGAAAGCGGTGTTGTACTCCGTTTCTACGATTACATCCGACGCCTGGAATGCAGCCTGGAGATCGCCGTGGGCCAGGCTGTAGCTGTTGAGCACGTTGCCATTGGGATAAATGGGCAGGGCGTCTTCCTGGAGCGCCTCCCCTGCTTCGAAGAGGTGGGGCAGGGATTGGTACTCGACGTGGATGGCGGCGGCGGCGGCACGCGCCTGGTCCAGGGTGCTGGCGATGACCAGGGCGAGGGGTGCGCCTTTCTGCTTCAGAGTATCACCCACCGCAGTCAGGACCGGTTCATCGCGGCTGTACCCGGTGAGTCCGTTTTCTCCGGGGATATCCGCCGCGCTCAGGATGCGTACCACGCCGGGCAGCCCTTGAGCCGGGGTGGGGTCCAGGGAAAGCAGGCGGGCGTGGTGGTGCGGGCTACGCAGCACGCAGGCATGCAGCATGCCGTCCATTTCAATGTCATCCACGTAGCGTGTTTGCCCGGTTACCTTTGCTGTCGAATCGAAACGCAGTGTGCTGCCTCCGATTGGCCTGCCCCTATCGCCGCCAGGGGAACTGCTTTCGCTTGTTAACGTCATTGATCACTCCTGAAGAAGGATATTCGTCCCGGACATGCTGGCAGCGCTTGACATGCAGCCAGAAAAAAACTACAATACATATAGTTATCTATACAACTAGATGATAATCTGCTGCCCTGCGCATGTCAAGAGGCATATTCTACCAGCGAGCCGGGCAAAAGGAAATAGCGCCAGCGATCCGCTGGCCAATGACACAGGAGTCAGGGTTGATGCAATTACAGCCGGGTCCCATCCCTCGCTACTATAAGCTCAAGGAGATCCTCCAGGACCGCATCTATGCGGGCGAATTTCAGCCAGGCGACCAGTTCCCGACCGATGAGGAGTTGTGTGGGGAATACGGTCTAAGCCGGGGTACGGTCCGGCGGGCGGTCGATATCCTGGTTGAGGAGGGCAAACTGCGCCGTGAGCAGGGTCGGGGCACTTTTGTGGAGATGCCGCACTTCTCTCCCGTCTATTTTCGCCTGGCTGATTTTGGTGAGGATATGCGGGAGCGCGGGCTGGAGCCGAGCACTATCTTACTGCGCCTGCAAGATTTTCCTGCGGACGAGGAAACCGCCGGCAGGCTGCAGATCAACGGAGGGGATCGGGTGATTGAAATTTCCCGCCTACGCCTGGCCAACGGTAAACCCATGGCTTTCGAGACCCGCTGCCTGGCCTATGAGATATGTCCTCAACTGTTGGAAGATGACCTGGAGCACGATTCGGTTCACAATCTGCTAATCGATAAATACAACATTCCCCTGGTACGGGCGGTCCATGTTGTTGAAGCCCGGGTCCTGACCGAGCAGGAGGCAGATCTGCTGCAGGTCGAGCACGGCACAGCCGGTTTTATGGTGGACCGCACCACTTATACCACGGGCAACCGCCCGGTGACCTGGTTTCGCACCATCTACCGCGGCGACCGCTACCGCTTTACCGCAGAGTTTCAGCCTAATGCGCTCGGCTTGCAAGCCGCCGGCATGCATGCCGAGCTCTGAGCGAAAATTTAAAACCAAACGAAGTATAAATCTGGAGGATCAATGACAATATTACTGGATGGCTCCAACCTGGATGTGGAAAAGTTGGTGCGCATTGCCCGTCACGGTGAGCGCGTTGAGCTGCACCCCAAAGCTCTAGAGCAGATACAAGTGTGCCGTACCATGCTGGAGGAGAAAATTTCGGCGCATGAGATCATGTACGGGGTGAACACCGGGATCGGCGAGTTTTCTGAAGTGGTCCTGGACGATGAGCAGGTGAAGCAGTTCCAGCGCTACCTGATCTACAATCACGCGGCTGGCATCGGTGAGCCTGTGCCCGTTGAGCAGGTCCGGGCGGCGATGGCAGGCCGAATTAACGTGCATGCGCATGGCAACTCTGGCTGCCGTCCGGAAATTACCCTGACCCTGGTGGAGATGTTGAATAAAGGCGTGACTCCCGTCGTCTGCCAGAAAGGCTCGGTGGGGGCCTGCGGTGACCTGGCGCCGATGTCCCAGATCGCCCTGTTGATGATGGGCGAGGGGGAGGCGTTTTACCAGGGGGAGCGCCTGCCGGGCAGGGTAGCCATGGAACGGGCGTATATTGCCATCCCGGGGCTTGAGGCGCGCGATGGCCTGGCCACCATCAACGGCTCGAACCTGCTGACCGCCATGAGCGCGCTGCACATCTACGATATGAACCGCTGGTTGATGCAGGCCGAGATCGCCTGCGCTATGACCCTGGAAGCATTGTATGCGAACATGAAACCTTACGATGTGCGGGTACACCAGGTGAGGGGTTTTGCCGGTGCAGTGCGCAGCTCCCAGGCAATACTCAAGTGCATTGCTGGCAGTGATCTGGTCACTGGAAAGATGAAGGTAAAGGTGCAGGACGCCTACTCGATGCGCTCCACGCCGCAGGTGATCGGCGCGGCGCACGATGCCATTGCCTATGCCCGCAGCCAGGTAGAGATTGAATTGAACGGGGTGGGTGACAACCCGATCTTCCTGCCCAAGTACCGCCTGACCCTGACGGGGGCTAATTTCCAGGGCTCGCCGGTCAGCCTGCCCATGGATATGGCTGGAGCGGCGATCACCATGGTGTGCGTGCTTTCGGAGCGGCGATTTAACCGCCTGACCAACCCTGCCTTGAGCATCGGGCTGCCGCCTTTCCTGACCAAGGACGCCGGGATGATGTCGGGGATGATGCTCAGCCAGTACACGGCGGATATGCTCATCGTGGAGCAGCGTATTCTATCTGCTCCAGCCAGCATCCAATCGATCCCCGCTGCGGCCGACCAGGAGGACTTTGTCTCGATGGGCATGAACACAGCGATTAAGAACGGACAGATCCTGGACAACGCCTGCGGAGTGCTGGGCATTGAATTCATGGGCGCAGCCCAGGCGCTGGATTTCCGGCCCTTTACCCCGGGCGCCGGAGTGCAGACGGCCCACCAGGTGATCCGCAAGCATGTGGCGCACCTGGATGAGGACCGCCCACTTCACATTGACCATAACAAGATGAAAGAACTGGTGAAATCCGGTGAGATCCTGGAGGCGGTTGAGGCGGCCGTAGGCAGCCTGGGATAATATGGATACAATTTTCCTTTTCAACGGGCATCAACTTTAAATAACCCTGGAAGGAGTGTAATGATGAAAGTTTTGATTGCAAGCCAGAAGGAAGTGGTGCAGCTGCTTCCGATGACAGAATGTATCGATGTGATGGCCAGCGCACTCAAGATGCTGGCAGAGGGGGATGCCGTCCTGCCGCTGCGCAGTATGATGCTCCTTCCAGGGCAGCAGAATTTGGAGGCCTTGATGCCTTCTTACCTGGGGGGGATCCAGTCGGTTGGGGTGAAGGTGATCACCATATTCCCTGCCAACCATGACACGGAATACGACTCGCACCAGGGGGTTGTCCTGCTCTTTGATACCCGGCACGGGCTGCTGCGCGCCATTGTGGATGCCACCTCGGTCACTGCCATCCGCACCGCGGCGGTCAGCGGTGTCGCCACCCGCCTGCTGGCGCGAGAGGAAGCCGGCGACCTGGCGATCATCGGCGCCGGCACCCAGGCCAGCACGCACCTGGAGGCCATGCTGGCGGTGCGTAAGATCCGGCGGGTGCGGCTGTTCAGCTTGCCCCTGGAGGGGGCATACAGCTTTGCCGGCCGCGCCGCCCAGCGGCATGGGATTCAGGTTGAAGTGAAAGAGAACGCCCGCGATGCGGTGGAAGGCGCAGACATCCTCTGCACCACTACTACGGCGAAAGAGCCGGTGGTGCGCGGGGAGTGGCTGGCACCCGGCGCCCACATCAACGCCGTCGGCGCTTACAAACCAACCACCCGCGAGCTGGACAGCGCTGCCGTGGTCCGCGCCAGCCTGTTTGTAGACCGGCGGGAATCGACGCTGAACGAAGCGGGTGAGTTCCTGATCCCTAAGAACGAGGGGTTGATTGGCGATGATCACATCCGGGGGGAGATTGGCGAGGTCCTGCTGGGCAGGGTGCCCGGGCGGCGATCGCCGGCAGAGATCACGCTGTTTAAATCCCTGGGGCTGGCAGTCGAAGACCTGGCAGCTGCCCATCACGTGCTGCAGAAAGCCAGCGAGAAGCAGGTTGGAACCTGGGTGGAGCTTGGCGGTGGGCACTTTGGCAGCATGTAGGCGCTCCTGCCGGGACAGCCGTGGATGCTCATGAGCGGGCGGCGGCGTTCATTGCCGCCGCACGTTGGGACACCCTGCCGCCAGCCGTCCAGCGCAAAGCCAGGATGTGCCTGGTGGACAGCCTGGGCGCAGCTCTGGCTGGTTCCCGGGCACGCGTAAGCCGGATCGGGGCGGCTTATGCGGCTGAGATATGGCCGGGGCATGAAGCCAGTGTTTTGATGCACGGGCTTCGCACCAGCGCGGTGGGTGCAGCCTTTGCGAATGCCTGCGCGGCGAATGGCATCGATATCGACGACAGCGCCCGTTATGCCTACGGCCATGCCGGTGCCCAGCTCTTTCCTACTGTTCTGGCCCTGGCGGAGGCTCGCGGCCTGAGCGGGGCGCAGTTGCTGTGCGGACTGGTGGTGGGCTACGAAGTAGCGCACCGTGTTGGGCGCTGCTGGCATGCCTCGCGCCGGGTGTACCAGGCCTGCGGATCCTGGGGTTCGGTGGCCTGCGCAGCCGCGGCTGCGCACCTGATGGATCTGCCTGCCGGGCAGGCGCAGCAGGCCCTGGGGATTGCGGAGTTTTATGCCCCGAACCTGCCAATGATGAGAGATGTCGACCACCCAGGGATGGTCAAGCATGGGGCGGAGTGGGCAGCCATGGCCGGGATTGTCTCCGCCGGGCTGGCCAGCCGCGGCTTCACCGGCATCCCGGGGCTGCTTTCCTTCCCCGAGTACCAGGATTGGGGACTGGATATTGGCCACGAGTTCCTGGTGGTGGATGGCGTTGCCTGGAAACCGGCGCACTATGCCTGCTGCGGTTGGGCGCACGCCGGTGTGGAAGGCGCACTGCGCCTGGTACGTGAGCATCACATTCCGCTGGACCGCATCACTCACATCCTGGTCGAGGGCTGCCACGGCAGTATGCGCCTGGGAACGCGCCTGCCGGATACCGCGGAGCAGGCCCAATTCAACCAGGCCTGGCCGCTGGCGGCCATGCTGGTGGACGGCGAGATTGGGCCTGAGCAAATGCTGGAGCACCGGCTGTCTGATCCCCGCATTCGTGAGCTGGCCGAAAAGGTCGAAGTCGTCGAGTCGGCAGAAATGGAACGGTTGTGCCGACTGTTTGAAAGTGGGGATCCGGCTGGTCGTTTTGCCAGCATGGTCACCCTCACCCTGGACGATGGGCGGGTGGTTCACTCCGGCTTGGTTGATGGTGGCCTGCGTTTTCCACCCCTGGGGTGGGACGAGCGGCGCATGTCGGATAAGTTCCGTTGGTTGACTGGAGATTTGCTGCAGCCGGTGCAGATGGAGCGGATTTTGGAGACGCTGTGGAGCTTTGAGCAGATGCCGGACGTGCGCCAGCTAACACCGCTGCTTGCCCGCCCTAGAAGAAAGCAGGGGCAGCCAGTGAACGCTGGCTGGACGAAAAGACCTCCCCGGAGAAATTCGGAAGAGGATACCCGGGTGGTGGACTTTATCCTGGACCTGGATTGGGACAGCCTGGACCCCGAGCTCCAGCTCCGGGCAAAGTTGTGCCTGTTGAACATCCTGGGGGCAGCCCTGGCTGGTATGGGGACGCCAGCGGGAAAGATCGCGGCACAGGCAGCTTCTGACCTGTGGCGCGGCGGCGGGGCGACCATTTTCCTGCAGCCTCAAGGCGTCCGGGCGCCTGGCGCGGCTTTTGCCAACGCCTGCGCCGCCAGTGCCCTCAACCTGGATGATGTATTTTTGGGTACTCGGCGTCACCCTGGCGCACAATTGGTGCCGGCTGTGCTGGCTGTAGCAGAGCAGAGCGGCGCCAGCGTCAGGGAGATGCTGACAGCGCTGGTGGCTGGCGGGGAGATCGCCCTGCGTATCGCCCGCTGCTGGAAGGCTGACCACGAGACTGAGCAGTCCAGCGGTTCCTGGGGATCGGTCGCCTGCGCAGCAGCCGCGGCGCGCCTGCTGCATCTCAGCCGGGAAAAAACCTTTCATGCGCTGGGTATTGCCGACTATCATGCTCCGAACGCACCGCTGGCCCACAGCATGCGCCATTCCCCCATGGACCAGCACGCCGCGGGTTGGGGGGCGATGAATGGTGTTGTCTCCGCGCTGCTGGCCCAGCGCGGCTTTACTGGTATTCCCAGCCTGCTGCACCTGGATCAATATTACCCGTGGATATGGGATATTGGCCAGGAGATAGAATTTCCCAGGCGCCTGTATACCAGGTCCTGGGCGGCCTGTGACCATGCGGTGACCGTGTGCCAGGCGGCTTTATCGCTGGTGAGTGAGCAGCACATCCCTCTTGACCAGATTCGGAAAATCCAGCTGCGCACCTTTGGGCAGGCGCTACTGCTGCCCCAGGGTCTGCCTCGTACAACTGAAGAAGCGCAGAACAGCCCGCGCTGGCTGGTGGCCTGCCTGCTGCTGGATGGAGAAATTGGACCGGACCAGGTCCAGGCACCCCGCCTGGCGGATCCCCGCCTGCGCAGCCTGTTTGAGAGGATGGAACTGGTGCTGGATCCACAGGTGGAGGGCTATGCCAGCCTATACGATGAAGAAGATTGTATGCCAGGGGCAGTGACGATCACCTTGCTGGATGGTTGCTCTTATGATTCGGGGATTTTTGATGCGAGCGCCGGGTTGTTGGAAACGCTGTCGGTCGAGAATAAATTCCGCCGGCTGGCGGGGCGTGTCCTGCCGCCAGCGGCTGTGGAGGCTGTCATTTCCCTGGTGCAGCGCTGTGATCAGCTTGATAATGCGCACGTGGCTTCCACGATAGAATTGACCGCTCTGCTCGGACCAGGGGCGGCTGAGGGGATGACAGAATGAAGTTACCATCACTCATGATTGATAAGGAGAATTGAATGGCAATCCAAAGCAACTACACCTCGTTTGATACGCCTCGCTTTCGCAAGGTGTCCGATGACCAGGTTGAAAGGCTGCACCACGCCAGCCTGGAGATCCTGGACCGCACCGGGGTTCGCCTGTATGAACCCGAGGCGCTGCAGCTGCTGCAAAAGAAGGGGGTGCAGGTCGAAGATGGCACCCGGGTTCGCATTCCACCTGGACTGGTGGAGTGGGCGCTGTCTGTGGCGCCCAAGCGCGCTGTGTTGTGCGACCGCAATGGCCGGAGGGTGATGCCGCTCGAGCGCCACAACGTCTTTTACGGTTCGGGATCCGACTGCCCCAACGTGATCGATATGCGCACCGGTGAGCGCCGCCCAGGCAGGCTGCAGGATATCGTGGAAGCCACGCGGGTGTGTGACGCCCTGCCAAACATTGACTTCCTGATGTCCTTTTGCATTGCCTCGGACCTGCCCCAGGAGACCGCCGACCGGCACCAGATGCGCGCCATGCTGATGAACAGCACCAAGCCCATCCTGTTCGTAACCACCGAATTTGATGGCTGCGTGGACGTGATCCACATGGCGGAGGCGGTGGCAGGCGGGGCAGAGGCGCTGCGCCGCAACCCGATCTGCGCCTGCTATATCAACGTATCGCACGCCATGCGCCACAACCAGGATGCCCTGCAGAAGCTGCTCTTCCTGGCCGGGAAGGGACTGCCGACCACCTACACCCCGGTGGTGCTGCGCGGCGCCACGGGCCCGGTGACCGCTGCCGGGGCAATTGCCCTGGCCAATGCCGGCGAGCTGGCTGGACTGGTGATCGCCCAGCTCAAACGGGAAGGGGCGCCGGTGATCCTAACCGGTGGGGTGAATGACATGCTGGACATGCGCTCCACCCAGGATATCTATTCTGACCCCACCAACCGGGTGATGCTGGTGGAACTGGCCCACCGTTATGACCTGCCCATATTCGGCCTGACCGGATGCAGTGATTCCAAGCTCCCGGACGAGCAGGCCGCGGCTGAGGCGGCTTTCTCAATCATCCTGGAGACGCTGGCCGGCGCCCAGATGGCGCACGATGTCGGTTACCTGGACGGCGGGATGACCAACTCGATTGAGCAGATCGTGATCTGTGACGAGCTGATCGCCTATACCCGCCATTTTATGCAGGGCCTGGAGGTCAACGACCTAACCCTGGCGCTGGACCTGATCGACCAGGTCGGGCCGGATGGGGATTTCCTGGCTTCGGAGCACACGCGCAAATACTGCCGCCAGGACTGGTACCCCAGGTTGTTTGAACGGCGCAGCTATGAAAACTGGCTGGCCAGCGGCGGAAAGACCCTGCGCCAGCGGGCCCAGGAGAAAGCCTTGAAGCTCTTGGAAACCCACCAGCCGGAGCTGCTCCCGGCGGAGGTGCAGAAGCAGGTGGACGCCATTGCCGGGCTGGTCTGAGCCTGGCAAATGGAGCGGGAGGTCGGGGCGTTTGCTGGCGGTTCCCTGCCTGAGACGCCCCGGTCCGGTTTATAATTTCCCGGATCGCGTATGAGCCCGCTGGTGTTCATTTCTCTCCTGGCTGGATTTGTGCTGTTGATCGGCGGCGCCGAGCTGCTGGTGCGCGGCGCCTCGCGCCTGGCGCTCTCGTTGGGGGTTCCGCCGATCCTGATCGGCCTGACGGTGGTCAGCCTGGCGACCAGCACCCCAGAACTGGCAATCAGCCTGCAGTCGATGTCAACCGGCCAGGCGGACTTGGCGGTGGGCAATGTGATTGGCAGCAACATCGCCAATATTCTATTGATCCTGGGGCTCTCGGCGGCTATTTCTCCCCTGCTGGTGGAGCAGCGCCTGGTGCGCCTGGATGTGCCGCTGATGATCCTGGTTTCTTTAATCCTGTGGTTTTTTGCGCGGGATGGGCAGATCAACCGGGGCGAAGGGGCTGTCCTGGTCGCGGGGCTGGTAGGGTATCTTCTCCTGGCTGTTTCCATGGGTAGGAAAGAGGGCACTGCAGTCTTGGAGGAGTATGAACACGAGTACGGGGGTGCAAAAAGCGCTGATCCCCGTACGCGCCTGGCCAACCTGGCGTTGATTGCAGCCGGGGTGGCCCTGCTGGTGTGTGGGGCGCGCCTGTTGGTGGACAGCTCGGTGATCCTGGCGCGCTGGTTTAACCTCAGCGAGGCGATCAT
>CAIQIV010000662.1 GCA_903871905.1 uncultured Chloroflexota bacterium | reverse complement strand
TCCCAGTACCCGGGCCAGCCTGCCATTTCCTGTTGATGGGATGCTCGCAGGAACTGGATCTTACCCAGCTGGCCACTGTCTCGCAGATGACGCACATGCAGGAACTCCCGGCTGTAAATTGCCGTTTCCATCATCATGTACTTTTTGCCCGATTTCCGCTGCCAGGTCACAATCTGTTTCAATTCCTCGACGGAGGTCGCTGCCGGGACGGTGCTGGCGACGTGCTTGCCAGCCTTGAGGGCGGCTATGGCTTGCGGTGCATGCAGGTGGATTGGGGAGTTGATGTGGACAACGTCTACTTCAGGGTCTTTGATCAACTCATAGAAATCAGTGTATCGCTTCTGGATGCCGAATGCGTCTCCCACGGCGTTTAACTTGCTTTCGGTGCGCTGGCAAATGGCGTACATGTTGGTATTGGGGTGGCGTTGGTAAATGGGGATAAACTCTGCCCCAAAACCTAACCCGACAATGGAGATATTGATTTTTTTGGTCATCATCCTTTCATCCTCATTCAACATCATCTGAGTTAAGCAAACAAGCCCTTCAGGAAATTCATCCCGTCCCGCGCCAGGTCATCCTGGCTGGACGCCAGCGGTCTCCAGATAGCAGCTGCTCGGGCAATGCTTTTGCATTCGACGGTAAAGGTTTCGATCACCAAGGCGCCGTCGTAATGGATTTCTTTGAGCGCCAGGGCCAGGTCTTGCCAGGGAAAAAGCCCGGTGCCCGGCGTGCCGCGGTGGCTTTCGTTAGAATGGATATGCTGCAGTCGAGGGCCTGCGAGGCGGATAGCAGCGCCAACATTCTGCTCTTCGATATTCATGTGAAAGGTGTCTACCATGACCTGCACAGCCGGGTGGTTCACCCGCTCAGCCAGTTCTACCGCCTGCGAGGTCAGGTTGATGAAGCTCGATTCGAAACGGTTGAGCGCCTCCAGGCAGATGGTTACGCCATGGTCATCAGCGTAGCGCGCCATGTCCGTTAAATGTCTGGCCAGCACCTCCATATCATGCTCGCGCTCACCCGGGGTCTGCTGCCAGGTGCGGCCAACAGAGGAATAGAACGGCCCACCGACGCGCTTTGCGCCTACCTGATAAGCAGCATCGATGCACTCTTTGAGAAAGGCCAACCCATTCTGCTGGAGCGCGGGAGCAGGATGGATAAGATCGCGATCCGGACTGAAAGCGCCGCAGATACTGACGCCTAATCCATGATCACGCGTGATCTGACCTATCGCCCGGTAATCCAGCGCTCCAGGCTCTTCAATGGGAAACTCAATCCAGTCAAAGCCCAGGCTGGCCACGTGAGGCACCAGCCAGCGCAAATTCTCATTCGTAGCCGGGGAAACCCACACCCAAGTGCTGACGCCAAACCGGATCATTTCTGCCTTTCCTTATCAGGCGCCCAGCTCGCCAAAGCGGGCAAAGATCGCCAGGGCCGGGTCAATCGGCACGTCAGCGCGCTTGACATCCTTGGGGATCGAGATGGTTGGCGTGGGGCGCAGAGTCTTGCCAGCGAACTGCGGCAGCCACTGCTTCTCGGCTTCCAACATTTCGGAAACCATGTCGCGAATCTCTTTCAGTGACAGCACCGCGCCTGTCAGGGGATCCATGGCACAGGCGTGGACGATCAGCTCGGGGTCGCCGGAGATGCCAGCCTCTACCGCAAGCCGCTGGACGTTGATGTTGGAGAGGTTTAGTACAGCGCACTGGGTCGGGAGGTCGCCGACAATGGTTTTGTGGATACCGGTGCTGTCCACGTACAACGGCCCCTCAGCGCAGCAATCGGCCGGCAGATTGGTAATCATGCCACCATTGATCACATTGCCGTTCAGCTTGAAGATGCGCCCGGTTTCCTTGGCTTCAATAATATAGGATCCATACTCAATGGAGCGGGACGGGATGGCATCTGATTCGGCTGCCAGGATTTCCTGGCCATCAAATTTCTCAGCGACGTGCTTGCACCAGCTGTAGTAAGCGCCAGTCTCGCCTCCAAAGGACGGCTCATCGCAGTACAGGTCAAGCACCTTCTGGTTCTTACGGAACCAGGGGACGTATTCCGAGAGATGGCCGGTGGATTCGGTCATAAAATAGCCAAAGTGCCGGAAAACCTCGCCGCGCACTTTCTCGTTGACATAATATTCAGGCTGTTCAAACTTTTCACGCAGGATGGGGTAGAGGTCCTTGCCTTTGTGTTCCAGCTTGAGGAACCATCCCATGTGGTTAATCCCAGCCGAGACAAAGTCGATCTGGTCCTTAGGCAGCCCAACGTACCCGGAAATCAGGTCCATTGTAGTCTGGACGCCGTGGCACAGACCAACAAAGTTGATCTTCGAAGATGTTTTTCCGATGGTCCAGCAGATCATGGCCATGGGATTGACATAATTGAGCAGGATGGCATTGGGGCAAAGCTCCTCCATGTCCTTGACCATGTCCACCACCACCGGGCTGCTGCGCAGGGTGCGAAACACGCCGCCTGGCCCCAGGGTATCCCCAATGCACTGGTCGACCCCGTGTTTATAGGGAATGCTGTAGTCATACTCAAAGCCTTTGACGCCGCCAACCTGGAAGGTGGCAATGACGTAGTCGGCGCCTTGGAGAGCTTCTCGCCGGTCGGTGGTGACGTGGACCGTTGCAGGCAGGTGATTGGCTTTAATCACGCGATTAATGTGCCGCTCAACCTGCGAGGTGCGGTTGGTGGTTGGAGCCATGAGCACAAACTCGGTGGCTTCCAGACCCTTGGTCGCCAGGATGTCCAGGATTAGCGTTTTGCAGAAGACGATACTACCTGCACCGATGATCGCTACTCTAGCCATATAAAACCTCCATTCCTTTTTGCTGCTGATTTAGAAATTGATGCGGTTGTTATCTTCATCAAAATAGCTCAACCGGTCAGCCCTGATGTGAAAGCGCACAGTTTCACCAATAGACCGGTCGGAGGTGCCCGTAACCAAGCAAAGCAAGGTCTGGTCACCAGACTTGATATGCAGGATGGTCTCGACCCCCAGGGGTTCCTGCAGGACGATCTCGCCGCTGAAATCGCCTGAGTCATCCAGGCGCACATCCTCCGGCCGCAGGCCTACGGTGCAGGAGGTCGAGAGACCATCCGCGGCTGGAGCGGCAAAACTGATCCCGCTGTTCAGGATGTGAAATTTTCCATCATCGAGGGAGGCTTTCATCAGGTTAATGCGCGGTGTTCCAACCAGCTGCGCCACGAAGGTGGTTGCCGGGCGATCGTAGATATCGCGCGGCGTACCAATCTGCAGGACCCGCCCGGCATTCAGCACCGCAATACGGTCAGCCATGGTCAGCGCCTCGATCTGGTCATGGGTGACAAACAGAGTGGTGCTGTGTTGAGTTTTTTGTAGATACGAAAGCTCGATGCGCAGCGTCTCGCGCAGCTTGGCGTCCAGGTTGGAGAGCGGCTCATCCATCAGGTAAATTTGGGGTTGGCGGACAATGGCCCGGCCAATGGCCACCCGCTGCATCTCGCCTCCCGACAGCTGGCTTGCCTTGCGCTTGAGAAGGTGATTGATGCGCAGTACCGTGGAAATTTCATCCACTTTCTTCTGGATTTCCGCCTCGGAGGTGCGGTGCCTGGGTGAGCGCAAAGGCGAGGCCAGGTTGTCATAAACCGTCAGCATGGGATAAAGGGAGTACTGCTGGAAAACAAAGGCCACGTCTCGCTCCGCAGGAGTGAGTTTCCTGATTGAGTTTCCGGCAAAGGACAGGTCGCCGGCGTCAGGTTTTTCCAGTCCGGCGATCACCCGCAGCGTGGTGGTCTTGCCTGCCCCCGTTGGTCCAAGGAGCACAAAGAACTCGCCATCCTTGATATCAAAAGTCAAGTTGTCCAGTGCCGTAACCAGCTTAAACCGCTTGGTGATGTCGTTTAAAGATACATCAACCATGTCTCACCTCCAACGCAATCGCAGTCTCGCTTTCGGGGTCGAAGAAGCGGACCATCTCAGGATCCAGGGTAAAGGACACCTGGGCCCCAATTTTCGAAGCTACACCGCGCTCTGCGCGTCCATGGATGACCTCACTCTCTCCATTTAGCGCCAGGTGCAGCATGGTAAATGAGCCGTGCAGATCGTCTCCGTAAACCTTTGCGCTAACCTGCCCGTTTTCATCAAGGAGCAATGCTTCTGGGCGGAAGCCCAGGACCACTTTGCTTCTTCCTTCCAACGCCGTGCGCCACTTCAATGGGACTGCATACTGGCTGCCCCCGGGAAGGGTAAGCGTTCCAGCATGGTGTTCGCCCGTGACCAGGTTCATCCCCGGGCTGCCAATAAAGCGCGCTACGAACATATTGGATGGGTTGTTGTAAACGTCGATGGGTGTACCGACCTGCTGGACAGTGGCATTGGACATGACCACGATGCGATCTCCCATGGCCATGGCTTCAATCTGGTCGTGGGTGACGTAGACCGAAGTAGCGTTGTTCACCAGATGAAGCCGCTTAATTTCGGCGCGCATGGATTCGCGAAAATCTGCGTCCAGGGCGCCCAAGGGCTCGTCCATCAGAAAAGCTGCAGGACGTCGCACCAGGGCGCGAGCCAGTGCCACCCGCTGCTGATCTCCACCGCTTAATGAGCCGGGGCGCAGCTTCAGGTAGGGCTCGATTTGCAGCATCCTGACCACTTCACTCACTCGCTGGTCGATCACAGACCGGGTTTCGCCCTGCGCTTGAAGCGGAAAGGCGATATTCTCGCGCACGGTCATGTGCGGGTAGAGGGCAAAGAATTGAAATACCATGGCGATGTCGCGTTCACGCGCGGGCTTATTGGTAATATCCTGGCCATTAATCTGGATGGATCCACCAGTCACCGTTTCAAGCCCGGCAATCATGCGCAGGGTAGTCGTCTTGCCACAACCAGAAGGCCCCAGCAGGACCACAAACTCGCCGTTATGGATGGTTAAATCCATCGGCTTGACGGCGTGCAAATCGCCGAATTTTTTTTCAACTTTGATCAAGTCAATCTGTGCCATGTGCTAACTGCTCTCCTCTTGAGTGAAACCCTTACTGCCTGATCGCACCGAACGTCACACCCCGCAGCAGGTATTGGCGCAAGGCAAAGGTGACGATGACAACCGGGATCAGGAAGAGCAGCGCGCCCGCAGCGATGGCGGCCCATTCGATGCCTGCCGTGCCCAGCACAGAAGGGATGCTGGGAGGAGCTGTGCGTGCCCGTTCGCTGGTCAGCATCAGGGCAAAGGCGTATTCATTCCAGGCAAAAATCAGGCAGAATACGGTGGTTGCCGCGATGCCCGAGACCGATTGAGGCAAAACAAATTTAATGAACGCCTGCCAGCGGCTGTAGCCGTCTACCAGGGCAGCCTCCTCGTATTCCTTTGGGATCTCGTCAATGAAACCCTTCAGCAGCCAGACTGAAAAGGACAGGTTGAACGCCGTGTACAGCAGGATCATCCCCAGGTGCTTGTCATATAGCCCAATGGCGCGGTACATCAGGAAGATAGGGATGGTAACAACCACTGCAGGCAGCATACGTGTGCTCAGGATAAAAAAGAGTAAATCGGACTCCCCCGGAACCTTGAAGCGGCTGAATGCATATGCTGCCAGGAATCCCAGGAGGACGGCCAAAATTGTAGATGAACCAGCAATGATCACCGAATTTTTCAAGCGGTTCACGTATTGGCTGGGGCCAACCACCGCCAACCCGCGTCTCAGGGCAACCTGCTCCACCCAGCTCAAGTCGGTGCGCTGTTTGTACTTCTCCATCTGCATCTTGGTCATGGTGCTGCGCTGGGTGAACAGGCTGACAAACCCTTCCAGGGAGGGTGTAAACAAC
>CAIQIV010000661.1 GCA_903871905.1 uncultured Chloroflexota bacterium | reverse complement strand
TGCGCTGGCTCTGCACGTTCGCCTCCGCCTGGCGCAGCTCGCTGCGGCGGGTGTGCAGGGTGCGGGCAGCCTGGTCGACTTGAAGCTGGGCCTGGCGCACGATATCATTATTGCTCAGCGCCGCCTCGATCTCCTGCAGGCGGCTGTGGTCCTTGTCGAGCTGGCTGTCAATTTGCTGTAAGCGGTAAAGTTTGAAGGTCTGGGACATGATGAGCCTATCCGTTCTAATCGATGAGGAAGTAATCGGAGGCAATACATCTCGAGCAGCGGCAGCATGATGGACTGAAAATCCGGGATGGTCATGGCTCCTCGTTAAGATGATTTACCCAAAGGAATCGACCGTCAATGCAGTATTATACTGCATGGTGGCTGCGATTTTACCAGGGGTGTACGTTTCAAAGCGGGTAAAAGCGTGGTGATGTGGTGCGCTGAGCAGGCTGCAGCCAGGCAGCGCGGGCAGTTGCCAGGTTCTGGACATCCCTCGGCATCCGCCGCGCTGCTTCCCATAGTCCACGGCATTCACAAGGTAGCTTGACAAAATACAATGGTCTTCTCCGGTATACTTTGAGTTTGCCAAAACCAAAAGCCGGAGAAGACCGAGATGAATTATACCAATCTGATGCCCAATCAGGATGTTAATGAAACAGGCCAGGTATTTGAGATCAATAGCCTGTATGCTTACTTCCTGCGCATAACCGATACCCGAAAAGCGAAAGGCAAGCTGTACTCACTGACATTGCTGCTGGTCTTGATGCTGCTTGCGAAGTTGGGGGGAGAAAATTCACCCAGTGGAATTGCAGATTGGGTAACCCACCGCATAGAAGCGCTTTATGAGATGAAGATCTTGCCCAGTAAGCGGGCGCCCAGTCATATGACCTATCGCCGTCTCTTGCAGCACACGATCCAACCGGAAGAGTTCGAGAGCTTGATGAGCGAGTTTCAACAAAAGCACTTGAAGGATACCCATGAGATCGTATTGAGTATGGATGGCAAGACACTCAAAGGCACTATTCCATCCGGTGCCATGCGAGGGACCCATCTGTTGAGCATTTATGTGCCTCATCAGGGTTTGGTATTGGTCGAAGCACTGGTAGACCGCAAGGAGAACGAAATCGTTGTGGCACCCAAGATCCTCAAACAGGTCAGTCTGAGCGGAGCGGTCGTCATAGCAGATGCCATGCACGCCCAGCGGGAGACCTCCACCCAGATTGTTGCGAGCGGGGGAGAGTATATCTGGACGATCAAAGGCAATCAACCCCGGACCAAGTGGGCTATCGAGAAGTTGTTTGTCCATGAAGTCTGTAATCTCAAGAAAGGCGCACCTTTGTCCAAACACTGTCAGCGTGTTTCCAAAGTCAGCAAGGGGCATGGTCGCATCGAAAAGCGCACGATCTTGGTGAGTACCGAGTTAAATGACTATCTGGATTGGCCGCATGTGGCCCAGGTTTTCCGTCTGGAGCGTGATATCTGGTATGAAAAGCATCAAGGTCGCACCCGACAGGTGGTCTATGGCCTGACCAGTCTAACACCGCAGGAAGCGCCTCCCGAACGCTTGCTGCGTCTGACCCGAGATTATTGGGGGATCGAGAGCGGTTTACATTATCGACGAGATGTCACCCTCCATGAAGATGCTACCCGACTGACTGTTGGCGATTCCGGGCAGAATATGGCGATCATCAACAACCTGGTGATCAGCCTGTCCATCCAGGCAGGGTACGATAACCTGGCTAAAGGTCGTCGATTGTTTTGTGCTAAACCTGCCGCCGCTTTTGACCTCATTATCCATGCCTGATTTCCTTTCTTGTGAAAGCCGTGTCCCATAGTCGGCATACTCTTGTACATCGGGACCAAAATCTGCTACAATCGGAATTGGTTGGCCTGGCCCTGGGGGTTAATGACAAGCTTTTCGCCGGGGCCCGCCTTCTTTGGGTAGCAACTTGGGTTACATTTTATAAATGATGAAATATTTTATCTTACGACCAGAAAAGGATGAACATCTAGGACCCAAATGGGCCTACGGCGTGGTAATGGATCCTGCTAACTATGATCAAGCCCAGAAATGCCCCGTTTGTGGAAAATTCGTAAGTATGTTGAGATGGGCGCCGCCGTATAGAATTCGGTTATCCAGCGCAAAACCCGAAAAATGGGGGGACTTTGTCTGGGGAGCCGGTTTTGAGCTTCTTGTGTCAGCCCACTTTAAGAACATTTACGAAGCAGAGGGCTTGCGTGGAATAGAAAAGTTTTCTGAACCGATAGAAATTGTTCGAATTGGGAAATACAATGCATGCAATTTTCCTCTGCCCTTACCCATCTACCATTCAGTTCTCATCTCGTGGGGAGGTGCTGACCGGGATGATAAAGCTTCGGGTTATGCCCGGCATTTTCCAGGTAAAGAATGTCCTTATTGCCGTGTGGGGAAAGGAGAGTGGGAGCAGAAAAGGACGGTGATCGATGAAAAATCTTGGGCTGGTGCTGACCTTTTTATTCCTCGTGGAATGGATTCGGACATAGTAGTAACAGAGAAATTCTTCAGGAGCGCAGATCAATACGGGTTTACCAATATTGGATTGATCCCGGCAGAAAGGTTTGCACAGGACAGCCGATTGCATTACGGTAGTTGGTATTTAAATGATTTAAGCTGAATAGAGCGCCCTTTGCTTCGAAAATAAGCTATGCAGCCAAGGAAACCGCATAACCCAGCCTGGTTAATTCATTTAGGAAAAAAAGATGATCAGCATATTGGTTTTCACCCTATTT
>CAIQIV010000660.1 GCA_903871905.1 uncultured Chloroflexota bacterium | reverse complement strand
CCAACTCCTCCGGCACGTCCACCGAGGAAGTATTTTCCTGGATGTGGATCTTGCCGATGGCGCTGCCGGGGATCTCGGCATGGGCAGCAATGGCGCCGACGATGTCGTTGGGGCGCAGCCCATGCGTGCGCCCGATCTTCATACTTAAGCGCACCATGCCCGGCTCGTGGGAAGCGCTGGACCAGGCGCGGTCGCCGCCGCGCTCGCGGCGCGGCCGTTCTCCGTGGGATCTCTCCCCGGACCTCCCGCCAGGCCTTTCCTGGGATATATCCCCGGGTCTCTCCCCGCGCCGGCGTTCCCCCCGCATTTGTGCTTCCTCAGCTGGCCGGGAGGGGCTGAGGGGGGCGATGGGGCGCTGCTTCTCATCTGCACGCGCCACCTTGAGTGCCGCAGCGGCTACTGCCAGGGGGTCGTGCCCTTCCTGCACCAGCCGTTCAACGATCTCGCGCTCCTGCTTGCAGCGCCCGCGCACCAGCCATACTACCACCTGTTCGACCAGGCGCGCTTCGCGGTGATTGCGGATATCTTCTTCCGTGGGCAGGTTAAAGAATTTGAGGCGCTGGCGGGTAAAGGCCTCCACCTGGCGCAGGCGCCGCCGTTCTGCCGGCGAGACCAGCGAGATGGCGATGCCGCTCTTCCCGGCGCGCCCGGTGCGCCCGATGCGGTGCACGTACAGCTCGGGGTCATCCGGCAGGTTCAGGTTGAAGACGTGGGAAATGTCGTCGATGTCCAGCCCGCGCGCCGCCACGTCGGTAGCCACCAGCACCTTGAGCTGGTCCTGGCGGAAGCGGTTGAGGGTGCGCTCGCGCGCTTCCTGGGTCAGGTCGCCGTTGAGCGCCTCGGCCGGGAAGCCGCGTACGGTCAGCTCGTTGGCCACATCGCCCGACTCGCCGCGGGTGCGCACGAAGATCAGCGCCCGGCTGATGTCTTCCACTTCAAACAGGCGGGTGAGGGCGGCAGTCTTATCCACCGCATGCACCAGGTAGGCGCGCTGCTCGATTGCCTCTAAGGTCACCTGCTTGCCCTGGATAGTCACCGGGACCGGGTTGTGCAGGTAGCGCTCGGCCAGATCGCGGATCTCCGCCGGCAGAGTAGCCGAGAAGAGCGCCGTCTGGCGGTTTTCGGGAGTGTGATCCAGGATAGATTGGATATCGTCCAGGAAACCCATGCTGAGCATCTCGTCGGCCTCATCCAGCACCACGGTGCGCACCTGGCTCAAGTCCAATTCTTTCTTTTCGATCAGGTCCAAAATACGCCCGGGTGTGCCGACCACGATGTCCACGCCGCGGCGCAAGCCGTAGATCTGCGGTCCGTAGGCCGTTCCGCCGTAGACCGCCAGCACGCGCGCCCCGCTGTGCCGCCCGTAGGCGGTGCAGGCCTGCGATACCTGCAAGGCCAGCTCGCGGGTAGGGGCCAGCACCAGTCCCTGTACGCCGGAAAAGCCCGGCTCAAAATTGTGCAGCATGGGGAGGGCAAAGGCGGCGGTCTTACCGGTGCCAGTTTGCGCCTGTCCAACCACATCCTGGCCGCAGATCATCAGCGGGATCACCGCTTCCTGGATCGGGGTAGGGGAAACAAAGCCGTGCTCGGTGACGGCCTGAACCAGGGCCTCATCCAGGCCCAGGTACGAAAATTCGCTGTCCATCAAAACTCCTTCAATTAACTTTCGATTGTTTTGATGGCTCCGTTAATACAGTCCTGATACAGACGTCCCTGGCTTTCTGGTCCCCCAGCAGCGGCGCGGCCCTCCCTTGCGGGGGAACAGCGCAATGCAAGAAGAAAGCCCGACCAAACGCGCCGGGCATGGATGCGGATCGATCAAAACAATTCCCAAAATGTTCCGGCGGCAGCGCCGCCGGGGAAAGAGTATACCACAGAATCGAGAGTCTGGGTCACGGGACTCACGAAAATCTTTCGCGAGTTCTGTGCTCCAGAAGCTTCTACACCGGCTGCCGCTCCAGCCACCAGGCAAAGCCTGCAGCGATGGAGAAAGCCACAAACAGCACCCCCATGATCAACGGCAGCGTCCACAATCCAATGGAGCCGCTGCCGGAGATCAGGCGCGCATCCAGCACCTTTTGCGGATTGTAGGCCACGAAGACCGGCTCGCCCACCTGGTAAGCTGGCGGCCAGTTCCCCGTGCTCACCGTAACCGTCTGGGCAGCCCCGCTCTGCAGCTGGAACTCGACCACCGGGTAGGAATAGATCTGCCCGCTGTCGTTCGTCCGATTAATCAGGTTGATCACCCGCGCCGGGGCCTGCACCTCGCTGGCCAGGAGGCGCACCACGCTGGCGGTCGAGATGATGAGGATGGTCAGCATTAACAGTGCCACGCCCAGGAAGACGAAAAAGACAATGCGCGAGATGGGGTCAGGGGCTTTGTCCCTGTCCTTGCCTGTCTTCCCGGTGTAGCCGGGCCAGTTCTCCACCAGGAGCTGCATTTTGGCCCGGTCATCCTCGTCAGGGATGGAGTCCGCCAGGGCATAGGCCCGGCCGTTGACCTCTACCCCAACAATCTCATCATCTTCCATCACCAGGGTGTATTTCTTTCTGGGTGTTTCTTTCTTGCTCATGGTTCCCTTCTATCCGGAAAACCTGATATGCTCCCGGCTGTTCGCCTCGGAGCAGCCAGGCTCTACCCACCATTATATGGAGAGAGATGAACAAAAGCAATGGTGCAGAAAAGTAAGTTTTATATCGTATTATCCTTCACAAATACAATATAATTAGCCTGGCGCTGCCCCGCTGGTGCATTTTGCATACTTCGCAGCTCGAGTCAGCCGGTCCGGCGCTTTTGATTTAAACCGAAGAAGGGAGAAACTGCTTATGAAACTGCATGGATTGCGCTGGTTGGCTGTCATTCTCATCTGCATGGCAGCCTTGTTATCCACCTTGTTTGCCCTGCAAACGATTACGCCCCCTGGCCAGGCAGCGGTTGCCGATGCGCCGTCTATCCAGGCCGTCCAACCGGAGGCTGCCCCAGACGAGCTGGACACCACGATCACCATCACCGGCACCGGGTTCACCCCCGCCCTCTCTGGCACGCAGGTGCTGACCGCTCCTGTGGTACGCCTTGGGGAGCAGCTGCTGGACTCGGTCTGGATCACCACCACCCTGATGACCGCCACCGTGCCCTGGGGCCTGGCGCCTGGCGCCTATGACCTGAGCGTGGAGAACCCGGATGGCGGGAGCGCCAGCCTGCCTTCTGGTTTCACCGTGCAGGCCAGCTTCGGTGTGTGGAGCAGCAGCGGCTTGTACGGCGGTGATGCCTTTCACATCGTCCCCAACCCGGAGAACCCGGAAATCCTGTATGCCTCCATCATGGTCAGCGGGCTGTACCGGAGCAGCGACGGCGGGGCAAGCTGGGAGATCTCCGATGTCAATGCCTTTCCAGAGCGCGTTGCCTTTGATGCTGCCAACCCGCAGGTGATCTATGGGGGCGGAGATGGCGCCATCCAACGCAGCAATGATGGCGGGACAACCTGGACCCGGCTGCCGCACACCCGGCTGTGCATCGATGCCGTGCGGCCCTTCACCCACCCCACCACTGCCGGGACGGTATACTTTGCCGTCTCCTGTGGAACTGGCGACTCCGGCGCCGGGGTGTTCAAATCGATCAACTACGGCGCCACCTGGACGCCCCTTTCCGGCGGCCTGGTCGACCGCAACGTCACCTGGCTGGCTTTCAACCCGGATGATGCGCAGACCATGTACGCATCCACATCCTCTGGCGACGTCTATCTCAGCACCAACGGCGGGGGAAATTGGACGCTGGGCGCGCATGTCAGCGACCACGTGGAGCGCCTGGCGGTCAATCCCTTCGGCGCTCACGAAGTGTGGGCCATCCTGCTGGGGTATAGCGGATCTGCCTCTGAAACCGGTGTCTACCGCAGCACCTCCGCTGACTTGACCGGCTGGGAGAAGGCGGATGTGCCCTGGCCCTACACCGTCTATTCGGTGAACTTTGACCCGACCCAGGAGGGCATCATCCTGCTGGGCAACGATGGCGGCTTTCTCAGCCTGAACGGCGGCAGCGATTGGACGCCATTCTATGGGCTGCCGGTGGGCGGCGGGGTGACCGGCTTCCAGGCCGGGGTGAAGGACTTTGCCATCGATCCGCTGCACCCACAGACCCTGTATGCAGCCACGCAGCACGGTATCTTCAAGAGCAGCGATGGCGGCGCCACCTGGAGCGATTCCAATCACCTGCTGGGAGGGGTGCAGCCCTACAGTCTTTCCGTTTCGCCGTTTGACCCCTTCAAGGTCTACGCCGCCACCATGGGGGCAGAGATGATCCACTCGCCGGACGGCGGGCGCACCTGGGCGCCGCTCAACCTGCCCTGGCTGGGTAATGACGCCAACGTGGCGGCGGATGCTTTCCAGGATCGCCGGCTGTATGCTGGCACGATCAACGCCGTGGCCATCAGCCAGGACGATGGGCAGAGTTACCGCGAGATCCCGCTGCCGCTGCCGCCGGGTGTGGTTGGCACGCTGTTTCTCACTGGCGTCAGCCCGGATCCGGACCAGGCTGGCAGCCTGCTGGCTTATGGGGCGGTGATCCCCCCCGATGGGAGCGCCTGGGGCGGGGCGCTGTATCTGAGCAGCGACTCCGGCGAGCATTGGGACTGGGCCGCACCTGAGACCTTGATGCGGGTGCGGGCGGTGGCTCGCGATCCAGCCGCACCGCAGGTGATCTACGTGGGCACGGATGACGGGCTGTGGAAAAGCAGCGATGGCGGGCAGAGCTGGCGCAAGCTGTCCGGCGCCGGGGCCACCGGCCTGGTCAATGTGCTGGCTGTTCACCCCACTAACCACATGGTCTTCTCCAACTCCGACCCCAACACCTTCTGTGCATCAAAGGACGGCGGCGAAACCTGGGGAGAATCTCTGCTCCAGCAGCCGGTCACTGCGCTGGCATTTCTGGGCGGTCGCCAGGCGGTGCTGTATGCCGGGACGCTGCGCGGGCTGTATCGTAGTCCTGACCTGGGAGAAAGCTGGCAGACGGTACCCGGTTTAGGTGCAGGTACCGTCAGTACCCTGGCATCCGTCATCAGCGGTCAGCGGGCGGTGATCTATGTCGGCATGTCCAGCGGGGCGGCGGCTCCGTCACGCAGCCGGACACCTCGGGCTGCTTTGACTGGCGGCGGGGTTTTCCATATGTCCGGCCGTTTCCAGGAAGGCACGGTTTTCTTGCCTCTGGTGAGCCGCAAGGCGCAGTGAGCGTCTTGTGCAGCGCCACCCGGAGGGGCTCCTCCGGGTGGCGCTGTATGGAGCAGGTTCGGGATGTCTTTCTAAATGGGGAAAATTTATTTGGATAAATTCACGTAAACTTCTCTAAAAAGCTTGCCAATATGACGGATTTGGTTTAATATTAGGCGGGATTGCAACGGATAGGTGGGGTTATGGTACCACCCTCATTGCTCAGGAGACTATCAAACTGCCAGCGGTTGAGATACCCTGGAGATTCAGCAAACTGGATGAGTAGAGTAACTGAACAGGCATCTGGTGATGTTTTGTATTGCGGAAAAGGGTTACAACCATGAACCGAACTTCTATCCTTGAGCGCCGGCCCTCATTCCACCAACGCTTCGCCGCCTTTCTCAGCGTTGAACCGGGTGAGGAGCGCCTGATAGGCCTGCTGATTCTGCTGTATTTCATCCTGGCATTCGGTTTTGTCTTTGTGCAGTCCATGGCGTTTGGCATCTTTCTGACGGAGTACGGTGTTGAAGGCCTGCCGTATTCCTACATTGTGGTTGCCATCGTAGCATCTTTGGTGGCGGCGTTCTACATCAAGCTTGGCGGGCGGATTTCCTTTTCAAAGCTGCTGTACACCAACCTGATCTTCTTAGGATGCGTCAGCCTGTTGATCTGGCTTGCTTTGCAGTCCCCGCTTTATCACTATGCATCGTTTATCCTGCCGCTGTGGTTTCAGATTGTCGTTAACCTGGGCAACCTGGCAGTCTGGCCCCTGGCTGGCAGCCTCTTCGATTTTCGCCAGGGAAAACGTCTCTTTCCACTGCTGGCAGCGGGGAACTGGCTGGCCAATGTGATCGGCGGCTTTTTTATTTCCCCGCTGGTTAATGCCATTGGCGCCACGAACCTGCTGCTGCTGGCCGGGATCAGTTTTGGCGCCGGGTTGGTGGTGTTGCGCCTCCTCACCCATTCGTACCTGAAGGTGCCAGCTGAAAAACCGCGTGCGGCGCAGGCCTCCAGGACCTCAAAGGGGATCTTAAAAGACCGCTACGTGGTTTTGATCTTCGCCTATACTATCCTTTGGTGGGTGGCATTCTTTTTCGTGGATAATATTTTCTACAACCGCTCTTACGCTCAGTATCCTGACGCCGACCAGCTTGCCGCCTTTATTGGACGCCTGATCTCGATGATGGGTATCCTGGCCCTGATTTTTTCTACCATGCTCACCGGACGCCTCATTTCCCGCTTTGGGCTGCGGGTAGGGCTGCTGACCATGCCGGTGGTTGTGATCGTCTGCATCAGCATGCTGGCCCTCAGCAGCAGCCTGGGCGCGCCGTTGTTCATTGCCTTTGTGCTGGGCTCAGTCGCCAAGCTGACCAATGTTGCTCTGGGTTTCTCCCTCTCGCAGTCTGCCAATGCCATTGTTTACCAGTCCCTGCCCGATCCCATGCGCGGGCGCGTTCAAGCTGCTGCCGAAGGTGTTGTCCAGCCGGTGGCCATCGGCATTGCCGGGTTAAGCCTGCTGGCCCTCACCAGCCGCTTGAACTTCACCTACGTTGGCCTGGCATATGTCTTTATCGGCCTGGGCGCTGCCTGGTTGGCGGTCATCTTCTTGTTGAGCGGGAATTACGTCCAGGCGCTGACCCGGGTCATCACCCGGCGCAGGTTGGGGGAAGACGCCAATGTGATTGCCGACCCTGCCAGCCTGGCAATCCTGCGCGGCCGCCTGAAGGACGCTCATCCCGGGGTGGTGATCTATGCCCTGACCAGGCTTGAAGCGCTGGACGAGGAAGTGGTCATCCGTGAGCTTCCCAATTTGCTCCAGCACCCGGCGCCTGAAGTGCGCAGAGAGGCCTTCGTGCGCATTGAGAAATTGAAACTGCGCGCCCTGTTGAATCCGGTGAAAGAGCGATTATCCGTAGAGACATCTCCACCGGTTAAAGAATCTGCCCTGCGCGCGCTGGGAGCGATATCCGACGATCATACTCAGCTCACCCGAGCGCTGAACGAAGAGGATGCCTGTGTCCTGTCTGGAGCACTGGTTGGGTTATTGAAGTATGGGGATGATCCGGCAGCCAGGCAGCGGCTCCAGGAGTTAGCGGCATCCGCTTCCAGCCAGGATCGGGTGCTTGCCATCCAGGTTCTAGGGGAGGTCAACCGGCGCGAATTTTACCCGCCCCTCATTGCTGCCTGTGATATCCCGGAAACCAGCCGGGCAGCCGGTCATGCGCTTGCTGCTATCGGTGCACAGGCTTTGCCTGAGATCGAAACGGCATTCAAAACATCCGATGCCCCGCAGGTACGCCTGGTTGCTCTGGCAAAAGCCCTGGGGCGCATTGGCGGGACGCATGCCCAGGAAATTTTATTATCGCGCCTGTCTACCCCGGACGATGATCTGCGCTCACAGGTAATCAATGCTCTCAGTCAAACGGCTTATCAGACCAGGGACGCCGCCTTGATCCAGGAGGCGGTCAGGGTGGAAATGGAGGCAGCCGCCTGGGTCAGCGCAGCGCAGGTGGACCTGGGCGAGGGCAGGGACACCGCTTTACTGTTTGCCGCGCTGCAGGGATACCTTGCTCAAATCCGCAGCCGTGCGCTGTTGTTATTGTCTTTTACCTTTGGCGGTGACGCCATCCGGCGCGTGCGCGAAGCCCTGCTGGCAGGCTCGCCTGCACAAGCCTCTTATGCGCTGGAGATCATGGACACCCGGCTTCCTATTGAATGGAAAGGCTGGGTCATGCCACTGCTGGAGGATCTCTCCCCTCAGGCGAGGAGCCAGCGTTTCTCAGCCTTCTTCCCACAGGTGAGACAACCACCTCCGGAGCGTTTTTGCGCCATGGTTGAAAACGATCATTTCCCATTCTGGGTTCGCGCCTGTGCCGCTTACACATGGATCCGCCTTGATCCGCATGCCACAATAGGAGATAAAGCCATGCTGTCTATCGTTGAAAAAGTCCTCATCTTGAAAACCGTACCTGTGTTCAGCCAGACACCTGATAACGTGCTGGCAGATGTGGCAGACCTGCTGGAGGAGGTGGATGTGGCCGAAAATGAGACCATCTTCAACCAGGGGGATGCAGGCGACAGTTTGTATGTGATCCTGGATGGTAAAGTGCGCGTCCATGACGGTGAACGTCTGTTGAACGATTTAGGCGAGCGGGATGTGTTTGGTGAGATGGCGCTGCTAGACCCTGAGCCGCGCCTGGCGTCGGTGACTGCAGTAGAGCCCACCCGTCTCTTCAGGCTTGATCAGGCTTCCTTCTACGATCTGATGTCAGAACGTCCAGAAGTGGCAACCGGGATCATTCGCGTGCTGACCAGCCGCCTGCGCAACCGCGTGCGCGATATTGCCCAGTTGAACACGCGCATCAAAGAGCTAGAGAGTGTGAGCAGTATTTAGTTTCATAGAAAGAAAGCCAGGCTGACCATGAATAATATCCAGGCACAAAATTTCGAACAGGCAAGACAGTATGCTTACGGGCGTTTGGAGAAAGAGCTGCCGCCGGGTCTTTATTACCACAACCTGCGACATACGCTCAAGGATGTGGTCCCGGCGGCAGAGGTATTTGCCAGGGGAGAACGTGTCCGGGGTGAGGATCTGGGGCTCTTGCTCACCGCGGCGTGGTTCCATGACCTGGGCTTTATCGAGGTGCGCTCGGGGCATGAGGTGGTGTCCGCGCGCCTGGCGTTGGAGGCGCTGCCAGGTTTTGGTTATACTGCGTTACAGGTAAAAATCATCCAGGGCGTTATCATGGCTACTGTACTGCCCCAGACTCCATCCACTCTGTTGGAGCAGATCATGGCAGATGCCGACCTGGATGTGCTGGGACGGGATAACTTTTTATCTCACAACGATAACCTGCGGCGTGAACTGGCTTTTTTTGGCCAGGAATTTAGTGATGCGCAATGGTATTCTGGCCAACTTAAGTTTGTGGAATCGCATGTCTATTTCACGGCAACGGCGCGAACGCTCCGGGATGCAGGTAAGCAAAACAGCATTGCTGTTCTGAAGAAAAAGCTTGAGGGGGACAGGCCAGCTTGAGCGCTTCTTCCGACATTCACAGCCTGCAGGCCGCGCTTGTCCGTGCTGAGACACAAGCGCGGCGGTTGAATGCCCTGAACCGGGTGGCGCAGGCGGTGAGTTCGACGCGCGACTTAAACGAGATACTAGAAATTGCTGCCCGCGAGATCGTAATACAACTGGATGCTCACAGCTGCGGGGTGACGTTGGTGAACGCTGCACGTACACATCTGGATGTGGTCGCCTTTGCGGGGCGGGAGGGTGAGCCAAGCACAGTGGGGGTGGTCATCCCGCTCGAGGGGAACCCCGGCTCTCAGCAGGTGATCGCAACCCGGCAGTCCCTGGTGGTTGCCGATGCGCAGAACTCACCGCTGCAGAACGAGGCAGCGCGCGAGATATTCAGATCCAGGGGGATTACCTGCCTGCTGATCACACCGATGGTGGTGCGAGACGAGGTGATCGGCACGTTTGGGGTGGACATAGACGAGGTGGGGCGGGTCTTCACTGCCGAGGAGGTGGAGCTGGCAGTCACCATTGCCGGCCAGGTCAGCGGCGCCATCGAGAATGCGCGCCTGTATGCGGAGACACAACAGCGGTACAAGGAGACGGAGATCCTGCGGGCAGCCAACGTGGCGCTGACCCAGTCGTTGGACCTGGACACGATCCTGGGGACGTTGCTGGATTATCTGCAGCAGATTGTGCCCTATGACAGCGGGAGTGTCTTTGTGCTGGAAGGGGAATGCTGCCTGATGGCGCGTGCGGCGCGGGGGTATGAGCGGTGGGTGGAAGAGCCGTCCAGGGCGGTAGGGGTGCGCTTTGATTTCTGGGACATACCGCATATCCGGCGGGTGATAGAAGATCAGGTGACGGTGGTCATCCCGGATGTGAAGGAGAACCCGCACTGGGTGGTGGCAGAGACGGCTGTGCACGTTCGGAACTGGCTGGCTGTGCCGCTGGCGGTGGGTGGCAAGACGATAGGGATGTATTCGCTGGACAAGGTGCAGCCGGGGTATTTCACGGTAGAACACCAGCGGCTGGCGGAAAACCTGGCGGCGCAGGCGGCCATAGCCCTGCAGAATGCGACGCTGTACCGGGACCAGCAGGTGGCGCGCGAGCAGGCTGAGACGCTGCGCTCGGCGGCGCAGGCGCTGGGGAGCACGCTGAGCTTGCAGGATGTGTTCCGCTTGATCCTGTCTGAACTGCGCAAGGTGGTGCCCTATGACAGCTGCAGTGTGCAGCAGCTGGACGGGAATATGATGGTGATTGTTGGCGGGCATGGCTTTCCCAACCTGGATGAGCTGCTGGGAGCGCGCTTTGACTTCAGTGGGCCGGACGACCCGGCGGGTGAGGTGGTGCGCGTGCGCCATCCGGTGATCATAGCGGATGTTTCAGCGCGTTTCAAGCATTTCCGGGATGAGACGCATGGGAAGGGCAGGGTGCACGGTTGGATGGGGGTGCCGCTGATGTTTGGTGAGCGCCTGACAGGGATGCTCACGCTGGACAAGCTGGAAGAGAATTTCTACACCCCGGACCATGCACAGCTGGCGCAGGCCTTTGCCACCCAGGCTGCTACAGCCATCGAGAATGCGCGCCTCTTTGACGAAACCCAACGCCTGCTTGAAGAGGCGCGTCATGCCAAAGAGACCGCTGAAACGCTCCGTACCCGTGCTGAGACACAAGCGCGGCGGTTGAATGCCCTGAACCGGGTGGCGCAGGCGGTGAGTTCGACGCGCGACTTAAACGAGATACTAGAAATTGCTGCCCGCGAGATCGTAATACAACTGGATGCT
>CAIQIV010000659.1 GCA_903871905.1 uncultured Chloroflexota bacterium | reverse complement strand
CGCTCAGATCCGGGTCACCCGCCACGGTGATAAAGTAATCGTTGTAGGGCGGCTGGTCCTGCAAAAAAGCCTGGAACCAGGCGCTCCCGGCCGAGATGTGGTTGATGACCGCGTCGAACATCAGCTTGAAATCCTGCCCGATGAACGCGATGTCCTCCCACCCGCCCCAGGCCGGGTTGACCTGCCGGTAATCCGTGACCGAAAAACCGTCGTCGGAGGTGTATGGATAAAACGGCAGGAGATGCACGCCGCTCACCAGCCCCTGCAGCCGCGCCCGGCAGAATTGGCCCAGGGTCCGCAGCGGCGGGCAGCCCGGCTCGCACAGCTGGTCGCCGTAGGTGATCAGGATCGCGTCTCCCGGCGCGTACCCGGGCCGCCCCGGGTGGTCAGGCGGGCTGGACCCGCCATGATAGGAACCGATCTGCTTTTTTATTTTTTCGAAAGTGATTTCCCCCGTTTGTTGGCCGTAAATACAGATCAGGTGCTGAAGAATGAGATCGTATTTATCGCTGCTGGTTTTCATTTCAGATATGTTGATCAGGTTCTATATCTTTATAGCATATTCCGGGCTTCTTTTCACTGGCTTCTTACCCAGGCCTGCGATCAATTCCTCGCAAAGCAGGTTGAAACATGCTGGCCTGAAGTTCCACGTTGATTCGCAAAGCAGATAGACAAATGCCTGCCTGGGTGTCATTGCTCATCATGGACCCCTGGCGCCGCCTCTGCTGCCACCTCGGCGGACACGGAGTGTCCGCCCTACCCCACTAGGCCCCAGTAGGGCAGGCACTCCGTGCCTGCCGCCGCTGCCATCTCGGCGGACTTTGCGAATCGCCCTGCCCGGCTAAATAAGATCTCTGGTATTTGCCAGGATAATAAGGTATAATCATTATACCTGAAACGTTTCAGTAAAGAAAGGCTGTCATGGCAATCACAATCCGGGACATTGCAAAAAAATTGGACCTGTCCATCGCGGCGGTTTCGCGCGCCCTGGATGGCTACCCGGATATTTCCGAGGCCACCCGCCGGAAGGTGGTTCAGGCCGCCCTGGAGATGGGCTATGCCCCCAACCGGGCGGCCCGCCAGCTGCGCCGCAAGAAAGCCGATGCGGTCGGCTATATCCTGCCCGCCCACACGCCCCGTTTTGCCGACCCCTTTTTTACCGAGTTTCTGGCTGGCCTGGGCGACGAAACCGCCGTCCACCCCTTTGACCTGCTCATCTCCATTGCGCCCCCCCGGCGAAGAAGCCGAAAAGCAGATCTACCGCGGTTGGGTCCTGGGGCATAAAGTGGACGGCCTGATCCTGACCCACATGCACCTGCAGGATTGGCGGGCCCGGTTTTTGAAGCAGTCCGGCGTGCCCTTCGCAGCCCTGGAGAATTCGCTGGACGGCCTGGACTTTCCCAGGATCGAGGTCAGCCGCCAGGCAGGGATGGTCGAGCTGATCACCCACCTAGCCAGCCGCGGTTTCAAAAAGATCGCCTACCTGGGCGGGCCCGCCCACCTCAAAATTCAGGCCGACCAATTCACGGGGTACTGCCGCGGGCTGGAAGCCAACCGACTGCTGTTCAGCGAGACCCTGGTAGCTACCGGCGACCTGACCAGCTCCGGCGGATACCAATCCGCCCTGGCGCTGCTCGCGCTTCCGGATCCCCCGGACGCGGTCGTGTGCATCAACGACGAGACGGCCTTCGGCG
>CAIQIV010000658.1 GCA_903871905.1 uncultured Chloroflexota bacterium | reverse complement strand
GGCTTCCAGGGCTCCCTGATCGGCGAAGACGCCAGGCCGGATTGGATCCCCGGCAGCCCATTTCCTGCGGCACGTGTGCCGGCGGCACACGTGCCGCAGGTATATACGCTGTGGGGCACGTACGCGGTTAAGTGTGTCAGCATAACTGGGCCAGTACTTACTGTGTGGTATGGGAGGGGTTTTTTATCCGCAGGCTGAGCCTGTCGAGGTCTTTGGCCGGGTGCTTGCCGGAGGTGCACCTGGGGAGGGTATTTCTGCGGCGCGCTTTGACCGGCCTGGCGCGACCGGCGCTTTCATTGCGCTGGCGCCGGCCGCGGCTGAAACGGTAATCCACCTGGGCGCCCAAGGATATCTCAGGCAGCGGCGTTTTGACCATCACCGCTAATTACAAACATGGCATTGCCAGCGACGATGACCTGATTATTGAAGGTGGGGATATCACTATCCTCCCACCGGTCAAGGACGGCCTGTACACCGGTTCCACATACTCCGGCGGCAGCACATGGGCCGCTTTCATCACCAGCGCCGTGGTGACCTATGTTGGAGGGTCTCCACCTCCGCCTGGACCGTAGCCGGGCTGGCAGTCAATTTGCCGCTTGCGCTCAGGGGGAGACGTTCCCTGGCGTAAGCGGTTTTGTTTATACTGTGCATTGTGGTTAATCTTGAATTAATATCCCTTGAAAGATTCTACAGGTGTCGATAAAATGTAGTCATATGACGGAATAACATGGCAGCCTGAGCCACCGCAGCCTCGTTGGCAATGGAGAAACAATGTCGATTTACAATGACCTCAAAGTTGGCGTGAAGCTGGTAGGGGGTTTTTTATTGGTGGCATTGATGATGGTGGGCATCATTGCGTTCAGCCTGTTCCAGGTACAGAAATTAAGAGAATTGGAGGATGGGGGCGCTGAGCGGGCGCAGGAGGCGCAGCGCGCTCTGCATACTGAGATCAGCGCGATGGAAATGTACCAGGTGATTGTGGACGCTGAAACCCAGGCAGGCTCCCAGGCCGTGGGGCGGGGCTGGGAGGCGGCCAGGAAGGTAATCGATGATGACCTCAAGGCCCTGTCCGGTTATGTGGATTCGGAGAGCGAAAAGGCGGATCTGGAGAAAGCCAGCCAGGCCTATGCCCAAATTGTGAGCCTTTTTGAAGGGCGCATGTTACCGGCATTGCAAGACGCCGGTACGGCGCCGGGCGAGATCCAGAAGATCGGCCAGGAGATTGATATCCAGCTTGGCCTGATGCGCCAATCCCTTGAGGACTTTTCGGGTGCGCTGCTGGCGGAAAACGAGGCCAGCGCCCAGGAGTTTGACCGTACGCAGTCCCGCCAGGAAGTGATCCTGCTGGTGTCCGGGGCGCTGATTGTGATCCTGGCGGTGGTCCTGGGGCTGCTGATCAGCCGCAGCATCACCCGCCCGCTGGCGCAGGTAAGCCAGGCGGCGGCGGGGATTGCCGAGGGCGACCTGGAGCAGAAGCTGGAGATTCACTCGCGGGATGAGCTGGGGCAGATGGCGCAGTCCTTTACTCGCATGGTGGTCTACCTGCAGGGCATGGCAGGGACGGCGCGGAAGATTGCAGCGGGTGACCTGACTGACGAGGTTGTCCCCAGGACGCCGCGGGATGTGATGGGCAATGCCTTCCAGCAGATGACCCAGGGCCTGCGCAGTGCGATGGGGCAGGTGGCGGGCAGCGCGGTGAACCTGAGCCAGGCATCCGGGCAGCTGGCCCTGGCAGCCGGGCAGGCCGGGCAGGCTGCCACGCAGATTTCCACCACTATCCAGCAGGTGGCGCGCGGCGCCACCCAGCAGTCGGAGAGTGTAGGCAAGACGGCTTCATCGGTGGATCAGATGGCACGGGCCATTGACGGCCTGGCGCGCGGCGCTCAGGAACAGGCGCTGGCGGTATCGCAGACTTCGGATGCCATGGGCAAGCTGTCCGGCGCGGCTGAAGGCATTCGCCAGGGGGCGCGGCAGCAGGCGGCGCAGATGGAGCAGGCTGCCCGCGCCCAGGGAGACATGGCGCAGGCAGTTGGGTATGCTGCCGCGGCGGCTGAGCAGGTGGCGCAGGAGACCGAGCGCAGCGCGGCCTCTGCTGCAGATGGCACGCAGGTGGCGGCGCGCACGGTCAGCGGGATGCAGCGCTTGCAGACAACCACCGGAGAGCTGGGTGCCCGGGTGCGTGACCTGGGCAAGCGCTCCGGGCAGATCGGCGCTATCGTGGAAACGATCGACGACATTGCTGCTCAGACCAACCTGTTGGCGCTCAATGCGGCAATCGAGGCGGCCCGCGCCGGGGAACACGGGCGCGGTTTTGCCGTAGTGGCAGACGAGGTGCGCAAGCTGGCTGAGCGCTCGTCGCAGGCGACCAAGGAAATTACCGAGATGATCCGTGCGGTACAGGGCGGAGCAAACGAGACCGTGGAGGCGATGCAGCGCGCCGGCGATGACGTGCGCGCTGCAGTGGAGCTGGTCAACCAGGCGGGCAAGTCCTTTGAAAACATTGCCCAGGGTACACAAGTCTCGCGCCAGCGGGTGGAGGCGATCTTAGAGGCGGTGCGCCGTATCCAGGCGTCTGCCGGCTTGCTGGACCAGGCGGTCGGTGAGGCGGCGCGCGTTGCCGGGAATAACCGCCAGGCGTCTGATGAGATGAACCGGCTGAACAACGAGGTGGTGGAGCGCCTGGACTCGGTGAGCGCGGTGGTGGAGCAGAACACGGCTGCTACAGAGCAGATGGCAGCCTCTTCTGGGGAAGTGACCCACTCCATTGAGAATATTGCCTCGATCAGCGAGGAGAATGGCGCTGCGGCGGAAGAGGTGAGCGCTGCCATGGAGGAAATGAACGCCCAGGTGGAAGAGGTGGCTGCCTCAGCTGAGTCGCTGGCTGAGATGGCGCGAGCCCTGCAGGGACTGGCGGCGCGCTTCAAGCTGGACAGCAGGGCCGGCGCGCCAGAGCCAGCCGGCCTGATCCTGGGTACACGGCGCAGCTCCGGAGTGCAGCGGAGCTAATTCGCTGCCGCTGGCAGGGCAGCAAACAATTTCCTCAGGCGGTCATGCGGCAGCGCATAGACGGTGTGCCCATCGACGCCGGTCATGGTGCGCGCCGCCACCAGGGCATTGACAATGGCCTCCTCCACGCACTGCACGGCGGCATCGAACAGCGGCGACATCTGGTCGTTGGACAGCATG
>CAIQIV010000657.1 GCA_903871905.1 uncultured Chloroflexota bacterium | reverse complement strand
GGTAGACCTTGGCGGCGATCCACGCCACCCCGGTGGCCGGGCCGCCGGTGCACTGGTAGACCGAGGCCTCCTTGCCGCCCTTGATCATGCGCAGCACATCGTCGATCCAGCGCTCCTCGTACATGCCGCCCAGCGACTCGAGCAGCCACACCCCCTCGTAACGCGAGGCAGTGTAAGTGAATTCAAAGCGCCCCTGGTCATCCGCCTGGGCGGCGATCTCCGCCTGTACCTCGGCATTGTTGGCCTTGGGCTTATGGCTGTGGCGCGGGCTGCGTTTTGCCTGGCTGTGAGCCAGGCGCTGCTCCTGGTGCGAGACGTTCTTGATGCGCGGCAGGCCCTGCGCCCCTTGCATCTCGTCCAGGTCATTGATAACCGTATTTCTATGCATTGTGTGGTACCTGAAACCTTCTTTGTGTGCGGCAGGGCCGCAGCGGTGGGTGGAGGCCAGCCGGGGGCCTGGAATGGCAGGACCGCCGGCTGGGGGGATCCCTGCAGCGGCGCAGCCAGGCGAATCAAAAAGCCACAGGGACTGGAGCGCCTGTGGCCGGAGATGGACAGATGATAGGGAGGTCAGGGTGCCTGGATCAGGCCCTGGACACCAGCCAGGAGGCGCGTACAGATAAGCTGCATGAGGACTGCACCAGGGTATGGGTTCGCATGTACGCCTCCTTTTTCCGAGAGAATGGATCTGCACCTGCAGATAACGCATTGTATCACCGGGCCTGCCGGGGTGTCAAGAAAAATTTTTTTGTAGCGTGCGCTTGTGTTTGACAAGTATAAAGTGTCACGTTATACTTTATAGTATGGATGCGCTTCTTGCCGCCCTGGAAGAAAAGAAAAAGAGGTTAGACAGTTACCGTCCTCTGCCGCCGGAGCTGGTGCGCAACCTGGATGAATGGTTCAAGGTTGAGCTGACCTATACCTCGAATGCGATCGAGGGAAACACCCTGTCGCGTGCTGAAACTGCACTGGTGGTGGAAAAAGGCCTGACCGTCGCTGGAAAGACGCTGCGCGAGCACCTGGAGGCGGTCAATCATGCGGCGGCGCTGGAATGGCTGGCAAAGCTGGTGAGCCAGGGGCGGGAGGCCATCTCTGAGCGCACGATCCTGGACCTGCACGCCCTGATCTTGCAGCACATTGATGATGCCAACGCCGGGCGCTACCGCTCGGTTGCGGTGCGCATTGCCGGCTCCATGGCCGTCCTGCCAAATGCCCAGAAGGTGCCGCGGCTGATGTCTGAGCTGGTTGAATGGCTCCAGCAGGCGGCCGGCAGCCCGGTGCTCACCGCTGCCGAGGCGCATTTTCGCCTGGTCAGCATCCATCCCTTCGTAGATGGCAACGGGCGCACCGCCCGCCTGCTGATGAATCTGCTGCTGCTGCAGTCCGGCTATCCCCCTGCCATTATCCGCAAAGAGGACCGCCTTCGTTACATCACCAGCATCGAAGCCGGGCAGTTGGGGAGGCCGTTGGCAGACTATTACTCTCTGGTTTGTGAAGCCGTTGACCGGTCGCTGGATGTTTATCTCAGTGCCCTGGACACCACCCTGGAAGACCAGGATCTGTCAGCGCCGGCTGGCGAGGAAAAATTGTTGAAGATCGGGCAGCTTGCGCGCCTGACTGGGGAGACCGTCCCCACCCTGCGCTATTGGACCAGGGAGGGCCTGCTCACCGTGGCCGGGACAACGCCGGGCGGCTACCAGCTTTACCGCCCGCAGATGGCGCAGGTGGTGGCCCAGATCCGCCGGCTGCAGGTCGAGGAGCGGCGCACAATTGCTGAAATCAGGCAGATCCTGAAGGAGCGCGAGTGAGTTGCAGAAATGCCCAATTATCTTGTCCGGGCGCAGCGGAATCCTACGCTGTTGCTCCAGAAGTCTGGACTGAAATTGGTCCGGCGAGATACCCGGTCTTCACCCCAGTAGTAATACCATGAACCGCCTCGCATGACTTTATTCGTCCCATTTGCGGGTCCGCCTGGGTTATTCCAGGTTGGCTGGCTACTGTAATAATCCTCGAGGAACCAATCACTGACCCATTCCAGCACATTTCCTGCCATGTCAAGTGCACCATAAGGGCTGGCGCCTGAAAGGTAACTTCCGACCTTTGTTGTATCCCCCACGCAGAAGGAGCCGGCCTCGGGTTTACCAATATTGGCGAGAGTGCAGTCAGCTTGTAGGTTACCCCAGGGATAGATGCGCGTATCGCTGCCGCCGCGCGCTGCTTTTTCCCACTCAGCTTCGCTTGGCAGTCGTTTGCCCTCCCATTGGCAGAAAAGGCGAGCTTGATTCCAATCTACACTGATCACCGGATAATGATCAAAAGCCGTGTTCCCATAGTAGGAAGTGCGTTGATAAGACCTGGTCTCATGGGGCGGG
>CAIQIV010000656.1 GCA_903871905.1 uncultured Chloroflexota bacterium | reverse complement strand
GCGCCCCTGGTCGGCGATGGCCCGCGTCACCGCCTGGCGGATCCACCAGGTAGCGTAGGTGCTGAACTTGTGCCCGCGGCGGTAATCAAACTTCTTCGCCGCCCGGATCAGGCCGATATTGCCCTCCTGGATCAGGTCCAGGAACGGCACGCCGCGGCCCATGTACTTCTTGGCCACGCTGATCACCAGGCGGGAGTTGGCCGTGATCAGGTGCTCACGGGCAGCCCAGCCGTCTTCGATCAGCTTCTGCAGTTCCATCCGCCGCCGGTTGCTGACATTGCCGCGCGCCAGTTCCTCCCGCGCCAGGCGGCCGCGCTCGATGCGCTGCGCCAGTTCGACCTCCTCGATGGCCGTGAGCAGCGGTACCCGGCCCACTTCCTTGAGGTACAACCCGATGGTGTCATCCGTGTCAATGTTTGCCAGGTAATTATCGTCAACCACCAGCTGGCGCCGGGTCTCTTCCTCAACATCTTCCACCAGTTCTTCTTCGCTGGGCCCGCCTGCCGCCGACTCTTCCAGGTACGGGATGCCCGCGCTGAGCAGTGCGGCAAAAGCTTCCTCCAATTGATCGACATCCTGCTCTGCTTCGGGGAAGAAGCTCAAGATATCGTCAATCGTCACAAAAGACTTCTGCCGGCCCAGCTCAATCAGGCGTGCGATCGCCGGGTGTTCGTCGTGTTCATCAATATCGTGCAATAATTCCTCGTCAATCATAAACTCTATCTTCTCCAGTTCGCCTTCGCCGCTAGCGGTGCAAACAATATTCCGACCTATCGGAGAACACCGGAACTACCCCGGCCTTTCCATCGTCAGGTTATCAGATTAAGACACCTCTGGAATTCTATGGATGCCTAGTTGTTCGCGCCTGCAGGTTCATCCAACACCATCCCTGCCTGGCGCCAGAGTCCAATCTTTCTATCGTGGCATTCTTTCAATAACAGAATACACTTTTTTTTAATCAAAATCAATACCTTTTGGATTTTTTAATATACTAATAACAATTCATGTTGTGGCCTGTCCAGGACCGCCGCTGTACGGCGCCGCCAGGACGGTGCTAGCACCGTCCTGGCGTTCTTCTTTTCCATACAGCCCCAATTTTGCGCCGCTAGGGCGCCGGTGTGCCAGCCGTCGGGGTCAGTTGAACCGGCGGGTTCGCCACCAGCCCCACCACGTCGTCCACCCCGATCTTGCTCACCACCAGGATAGGGCCTTTGTCAAGCTGCACATAATACCCGCTGCTCGTCGGTGTGACCTTGCCCACCTTGAGCACCGGCGTCGTTCCATCGCTCATCTTCAAGGTGACCACGTAGGCCGGGGCATTCAACCCCACCACGTCCTGCGCCGGCTGCGGATCGAGCTGTGACAGCACCATCATCGCCGTAAGCTGGCTGATGGCCGCCTCAACCCGGCCCGCGTCCGTCGCCTCGGCCTGGGGCTTGACCAGCGACCACATCCCCGTCAGGTCCCGCTCCACCACCATCGACCCGCCCTGACTGTCATCTACCTGGAAGCTCTTGATCTTCGTGGCATCCAGGTTGTTATAAACCGACGCCGGGGGGGTAGGGGTGGCTTCTCCACCTGTTTCACCCTCTGGCTGGTTGCGCTGCCACAGGTATGCGCCCGCCAGCAGCAGCAGGAAAACTCCAAGCACGATCCAGGTACTGCGCTTGATCATGGCGATTATCCCCTGCGGCGGCGCTGGATAAAGGTCACCACGCCCGCCACCAGCATTAACCCGGGCAGCAAGAAGATCGTGCCCAGCAGGAGCAGGTTCATCACCACACTTTGGGGCGGAACCACCATGCGCTGCGTGTTGCGCTTGGGGGTCAGGCTGATCAGGCTTTCGTTCCCGGCCGCCCAATCCACCGAGTTAATCAACAGGTCGCCGTTGCCATAGATGGTGTAATAAGCATCCGAGGCATAATCCCCATCCCCCAGGGTGACCACCCGGCCCTTGTTGGTAAAGTTCTCTGCCGCGACCCCCAGGGTGATCGGCCCTTGAATATCCTTCCCTGGGTCAAACTGCAGGGCGGGATTCTGGCCCTGCGCCGTGGCAAAGGCCTGCAGATCCGTCTCAGCCCAGGATTGGGGGGCGGTCTTGACGATCTCCACCTGGCTGACATCCTTGGTTTGCTCCTTCAGGGTGGTGCTGCGCGCCGTGGGGAAGATGGTGGCCAGGCCCTGCATCTTCTGCGTGATCGCATGGCTGCCATACTCCGCCCCAATGGGAGCCAGCGGCTGGCGCGAGGTCAGGTCCACAACCATGTCCTTACCCAGGGTGATCCCCCAGTTTTTCTCCAGATAATCCGCCAGCGGATCCGGCTGATCGCCGAACTCGGTCACCGGCAGCGGCTCCTCCATCACAATCAGCCCCTTCCCCGATGTGACATACGCCCCGATCAGGTCCACCTCGGTCTGCGAAAGCTGCTTGATCGGGCTGGCGACAACCAGCACCCGGGCATCCTCGGGGATCTTGTTCTCCGCCAGCAGGTTGAGCTTCTTGACCGTATAATTCTTGCTCTCCAGTGTGCGCCTGGCCATGGAGTACGCCGTATCACCCGTTCCCTCCGTATCATGCTCACCGTGACCGGTCAGGAAGTACACCACCCGCTTCTGCGGGTTAATCAGGCGCACCATCGCCCCGGTAAGCTCTTCCTCGTTGGTCACATCCGCCAGTTCCTGGCGGTCGCCCATCACCAGCACAATCGTCCCGTCCCGGGTGATCTTGGCTTTCTCAGCCGCCACCGGGTTGGCTTCGGGGTCAATAAACTCGTAGCTGAACTTCCCGCCCCCGTTGTACTGGAACTGGTCCAGCAGCCCCTTGGCCGAATCGGTCGGCACGCGCTTGGAGTAAAACGCCAGCGCCTTCACCGGCTGCGGCATGGAGGCCAGGGTCTGGATGGTCTCTTGCGACAGGGTGTACTGTTTATCCTCGGTGAGATCCCAGCGTTTATCGTTCTTATACACCAGGAAATTGATCACCAGCAGGATGCCTACAAAGGCGATGATCAGGACCAGGGCATTGCTGCCATGCTTCGCCTGCCGCCCGGTCACCGCCTGGCGCGCCTGCTGCGGATCCAGCAGGATCCAGGCCACGATCCCGACCACGATCAGCACCAGGCTGATCTGCAGGTAAATATTGACTTCGCGGAAGACAATATACAGTCCCAGCGAAACCAGCGCCGCCACCAGGGACAGCAGCAGCCCAAAGGGTGCAAAACGCCGCCATTTCGGGTTCATCAGCGCCACCTCCTCATTTCCACCGCAACCGTGCCGAGGAACAGCGCCAGGGCAGTGATGCTCAGGTAAAACACGATATCCTTCAGATCAATGATGCCGCGCAGCAAATTCGAATAATAATGATCGCTGAAGTCGATGTAACGCACCACTTCAGAGAACCAACCGGCGCTTGCCCCCACGGTCTGCGCAATCGGGCCGATGATCCACCACAGCAGGATCAGCAGCCCCATGGTGGTGGCAAAAGTGGCGATCTGGTTGCTAAAAAAGGCCGAAACCATCACCCCGATGGCGATCATCGAGGCCACCAGCAGGATCAGGCCCAGGTAACCGCTGATCATCGGGCCCTGGTCAATCCCAGGTTGGATAAGCTGGTTCAGCACCAGGGGGTACACCAGGGTCACCGCAACCAGGGTCAGCATGAACAGGAAGGCGCCCAGCCATTTTCCAACCACCAGCTCACCATCCCGCACCGGCGCGGTGAGCAGCAGCTCGATGGTCCCCAGGCGCACCTCGTCCGACAGCAGGCGGGTGGTAATCGCCGGCGTGGCCAGCATCACCAGCACCGCCATCGGGCCCAGCACCACCTGCACCCCGGGCGCAAACTGCTGCACCAGGGCCACCTGGATGTTCAGGTAGAACAGGATCCCGATCACCAAAAATATCATAAATGCAATCATGTAGGCAGCCGGGCTGCCAAAATACAACCGGTATTCACGGCTGGCAATCGTCCAAATGTTGCGCATACGCGATCTTCTCCTTCCTTCTCTATGCTACCTCAACGTCCTCTTCTGACTCATCCTCAGCGTCCGAGGTCTCGGGAGGCGCCGGCTCGTCGCGGGTGAGTTGGAGGAAGATGTCCTCCAGGCTGAGGCTGATGGGGCGCATTTCCAGCAGGTCATAACTGGCGCCGATCAGCACCCGCGCCACCTGGGGGCGCGGGTCCTGCCCGGGGATGGTTTCAAACTCCAGGCTGCCTTCTACACCTGGAAGCACGCGTGCTACCCCCGGCACACCCGCCAGCAGCGTCTCCAGTCCTTCCGGCTCCCCCCCCACCTTCAGCGCAATGCGCAGGGAGCCCGTCAGGCGCGCTTGCAGCCGTTCGGGCGTGTCCTCTGCCACGATCTTGCCCTTGTTGATAATCAGCACCCGGTTGCACACCTGCTGCGCCTCAGAGAGGATGTGGGTGGACAGCAGCACGGTATGTTCGCGTCCCAGGTCCCGGATCAGGTTGCGCACCTCGATAATCTGCACCGGGTCCAGGCCGATGGTAGGCTCATCCAGGATCAACACCTCCGGCTCATGCAGCAGCGCCTGGGCCAGGCCCACCCGCTGGCGCATCCCCTTGGACAGGTTGCCCACGTAGCCATCTGCCCGCTCCAGCATGCTGACCTTCTCCAGCACCTCATCCACCCGCTCCTCGGCATTGGCCAGGTGGCGCAGGTCAGCCATGAACTTCAGGTAATCAAAAACGGTCATATCCGGATACAGCGGCACCGTCTCGGGCATGTAGCCCACCCGCCGGCGAACTTCTAACGACTGCTCGACCACGTCAAACCCGGCGATCTCTGCCTTGCCAGCGGTGGGCGGCATAAAGCCGCACAGGATGCGCATGGTGGTGGTCTTCCCGGCGCCGTTCGGTCCCAGGAAACCCACAATCTCACCCGGTTCGGTATGGAAGGTCAGGTCATCAATGGCTCGGCGGCTGCCATAGTCCTTGGTTAAACCCTCAACACGGATCATAAAATTGCTCCTATCATGGTTTTCTCCAAAACTGCAATTCAACCTTCAAACAACAAGAAAAAGCACGGCAACCAGCTCCGGTAGCAGTGCTTCGTATGAAACATCCCAATTGGCTCCAGGCCCCAGTGAATGATCATGATACCCGTGTAAATTTATACAACATTTAAAGGACAGGTGTCAAGCACTCCTTTGAGTTCTAATCAAATGCTAATTGTCAGGAAATGGCGCTTGTTCATTTGACTTTTTTCGCTAATATTAGTAGAATGTTAGGGCGTGGTATATTGAATGAAGGCGATTAATCAAGAACACTCGTAAATTCCCCAGGCGTACGCGTGGGTTATTATAAATTAAACGAAAGGTATAAAAGAAAATGGAAAGTTGTATTCTAGGGTTGTGCCGGCACGGCTTGACCACCCCATTTGAACAATGGGCGATTGTCGGCGTATTGATCACCGCCTTTGTCAGCCTGCTCTATGCATGGCTGCTGCGCGGGAAGGTGCTGAGCAAAGATAAAGGCACTGAGAAAATGCAAGAGGTTTGGAATGCCATTCGCGTTGGTGCAGACAGCTACCTGTCGCGCCAGCTGCGCACCATCCTGCCATTAATCGGTTTGCTGGGGGTGGCTTTGTTCCTCAGCGTTTACGTGGTTCCTCCATCAAAAGAAGCGGTGGAAGAGTTTGGCGCTGCCAACGCTCAGATGGTGGTGGCCATCGGCCGCACCATCGCCTTTATCATGGGTGCTTCCTTCTCGCTGATAGTCGGCCAGTTGGGTATGCGCATGGCCATCCAGGCCAATGTGCGCTCCGCATCTGCTGCCCGGCGTGACTTCACCGAATCCCTGACCATCGCCTATTATGCCGGCACTATCACCGGCATGCTCACCGATGGCCTGGGTCTCTTCGGCGGCACTATCATCTTCATCTTCTTCGGTCGCGCTGCCCCGGATGCCCTGCTGGGCTTCGGTTTTGGCGGCACCCTGCTGGCCCTGTTCATGCGCGTGGGCGGCGGTATCTACACCAAGGCTGCTGACGTCGGCGCTGACCTGGTGGGGAAGGTCGAGAAAGACATCCCTGAAGATGACCCGCGCAACGCTGCTACCATCGCCGACCTGGTCGGTGACAACGTGGGTGACTGCGCCGGTATGGCGGCTGACATCTTCGAGTCCTACGAAGTGACCATCGTCTCCGCCATGATCCTGGCCCTGGCGCTTTACGCCATAGATGGCAACATCGCCTGGCTGGTCTACCCGCTGATCATCCGCGCTATCGGCGTGATCAGCTCGATCATCGGCACCTTCACCGTGCCCATCTGGGAGAAGTTCCCCATCAAGTTCCTGCGCGCCCATGACGCCGAAGAGGCCATGTTCCGCTCCTACGAAGTCTCGAGCATCAACACCATCATCTTCGCCTTCCTGCTCGCCTTCTTCTACGCCCATGACTGGCGCCTGGGAGCCCTGACCGCCATCGGCGTCGGCCTGGCGGTGGCTTTCAACCCCCTGACCTCCTACTTCACCTCTACCAAGAAACCGCCGGTCAAGGAAATCGTCGAATCGACCAAGACCGGTCCTGCCACCACCATCCTCTCCGGCCTCTCGGTTGGCATGGAATCCAGCGTCTGGGCGTTGGTTGTCATCGTCATCTCCTTTGTCCTGTCCTTGCTCCTATACTCTGGCGAGGCGCCGATCTATGTGCTGTATGCAGTAGCCATGATCGGCATCGGTATGCTCAGCCATACCGGGAACAACGTGGCCATGGACTCCTACGGTCCCATCTCTGACAATGCCAACGGCATCGGCGAGATGGCCTGGCACGATATGAATGACGAGACCACCCTGCGCGCCCGCCAGATCATGGCGGACCTGGACGCCGTGGGCAACACCACCAAGGCCATCACCAAGGGTGTGGCCATCGCTTCGGCCGTCATCGCTGCGGTCAGCCTGTTTGCTTCCTATATTACGGATGTTGGTCGCGTGCAGGCTCAGCTCGGCATGCCGGTCATGGACTCGATCCGTGTCTCCAGCACCGGTGTGTTCATTGGCCTGCTGCTGGGCGGCGCCCTGCCCTGGCTGTTCAGTTCGCTTTCCATCCGCGCCGTCAGCCGTGCGGCTGGCTTGATCGTGGAAGAAGTACGCCGCCAGTTCCGCATCCCCGGCTTGATGGAAGGTAAAGTCCCGCCGGATTACGCCCGCGTGGTGTCAATCTCCACCAGCGCTGCACAGAAGGAGCTTATCCCTCTGGCGGTCATCTCGGTGCTCACCCCCATCGCCCTCGGCCTGCTGCTGGGCGTGGAGGCCCTGGGCGGCTTCCTGGCAGGCATCATCTTGTGCGGCCAGCTCCTGGCAGTGTTCATGTCCAACGCCGGCGGCGCCTGGGATAACGCCAAGAAAGCCATCGAAGATGAGCCGCGCGACCTGGCCAAGAACACCGGCAAGGGCTCCGAACGCCACAAAGCCGGTGTGGTCGGCGATACGGTCGGCGATCCTTTGAAAGACACCGCTGGCCCGGCACTCAACCCGATGATCAAAGTGGTCAACCTGGTCAGCCTGCTCATTGCCCCCATCATCGTCAAGTACAGCCAGCTGAATGTTGGCGTGATCGTGGTGATCCTGGTGCTCTTCGCCGCCGTTGGCTGGGGTATCATGACCAGCAAGAAACCCTCCAAGCCGATCGCCTCCACTTCATCCGGCGACTGATCCGGTCTGCACGGTAAAAACACAGGGTTACCCCTGGCAGCAGCTGCGCCAGGGGTAACCCTTTTCTTTTTCATCTTGCCGCGCTGATTGTGATCAAGGTTCTCATCCCCATGTGAATTTCGTGACAGGATCTATTTTTTTCCTTGCATGTTTTGAAAGATTAAGGCATACTAAAGGGTAGGGAGCACTCAACTATGGCAAAAATTTCGCTTCGGTCTTACAATCGTGAAATTGAGCGGCTGATCAATGCAGACCAGATTACTGAGGCGCTCGACCACTGCCGTCATGTCCTGATCTTCTATCCCAAGCATATCGATACCTATCGCTTGATGGGCAAAGCCTTCCTGGAAAGCCAGCGCTACGGCGAGGCGGCGGATATTTTTCAGCGCGTGCTGTCCTCCATCCCCGAGGACTTTATTTCCCATGTAGGGATGAGCGTGATTCGCGAGGACGAGGGCAACCTGGAGGAGGCCATCTCCCACATGGAGCGCGCCTTCGAGCTGCAGCCCGCCAATACCGAGATCCAGGCCGAGCTGCGCCGCCTGTACAACCGGCGGGACGGCGTAGAGCCGCAGAAGATCCGCCTGACCCGCGGCGCCCTGGCCCGCATGTATTTCCGCGGTGACCTGGTGAATCAGGCGATCGCCGAGCTGCGCGCTGCCCTGGTCGAGGAACCAGACCGCCTTGACCTGCAGGTCCTGATGGCCCGCGTCTACTTCCATGATGGGCAAAATGTCGAGGCCGCTGAGACCTGTAATTCTGTCCTGACGCGGCTGCCTTTCTGCCAGGAGGCCAACCGCATCCTGGCCGAGATCCTGGCCGATGAAAATCGCACCCAGGATGCACAAATTTACCGCCAACGAGTCGCCGCCCTGGATCCTTATGCGGCGTACGTTTCGCCAAATGCCCCCACGGCAGCCAAGGTGCCAGACCAGGCGGTGATGATCGAGCAGTTGGACTGGCATCCCGGGGCAGCCGGGGCAGCCGGGCAGCCCGAATGGGCTGCCTCCCTGGGAGTCAACCTGGATACCCCTGCCTCCGGTGCTGAGCCGGTTCCGGACTGGCTGGCGGCCACCGCTGGAGCAGCCGCAGCCGCGGCCGTGGTTGAAAACGCCCGCAAGGAACCTGAAGCAGAGACACCTGGCGGCGACCAGATTCCCGGCTGGATGCGGGACGCAGGCTGGGGTCCGGCCTCCGATGAGGCCCAGGAAGGCCCTGCTGCCGGGTCGGAACCGGCTGAAACCAGCGCCGCAGAAGCCGAGATCCCTGATTGGCTGCAGTCCCTGGCGCCCACACCTGGTGAAGCTGCCCCAGGCGAGCAAGCGGCTGCGGCTGCAGTGGCAGCCGGGGCAGCCGCCGAGCTGCCCGATTGGCTGCGCGGCGCTGAAGCCGAGGCGACCGGGGAACCATCCCTGGATGAAGAAGGCATCCCCGACTGGCTGAAAGGGTTGGACACATCGATAGAAGGCGGAGCGGCCGCGGAAAGCGCTGCCCCATCAGCCGGTGAGCTTCCCGACTGGCTGCGCCAGCCCGCTGCCGAACAGCCCCCCCGCGAGCCTGCTGCAGAGGAAAGCGAAGAGTTGCCTGACTGGCTCAAAGCCGTATCAGCCGGCGCCGCCGGTGCAGCCGCCGCATCTTTCCTGGCCCCCGAAGAACCCGCTGAAGAGCTTCCGGCTGCAGAAGTCGCACCTGCCGAGGAACTTCCCGATTGGTTGCAGCAGCCCGCTGCTGAACAGCCCACCGAAGAGGCTGAAGAGCTGCCCGACTGGCTGAAGGCCGTTTCTGCCGGCGCGGCCGGTGCAGCCGCCGCTGATTTCCTGGCCCCTGAAGAACCCGCTGAAGAGCTTCCGGCTGCAGAAGTCGCACCTGCCGAGGAACTTCCCGATTGGTTGCAGCAGCCCGCTGC
>CAIQIV010000655.1 GCA_903871905.1 uncultured Chloroflexota bacterium | reverse complement strand
TGGATTCTTTGCTGTATCACCCTGATGAGATTTTCTCGGCCACTAATATTTTTCCCAATTAGAAAGCTTGGATAAGAAGTGCGTGAATATAGCCAGCCATATATTCTATGGAGTGGGGTGATCCGTCGAGTTCTGACTAGAACATAACTCGCTGATACTCGACCTGCCCCAATATCAACAATGTCCTCCCAGAGTATGAGGATCCGAAAAAAGAGGAACACAGAGATTTCAAGCCCTTCATTTTTGACCCAAATTGTGGGTAAGAAGTTGATAAAAGTTAAGCCAATTGTCCATGCGATTATCATAAAATAAATAACCAGACAAACCAGGGTGACCTTTGGATTCTCTAACAAACCGATGTCAGGTTCGTTAGTTGGCATCTTGGTCATCGCGTATAAAAGAAATCCTGCTAGCCCGGTAAAGATCAAAATAGCTAACCCCCCAGTTAATTGGCTAGATATTACTCTGATTCGATGCAATCCATTATACGAAAATTCTTGCATAATATAACTCGTAGGGATAGCATAGTGCCCCAAATTATGGGAGGCTTAAAATATCGTGCCACAATACCTCGCCAAGATCACTCAGGACTTCAATCGGTCCTGGAAAGTGAGGTAACCAGTTGTAACCAGCCTGATTTACACAGAGAGCTTCAAACGCATATGACATTGAACCGTATAAACCAATATTTGGAGATGGCACAGTGCCTCCAGCACCAACAAAATCTCCAACTAGAACATCTGTCGAATCTTGAAATCTGTGGACTCCGCCCCAAAATTTCTCACCATTTAATCCAATGTTATCTCCCCCCATTAATCCAACTGCCTTCGCTGTGCCTCGATAGCCAGCATTCGACGGCAAGTTCCTCAATGACACAACACCACCAACTAATGTAGCAGTCGCTCCTAAAACAATTCCACCTTCTGGTGACGCAAATATACTAAATTCCCCAGAGGTAAAATTCAAAATGGCATCAAAGGTACCACTAACGAACCCTGCCCCACCACCAGACAGAGATACGCGGGCTCCGAGTGCATCGATGCCTTGGAAATCAGCACCAAGACTGTGCGCACCGTATGCAACATTGAATAAAGATCTTACTATCTCCAGAGTCATCGGATCGGTGGTATTCTTTGAGAGGAGGAATTCGAGAAGTTTTTTTCGATTTGCAAAGACTGCTTTTTTCCCGAAGTACTTATCTTGCCATCCCTTCCCTAGAACATCATTTAGTTGATCTTCTGACCAATGACCATTGGGATCCGAAAAACGAACTGGATTGTTATTCATCCCGGCGTACCTGTCCCACGTCTGGACACCCTGGGACGCCTCGGGGACGACTGTATCCGGGGAAACAAACCTGCCCAGCAACGGGTCGTAATATCTTGATTGGAAAAAATACAGCCCAATGGATGTGGAGCCGATCTTACTGACCGTATCTTTACATTAACTTCCAAAGAAGATAAACTTTCGTCAATTCCCCCTGGTGTGGCTCCTGGTGGTATCCTGAATGTAGAAACTGCCCGGTTTCACTTCATTCCACCACCAGGAGGTGTCTTCATGTTACCAGAAATCAACCGATTTCAGAAATGGCTGCGGCGCAAAGCGCCCCAGTCCAGTACCCACATCCACTACATCAACGACCTCGAGCTGTTCTTTGCCTGGATACGCAAGCCGGTCTCCGAGATCAGCGTCCAGGACATCGACCGTTTTGTGGACAACTGCCACCAGAACGGTCTGGCCTTTGCAACCACCAACCGGCGGCTGGCAGCCCTGCGTTCGTTCTACCATTACCTGCAGCTTGAATCCGGCGATGCCCCGCAAAACCCGGTGATCCCCAAACGCCATTTTGTGCGTCTCGGGCAGCATCTCCCCCGCGATGCCCAGGACAGTGAAGTGGAAAAGCTGTTTGCCCACATCTGCGGTCCGCGTGACCGGGCGATGTTCCTGCTCATGCTGCGCTGCGGTTTGCGGGTAGGGGAAGTACGCAGTCTGTCCTTGAATGACCTGTATCTCGACCCGGCTTCGGGCAGCCTGCCGCGCTTATGGGTCCACGGCAAGGGTGGTGGACAGCGAGTGGTCTATCTCTCGGCACAGGCCCAGGCGGCCCTGCGGATTTGGTTGGCGATCCGCCCCCTGTCAGGCGACCCGGCGGTCTTTCTCAACCGCTTTGGGCGGCGCCTGACTGTAACCGCCATTCAAAAGTGGATGGCGCATTACTGCATCCAGGCCGGAGTATGGATCACCTGCCACCAGCTGCGCCACACCTTTGGCCGCCATCTCATCGAGGCCGGCGTGCCGGTCATCACGATCCAGAAGCTGCTCGGGCATGCTCGCCTGGAGACGACTGAGCTGTATTTGCACATCTCCGACTGCCAGGTCCAGGCCGATTACGAGGCGGCCATGGTCGAGATCAACCGCAAGCTGGCATTGGAAGCGGGGCAGTCATGAGCCGCAGGGGATACACCAAACGTTTCCACTTCAAGGACATCCGGCCCAAAGACCCGGCGGTGCGGCGTTATGGGGATTGGTCATCCGAAAATAAGGGCTTCTATGAGGCGTTTCGGAACTGGCTCAAGGATACCGGCTACAGTAAATGCTCAGTTGCGCTATACAGCGTGTTCGCCCGGCAGGCAATCGGCTTTATCGACAAGCCCTATTGGAGCATCGACCCGGAGGCGGACCTGGAGCGCTTCTGGCAGCATTTGCTGACCAACCGTTCGCTCACCCCCAGCACGCTGGCCGATTATCACAAGGGGCGGCTCAAATTTGTGGCGTTCTGGCGTTTGCGCTGCCGCAAACCGGCCAAACCGCGCGAGCCCAACTGGGCTTACTACACTGGTCCGCTGCCCGCCTGGCTGCAGGAAGACATCCGGGAATTTCTGCGCCACTGCCAGCGCAGTTGGAAGCCGGATCGCCGGATTGAGTGCTCACAGGATACCCTGAGCCACCTCTCCCTGCCGCTGCGCTGGATTGTCGAGCATTTCCCGCTAAACAGCCTGGCCGATCTCACCCCGCAGGTCTGGTTTGCTTACCTGGACCAGCGCCTGGAAAACGGGGTTTCGGCCAAAACGACCAACAGTGAGCTGTCCCGGCTGAGACACCTGACGTTTTTTCTACGCGAGCACGACCGGCCGATCTGCGAACGCTTCCTGCTGGTCGATTATCTCAAGGAGGCGCAGCCCCTGCCCAGGGATGTCCCGGTGGACCAGCTCCGGCGTTTACTGGAGACGATCCGCCTCCAGGCTGCCGCCACCCACGCCGGTTGGAGACGCACCGGGCGGCTGGACTTGGCCTGGTTTCTACTGATGCTGCACTGCGGGTTGCGCACCTGCGAAGTACGCAGCTTACGCATGGAGGATATCGATTGGACGGCGCACCGGATCCGCATCGAGCAATCCAAGGGGCTGAAGGACCGCATTGTGTATCTCAGCCCGGACAGCCTGGCGGCGCTGCAGGCTTATCTGGAAGTGAGTGGGGTGAAAGAAGTCCTGCCGGATTTCTTGTTCATCTACCGCCATAAACCGCTAAGCCGGACCTACTGCTCCGAACGCCTGCGGACCTATGCCAGGAAGTGCGGGGTGCGGGTGACGCCGCACGCCCTGCGCCACAGCTTTGCCACACTGCTGTTGAACAGCGGCGCGCCGATCCTCACGGTGCAGAACCTATTGGGACACCAGCGGGTGGACACCACACTGGGCTATGCCCGGCTGTATGACGGCACGATAGCCGCCGATTACTATGCGGCGATGCAGGCGGTGGAGCAGCGGCTGGCGCTGCCGGAGGATCGCCTGGCGGAGCCACCGGGGTTTGGCCAACTCGTGGCGTTGGCGGATGCCCTGCGTCAGGGGATGCTGACCCCCGACCAGACCACCCTGGTCCAGCAGCTTCGCAATGGGCTGGTGGCGCTATCTCAAAAAGAAAACTGTATGGAAGATGTTAAGGTGCTCGAACCTGCCGGGAAATGGGTCTC
>CAIQIV010000654.1 GCA_903871905.1 uncultured Chloroflexota bacterium | reverse complement strand
GGATCTCCTTATCTGCGCCGTGCCCTCTGGCTGGCTGCTCACAGTGCCAGGATTTACAATAACGACCTCAACCAATATTTCCATACCAAGCTCTCCCAGGGAAAAGCCTACAATGTAGCCATGGGGGCCCTGTGTCACAAACTCCTGACCCGAATATATGTCATTCTTAAAGAAGGCAGGCACTATGAAGTGCGATAGTCTAATATCTTGACTTTTCATAGCAGGTCTCTGGGCGCAGAGGAAGTCAATAGGTTTGCTCAGCAAATTGAAAGGAAAAACTCGTGAAAGGACGTAAGCCTCGCCCCACCAAGATCACTTCATAGTAGGTGGGGGAATAAAAATAAAAAACATTTCTATTTTGAGTTACCAAATGCCATATAAGGATCAATTAACAGCCAAAGAATCAAATAAGTTGAGACAAAAGCGTTACAGAGAAACCCATAACAGTAAGGCCAAATCAAAGCCGGTAGTAACGCCCGTAACGCCCGTTACAGCTTCAGATGTAACGCCCGTAACACCCGCAATAACGCCCGTAACGCCCACAGCGCCCCAACTTATAAATAACATATGTAACTGCCGATATTTCAAGCTGCAAAGCGGACAACTTATCTGTTGTCAGTGTGCCAAACCTGCACCACTAAGAAGGAAGGAAAATAGATGCTCTTAACCACGCGCATTGCCCCACCTATTTTCATGTAGATTGCCCCAGCATTAATATGGTCAAATATTGAGGACGAAGTGCACGCTGCGCGGCAGTACATGGTGACCAGGTGATTGGCCAAAAAGCCTCGGGCAATTGTTATATAAAAATGCTACTATCAAGATAAGAAGGAACAAACGTATAAGGAGGGTGAAATCAACAACGAGACCATGCTGATGGATGCCATATTTGGATTAGGAAGCCCAGGATCCAATACACGGTACTATGATGAGGTCAATGGCATAAGTTTACATGAAGCTTTGATAGCAGCCATTAACAGCTTTGAAGGCTCAGGTGCTGCTGATACGAAAGAAGTCATATTGGATAGGTTTGGTTTAATCGATGGGAAATTAAAGACGCTGCAAGAAGTGGGGCGAGCACTAATGCTTTCAGATTCACAGGCCGCACGACGTGAGTTGTCTGGACTGAGAAGGCTGCGCCATCCCTCACGTTCTTCAAAGCTAAAAATATACATCAAATAATATGGATTGCGAATGGCACAGTAAGAAAGCAGTGAAACTTACTGAAAATACTCGCCACCAGCTTATTGGGCAGTCTGGTGTAGATGTCAAGCGAACATACACCCACTGCGACGAGTGAAAATGCGCCCACCTTTCCCCGGATCTGATTGATAAGTTAGAATGACACTAAGAATAGAATAAATCGAGGGTGTCATGTTGCCTTACGAGATCAGAGTTCAGTTACGGGATATCGAGCCGCCGATCTGGCGCATACTCCGGATAAGACCACAAACGAGCCTGGCAAGGTTCCACAAGATACTGCAGAAAGCCATGGGATGGACCAATTCCCACCTTCACCTTTTCGAGATAGATGGAAAGGCGTACGGCGAAGGCGATTTTGATTGTGACTTCGATGTCAGGGACTACACAGGAGTGACGCTGGAAGATGTATTCGTAGATGGACGGACGTCCTTCCTGTACGAGTACGACCTGGGCGATAGTTGGCGCCATGACATTACCCTGCTGGGCACGATAGAAGGAGCATCGGGGGAGAAGGTAGCCTGCGTCGCTGGGGCCAGAGCCTGCCCACCGGAAGACTGTGGCGGAGTCGTTGGCTATTACCACCTGCTGGAAGCCCTAGCAAACCCCGAAAATGAGGACCATGAAATGTTACTAGAGTGGGTGGGCAACAGATACGATCCGGAAGCATTCGACCTGGAGAGGGTAAACCGAGCACTGAAGCGACTGTAATGCAGTACGCTATTTTCTTCTCAGGCAGGCTTTCCTTGAAGCAGTAGCTGTCCCCGTTGAATTCCAGGATGTGGCAGTGATGGTTCAGGCGGTCGAGGAGGGCACTGGTGAGCCGCTCATCACCGAAGATTTCCAGCCAGCGGTTAAATTCCAGATTCTAGGTTATGAGCAGACTACCTTCCAGATAGCGCTCGGAAAAAGCCTGGAAGAGCAGCCTTGCACCTCTGGCGTAAAGGGCACGAAGCCAACTTCGTCCACGATGAGCAGGGGAGTTATGGACTGTTGCCGAACGCCTGTTTGAGTATGCCAAATTCGTGCCGGCATTAAACCGGCTGTTTACAGATGACTATTTTCGGGAGTGTCCGGCTATTGAAGTGGATACTTCTCTGGGCGGAGTCAGGGTGGTCCGTGTACTGGTGTCAATGGTGGATGAAAATGTCCCACCTTTGGCGGCCAAAATGTCACACTTTGCAGACATATTTTTGTAACTCTATGTTTCTTGCAGCTTGGGTTTTCCACCCCGGCGGCAGATTCATTGACTGCCACTTCCCAGCGGAACCCCTCCAGCACAAT
>CAIQIV010000653.1 GCA_903871905.1 uncultured Chloroflexota bacterium | reverse complement strand
TGGAGAGACCAGTCTACATTAAGCGCGATGATGGGTTGGGACCTGGCATGGGGGGCAACAAGACTCGCAAACTGGAATACCTGCTGGCTGATGCGCAGCGAAAAGGACAAAAAAAGGTAGTTACCTTCGGAGGGCTGCAGTCGAACCACGCCCGCCTGACCGTTGCCTGTGCAAACCGCCTGGGTATGCAAACCCACCTGTTCTACTTTGAACCACGTCCATTGACATTGATGGGTAACCTGTTGCTAAACTCCTTAATGGGAGCGCACCTGCACTTTATCCCCCTGGGCGGGGGCGGTAATGGCATGACAATTGAAGCGACTATCCGCCTGGTGCGCATGGTCGCCTGGGCAATGGTCGGACCGCACTACTTTATCCCGGTCGGGGGACATACCTGGCTGGGCTGCCTGGGGTATGTGCGCGCAGCCATTGAATTAAATACACAGGCCCGTCAGGCGGGCCTTGAAAAGGCGCATTTGGTCCTGGCTGTTGGATCAGGTGGCACGCTTGCCGGTCTGATAGCCGGTATGGCCATGAGCCATTCGCCCATCCAACTGCTGGGTATCGACATCGGAAAACTATGGAGAGCTTTCCCGGCTTCTATTGCCAGCTTGGCAGGGGAAATTTGCACAAAGATGGGTAGTCCACAGACCTTTTCGATTGATCAAATCCCGCTGGTTGAGAACACCTATGCAGGCCAGGTTTATGGCCAGCCTTCACCTGAAGGTCAGGCAGCTATGCGCCACCTGGCGCGTCTGGAAGGGGTGCTGCTGGACCCGGTTTATACCGCTAAAGCTTTTGCAGGAATGCTGGACCTGGCGCGTAAAGGCTGCTTTCCACCAGAAGAACCGTTGATTTTTCTGCACACCGGGGGGTTGCCCGCCTTGTTCGCCTTCCAGGACAATGAGCTTTGAAAGAAAATCAAGGGGTCAATTACACGGCCCTGATGCAAATATTTTCCCGGCCGCGCCCCAGCGGGAGCCTTGCAGAGCAAGAAACACTGCAAAAAATCCTGGCCTGGCTTAATGCCAACAGTATCCCCTTTCGCACCGAGGATTTCACTCTTTTTCCCTACTTTTTCATTTGTATCGGAATATGGCTGATGCTCACACACAGCCTGCTGGCGCTTTCCACCTGGTTGCAGTGGGGCTGGCCGACAGCTATCTTTGCCGCCTTAGGGGTTAGCGGCGGACTTTTGGATGTTGCCCTGGACCTGCATATCGTTACCTGGCCTGGTAAAATGACCGGGAAAAACATCTTGATCGAAGCCGGACCCCAAACCGCCAAACGTGAGCTGGTAATTAGCGCCCATTACGATTCCAAGACCGAGTTGTTTGACCACCATACCCGATTGTTTTTTGTTAAGAACCTGCGTCTGGGCATTCTCCTGGCTGTGGTGCTTGGGATCATGGCTCCTTTTGACAGCTGGTTAATCATGTCTGGATCCTCTCTGGCTGTTCCTGTCTATTTCCTGAGCGTTGTCCTGACTTTTCCTTTACTCTTTCTGGCTTGGGGGCTGGGCCTGAACCTGGCAGCCGGCAGATTCTTGCGCAAGCCCAGCCAGGGAGCGGTGGACAATGGCGCCGCCTGCACCATCCTGCTTGGGTTAGCCAGCTCTATGCGCTCTTCAATAATTCAATTGAGGAACACGCGGCTGACCCTGGCTCTCTTCGGAGGAGAGGAGGTTAATATGCAAGGTTCCCGCACATATGTCATGCGTAGAGAATGGCCCCTTCCAACCGCTGCTATAAACCTGGAAGTGATGGCACAGGATGGTGAATATGTGTTCTGGGAGCAGGATGGCACATCACTCAAGCTTGTACCAACCGCCGCTGTGATAAATGAGCAGCTTTCAGCAATTATCAACCAGTTAACTGGCTCACCTGCCCATCCCGCTGGACCTATCAACTCGGATGG
>CAIQIV010000652.1 GCA_903871905.1 uncultured Chloroflexota bacterium | reverse complement strand
CGTGTGGTCTAGATAAAAAACACCCCTTCAATGCATTCTTGCTGGAAGGGGTGTTTTTTTAGAGATGTGAAGATTATTCTGACTGCTTGCTTTCTTTTCGCACCGAGTAGACTGTTATTGCTACTACGGCCAGAATGATGATTTGCCCGGCGATCAGGCCAACAACTTCGGATGCAAATAACCAATCCGTGCCGAACTTCGCGAGCTGCTGTCCAAAATGGGTTATGGCATTCGAAATCTGGATCAGGTTCTCGGTAACATAGGCGGTTGCACTCAAAGCCAGCACAGTGACCGGGATAGCGATCATCATAGTCCATGCTACAGCTAAAAATTGTACTTTGGTCCGGGTCTTCATGGCTGCCTCCTGTCAATCCTAAATTCATTTCATCAAGTAGATATCGTTTGAACTATTCTAATGATAGCGTAATCGATGAAATGCTTCAATAGGGAGGGACAACCATTCCGGGTAGGTAAATTATCCTATTCAGGGCTCGATTAATCCCTTGCGAATGGCGTATTTCACTAATTCACTCCTGGAGTGAAGGTTTAATTTTCGCATCAAATTCTCTCGGTGCCGGGCAACGGTATGCTTGCTGATCACCAATGATTCGGCAATCTCGTCGTTGGATAATCCACTCGCCAGCATCTGCAGCACTTCCATCTCCCTCTGTGTCAGTTCTTCCAACTGCGGAGATGGCCCAGCTTCCTCTCCTGCGCGGTGTAAGAAATCTGCAACCAGGGCTTTGGAAAGCGATGGATAAATATAAATATCCCCTTCATAAGCTGCCCAGATTGCGGAGACCAGATCCTCTGGCGCTGCTCGCTTAGGGACGTATCCTGATGCGCCAGCTTTTAGCATCTCAAAAAAATACTGCTCATCTTCATGAATGGTTAAGGCAACCACGGCTACCTCTGGATGCAGTTTCTTCAGGCGGAGAGTGGCTTCGATCCCGGAGATGTCAGGTAGGGTAATATCCATGATCACCACATCCGGTTGGGTTACCCCTGCCAGCTGAATAGCTTCGTTGCCATTACTTGCCTCGCCAACGATTTCAATGTTGGGTTGGTTTTCCAAAAGCATTTTTAAAGCAGAGCGAATCACCGCATGGTCGTCAACCAACAGAATGCGAATATCAGGCATTGGACTCCACCTTATCAGTTGCCGTTTGGAAATTCATGGGGACATCTACGGTGATCGTGGTACCTTTTCGCAATTTCGAGGTAATTTGACACTTGGCATTGATCAAGGATGCACGCTCAATCATCCCCATCAGCCCCCAGCAGGGAGGTTCATGTTCGGGTTTAAGTTTTGATTCGATATCAAAACCCTTTCCATTATCCAGGATCTTCAGGCAAAGTGCATGTTCATTACGGGTAAGGAAGATATCAACCTCACTCGCATTGGCGTGGCGCACCGCGTTGGTGACCGCCTCCTGCGCAATCCGGAAAAGCACAATACGTATCTCCATGGGCAGATCTTTTACCGAGCTTTCCGTATGGACACGGACTTGCAGCCCAAATCGGTCATGAACCTGGCCCGCATACCAGCGCAGGGCAGCCGCCAAGCCAAGATCATCCAACTGTGGCGGGTGTAGACCAGAAACGAGTCTTTGCAACTCACTGATGCCCGCTCCGGCAAGAGATTGTAACTGCTGTGCCTGGTCAATGGCTTTGGCCGGGTTGGCTTCAATAGTGTTGGTCAATCCTTGCAGACCCATGGCCAGCGCGGTCAGTGTCTGCCCGGTTTCATCGTGCAGCTCGCGTGCGATTCTCTGCCGCTCATTCTCCTGGGCTTTCACCGTCCGGTGCAGAAGTTCACTCCTCAGGCTATCCAGCCTCTTCCTTTCCAACATTTGGGCTTCGCGCAGAGAGTTGAGCGCCCGCCGGTTTTCCTCTTCAAATGCACGTAATGAGCGGATAATGAAAACTGCTGCCAGGCAGGCCATCGATGCACGGAAGACCTGGATTGGGATGCCAAACCATTGCAAAAAAGTCTCGTAATTCAGCCATCTGGATGGGAAGATTGAAGAAGGAGCGGCAAACAGCTGACCGATCCCGCCGTACAACGCAAAGGCTATAGCAGCAAAGGCCACATCCCGTCCAAAGCGTTCCATTTCTGTGCGCTTGAATTTTTCCCTCTGAATCAATAGACCCCAGGTCGTTAAGGCTGCACCTGGAATTGCCAGGGCATAACGCGTGTAGACATCCAGGGAGTTCGTCTCTTCCAGGCGAGTGGATGAGGTAGCAAGCACGTAGACACAGCCAAGCAGCCAGATGGTGATAACCACCAGAAAAAGGTTCCTCCGGATTTTATGATACACCGTGCCAGCAATCAGTCTCAAGCCGAATGCCAGCAGCATGAGAAAGGAGGAGGCAAGCAGGATCTGCCGGATAACCTGAAGCCAGGTCGGATTAGGGCTGTTAAGCGTCACCAAATGGAGCAGCAGGAACATTTCCAGCCATTCATGACACCCATGGACAATGCCAAAGCCCCCCAGCGGTAGGAGGGCCTTGGCAAAATCTAGCTCAGATGCATGTCCTGATTCTACCAGGATGGCCAGTCCCATTGAGAAGAAGGAGAGACCATAAAAAAAATAGACCAGTACAATGTTGCGAACAAGGAACTCTGACACGTTTATTGTTCAGGTGCACCTGAATTAATCCAATCGATCACTTGCTGTAACTCATCTTTAGATAATTGGCCAGGGTGATTACCTTTAGATTGGATGATGACGATCTCAGAACTGTCCGCTTTACCAGGAACAATACCAGGCCCAGATTTGCCGCCTTTCACTGCGCTCTGGTAGGTCTTTAATGTCAGACCGCTAACAGCTGTAAAGCCATGGCAATTTCCGCAGCGGTTCCGGAACAACCCCTCATAAAATCCCTTCCATGTATTTTCTGCTACAGCTCCAGCTGGAGGTGGGGTGGGGGTAATGGTGGGTGTGGGGCGTGGGGTGGGGGTTTGCGGCACGTATGCGACCGATGTTTCCTGTAGAGGGACGGTGGTGATGGCAGTTTTCTCGACAGAAACAAAGCGAAAAACGCCGAATGAGAAGGCTGCCATGATCAACGCTGCAACCGGAAAGAATATTTTCTGCCGTCCATTGATGGTGACCCGATCGGGCGGTGTAAAGTGCTTCCCGTGCTCGATGAGAGACCATTCGGCTGGGTGTTCCTCTTTCATCTCCTCCGAGGTCAGCTTACCGGTAAAGATGCTCTTGTTGAAATGCCTCAGGTGGACATGGTAGAAGTGCCAGATGATTATCGCCACCACCGCCAGCACGGCTTCCCATCCATGGGCGGCTTTGGCCGCGGGAATCGCCTCGCCAGGCAGCCACTGGGTTGTTGAGATGGGATTCCACATCATAAAACCGGTGATGGCCATGATCACCGTACCCCAGACTACAGCCAGGTATTCGGCTTTCTCTGCATAGTTATACCTGGCATAAAATGCCTTCCGATCGCGAATGTCCAGGTAATAGCCAATATCCTGGAAAAGGTGGGTGAAATCATCGATAATGGGCAGCATGGTCCAGGGGACGCGCAACACATACAATCGGTATAAAACATCCAGGAAGTGAACTCCGCTGATGATCAGCAGGACGATGGCAGAGACATGATGGATCTGTCGCGCTGTCTCTACTCCACCAAATATCGATAAGACCCCGGAACTGACCGGGGACTCAGGAAACTTCTGCGGCAGGCCGGTGATTCCCAGCAGTGAGAAAGAGATGAGCAGGACAATATGTTCGATTCTCTGAACCGGGCTGAAACGCACCACAAAGCCTGGTAACGGGTTTGTTGTTGATGGAATCTGGGTTGGCGCTTTATTTTTGCTCATCAGATGCCTCCTCTTTACCAGGATCGGCATCCTGTGTTTCAGGCGCCTGCTGACTGGCAGATTCAATGGCCTCTTGATTTCCATCGGCCCCAGGAGTTTTGATGCTTTCTCCATGCTGAGCTGCTGAATGGGTGGGAGCCTTCTTGGTCGTGACCTTTTGCTTTTTCAATCGCAGGCGGGCAATTTTACTGAAATCCATCACTACAAGAACTGCCATTCCTCCAAGAACCACTGGGATTAAGAATGCATAGAACAGGTTTACATAATATACCAATGGGTATTTATCGGGAGATGGAATATAGTGAGACATCCAGGCAGTTGGAAAGTTTTCGTTGGCATCGGGGTGGCAGACCTGGCAGCGGACCAGAAGGTTCTGTTTAACCTCAAGTCCTTTATCTGGATCCTTCACCGATGAAATATCATGGACTCCATGGCAATCGAAGCATACGGGCTTATTAGTCGGTGCATCTGGAGATTGTTTCTCGAAAAGGGTTACTGTGGTTCCATGAAAGTCGGAAACATAGGTGTTCAGCACATCCGTTGACAGCTTGTACTTGGCCATCAATTTCTCGTTGGTATGGCATTTCGCACACATCGTCGGCGAGTTTGTACGGAAGGCGCTGGTCATGGGATTCTGGATGTTATGCACCCCATGACAATCGATGCATGTTGGTACATCAGGATTCCCATCTGTCAGGGCAGATCCGTGCACGCTTTGTGCATATTTTTCGTAAATTGTACTGTGGCATCGTGCGCACATTTGCGGGATTAGCAGCTTGGAATCATCCATAAGCTCTCCGGTCGTGGGATCAGAAAGCTGCTGTACAGCATGGGCAGAGTGGCAGTCGGTACAGATAGCTGCTTCTCGTTTCCCATCTGCAGCCGCCTTGGCATGCACACTGTCCTTGGTCAATTCAAACTGCCGGGGATGGCAGTACTGGCAGGCAGATACCAACTTCAAGCTAACATCCCGGGTATCAGCTGCCTTAAATTCGGCATGTGGATAATTGCCAATATCCCGATGACATTGCACACAAGCATATCCCTGTGATCCGTGGATCGAATTTGCATGAACCTGTGGATCGATATACAGGTCCAGTTCTTCTCCATTTTCCAGCTTCAACTTTTGCCCGGGTTGGCCATGACAGGATAGGCAGGTATCATCTCCAATATTCAGCAAGCCTGGTGTTGGCTGTGCCGCTGAGGACGCTTCTGGCGTAGGTGTGATTTCTTGCTGGTGATAGGTTGCAGAAGCGGGTGAGAACCACAGGAAAAAACTGGCGCCGGCCAATAAGGCGAGGGCGTTGGCGAAGGCAATGAAACGCTGTCGAGGCATACTTATTCGCCTCCTGGTGTTGTGTCTTCAGGGACCATCCGGACTAATTTTTCATATTCTTTGGCGTGGTATTTGCGCTCTTCGTCTGCGTTCAACCATCCCGTGAACATGCTCAGGTTCAAGCGCTCCAGGTGGACGTGGAAGAAGTGCCAGATCACAATAAAAAATGCAGCCACGATTGCTTCTTCTGAGTGAGCCAATTTTGCCGCCGGGATGATCCCTCCAGGTAATACCCAGGTGATTTGGATTGGGTAGAGGAGAACGATCCCTGTCAGCACCATGATCCCGATGCCAAAGAAAAGAAACCAGTAGGTGAGCTTTTGCTCAAAATTGTATTTCCCAAAAGCAGGTTTTTTATCGGTCAAAAACAGCAAATACTTGACCATTTGGAACGAATCTTTGACATCCTGCCAGGTTATCAGCATTTCTCCGGAGAGCCGACGCTGCACTAATTGCATTACAATCTTTCCCAGGTGATAGAGCACTTCCAAGATCAACACGAGCGCAGCATAATGGTGGATGGTCTGGATCAGTTGCACGCGCTCAGGTGTGGAGAGTATAGCCTGGCTGATTGCGAGGGAACGATATTTTTGCGGTAGTCCAGTCAGCAGCAGAATGGTGAAACTGAAGAATAAAAACCAATGCTCCCAACGCTGTCCAGCCGTAAAACGCCAGAAGACGCGTTGTATCCCTGACGCTGGGGTTGGGTGGGATGTAGATTTTACTTTGGGTGTCATTTCAAGCTCCTCCGCGCGCGGTCAACCATCAGGTGAATAATCTGGAGTACGACGTAGATGACGCAAATCCACAGGATAAAGGGCGTGAGCGAGCTGTAAAACAGGTTTGTATAGTAAACAAATGGCGTACGCTCGAGGCTGATCTGGTTGTGTCCAGTCCAGGCCCCTGTCCAGTTAGGGCCAGCATCAGGATGGCATTCCTGGCAGGTTGCCAGCAGATTCTGGGGGTTGACCTTCGACTGAGGATCATCGGTTTTAAGGATATCATGAACGCCATGGCAATCGGTGCAGACTGCGCTGTCATGCCAGATTGTTGGCCATTTGGCTTTATAGACAGATACATCCACCCCATGCCAGGATAATTTGTAGATATCGTAGACATCGGAGTTCAAGCCATATTTGTCCATCAGCTCTTTGTTGGCATGGCAGCGGGCGCATAATTCAGGCGTATTGATGCGGAACTCTTCAGTGCGCGGATCCTGGATGTTGTGGACTCCGTGACAGTCCGTGCATACAGGGACATCATTGTTATTGTCTTCCAGTAGCGCTTTACCGTGAACGCTTCCTTCGTAAAGGTGGTTGATATCACTATGGCATTTGTTGCAGGTTTGTGAAACCTTGCTGCGAGGCTTATCAGGAGATTGCACGTCGTGTGCCCCATGGCAGTCTGTGCAGATTGGAGCTTCTTGTTTTCCTTCTGAAGCTACTTTTGCATGAACTGAGTCCATGTTATTATCATAGACCTTTGAGTGGCATTTCTTGCAAGCTGTATAGACTGTTCTGGAGAATTCTCTTTTCGATTGGGCCGCAACCGCAGGGTGTGGGTAAGTTGTAATCTCGGTATGGCAGGCCTCACATTCGATCCCTAGCGGGCTGTGTACAGAGTGCGAAAGGACATCTTTGGAAATGTAAAGGTTCAGTTGATCTCCGTTAGGCAGCGCATAGGTGTTTCCTTCTTTGCCATGGCAGCTCAGGCAGTACTCCTCCGTACGTTGGTGAATGGGTTTAGCGCTTCCAGGGAGGATCGTCAGGAAGATGAAAACAACTGCTAACAGAACCGGGCTCACAATCCAGAGAAGGCGAATAGATGTAGTTTTATTTATCATGCGCCGGATCTCCTTGCATTGCAGGATCGTCCTGGTTGTTATTTTCTTCTTCCACTTGAGCTTTGGGGATGAAGCCAAGCCGGCGGAGCAGATAGGATAAACCCAGCATGAGGATCAGGGGAACCAGGCAGCGTAGGAAGAAGAAGAAGCCTATGATGATCGGGTTAGGATCAGTTTTATCCATTTTGCAATATGCCTCCCCGATAGGTTAGGAGTGACTCTCTTCTGACGGGAATAGTGGTAGATACTTTGCACCTATTGTCATCAAGGTTAGCGCATACCCAATAATCCCAATGGCCACTCCCCATTCAACAAGGGCGGGCCAATAATCGCCAGGAGGGATTTGATATAGCACCCCAGGTGAGAATTGGAGTGGTACAAAAAGACCAGACACCGTCACATTCCAGCGGTTAAAGAGGATCCCCAGCACTGCACATAGCCCCCCGAAGACAAGCAAAGTGGGCTTTCGATTGTAACGGGGGACGAGGAAGATGATCACTGGAATGACAATACCGATGAACACCTCGCCAAACCAGAACCCAAAGTTATAAGGCGTTTGTGTGTTCAAGATGAATAGAGATTCGCTGACCCCAGGTGTGCGCCCATAGTAACTGACCGCAGCCAGGTCCCAGAATTTAATATAAGCATATGCCAGCAATGTAAAAGCGCTGAAGCGATAGATCAGCCGCAGGGTGTCTTTGGGCACAGATTTCTTACCCGTCAGCCATTCGAGAACAATAGCAACCGAGGCGCTCAATGCAGGACCCACAGCAACCGCCGATAGGATAAACATAATGGGCATGCTGGGTTTAAACCAGATCGGCCGGGATTTCACAATCCCATAGGTTGCTCCCAATGAGGATTGGTGCAACAGAGAGATCATCAGGCCCAAGACCGCCAAAACAGGAGCCATTTTGTGCAACAGTGAAGCAAACGCGCGCACCCATGGCCAGCGGTTAAAAAACGATGCTTCGGCGATGACAGGTGCAAATTCGACAACCATGATGGTGAGGTAAATCGAGATACACCAGGTGATTTCCCACAATACGGAGTGAATATTCCAATAAAACCATGGATGCCAGAAGCGATCCGGTCGGCCAATATCCATGATTAGAGTCAGCAGGGCAGACGTGTAGCCAATAAAGCCCACAAAGACCGCCAGGCGGATCATGCTGTGAAACCGCTTGATGCGGAAGATGTAAACAACTGCTGAGAGGGTGAAAGCCCCGGCACCCAGGGCAATTGACGATAGGTCGATGGTAATCCATAACCCCCAGGGGACCTGGTCGCTCATGTTTGTGAGTACCAGGCCGTGAATAAAAACCTGAAGTGCTGAGATCAGGCCAATTGTCAGGCATAAACCCAACAAACCCAGCCAGGCCAGGAAGCCCGGAGTGACTCCTAAGGCTTTTCTATCCAGGGTCGAGGTCGTGGTTGCCATAATTACAGACCCTCCTTGGGCGGGATGTAATAGACGCTTGCCTCGGTCCCCAGGTCTTCTCTTAGACGGAAGGTTGGATTTTCGGCGATCAGCCGGGAGACAGAGCTTTCAGGGTCTTTAAGGTTTCCGAAGGTGCGAGCTTGCACCGGGCAGATGTTTACGCAGGCTGGAGTGGCTTCTGGATCGATCCCGGGTGTGAATCCATTGCGCATTCCAGAATCGATCCTCTGGATGCAGAATGTGCATTTTTCAACCACCCCGCGTGGGCGGCGTTCTACTTCGGCAATTCCCCAGGTAGGGATAAATTCGTTGACGTCGGTTCGTGAACTCCAGTTAAACCGGCGTGCGTCGTAGGGGCAGGCTACCTGGCAGTAGCGGCAGCCAATGCAGCGAGAATAATCCATGATCACCAGACCATCCTCACGGTTATAGGTGGCGCGCACCGGGCAGACCTCAGCGCATGGTGCGTTCTGGCAGTGCAGGCAGGGTCGGGTGAAAAAGAAAGGATAACCGGTAGAGGTTTGCTCTTCAACCACCAGATTCCATTCCATTCCTACCGCCACATCATTGGTTGCACAGCAGGCACGCTGGCAGTAGGCACAGCCGATACACGTTTCTAAGTTGATCACCATCCCCCAATGGAAATCACCGGTTACAGCGCCGTGGGATCCTTCTGGGGTCCCTTCAACCTGCTGCTGCTTAAGAGCAGAAAACGGTGACAGGGGACCTGTGGTTAAAGCCTGCGCCAGGACAACCGAACCGGCTGCAGCTCCTGCAATTGTCAGAAAATCGCCTCGGGTAAGCTCAAGTTTAACCTTAGTTTTCTTCTTGCTCACCTTCGTCCTCCTCGTCGATGGTAATGCGACGGCTGACAATCCAGGCAACCACCCCACCCATCACCAGCCCTACAATTGCACCCTGGGCCAGGCCGGTGTACAAGCGCACTGTACTTCGTGACTCCAACTCAGAAATTGTGGCTTCTTGTTCTTGAATTTTCTTCTGAAGTTCTTCGGGTTTTAATACAGCGCTTTCTGCAACCTGTCCCGATAACTTGACAATCTCATCCCGCGTATGCACCGTATCCTGGTGGCAGCCAATGCACGCCTCAGAGCCTACCGAAAAAGTATGCCCGGTTGCTACCAGGCCGCCAATGGGGTCATCTGTCCGAGGTTTTGAGAACATATGACAGTTGCTGCATTCCAGACCGGAACTGGAGTGAGTGGAGTGGGTAAAAGTATCTCCACGCTCTTTATGGCAGTTTGTGCATAATTCGGTGATTGTTTTTGCTTTTGGTGTTTGGGAGTGCGGATTGTGACAATCCTGGCATTGAATCCCGGCCTGGCTATGTTTACTTGCATGCCATTCATCGGTTGTTGTTTTATGACAGGTCTGGCACAAATCTGCGTCCGGGGTAAGCGGCATTGGCTTGTCTGGGTGGTCAGATTGGAATGGCCCGTGACATGCCTCACAGGCAACACCTTCCTGGGTAAATTTACCTGTCGCTGAGTCATAGCCGGTGGTATGGCATTCCAGGCATTTTACATCTGAATTGACTTTCGACCAGTCGCGCTGAAAGATCGGAGACGAGAAAGCTTGGGCATGACGCGTAATGGTCCATTCTTTATGGATATCTTCGTGGCATTTCTTGCAAGATTCGGATCCTGCATACCCTTCTTTTTGGATATCTGGACGTGGTGGTTCCGCCGCCAGGACGGGAGTGGTGATCTGATGCAATACGCCTAAGATTGCGCCAATGCATACAAACGTACAGATTATGATCCAGCTCCAACGTACAGAGGTTGTTTTATCCTTCATTCCAGGATCTCCTGTTGGGTGATTAGCCCCAAGCGCTCGCTGGGCCTATAATGGGGTTATAACCCCATTCTAGGTGATCTTCAAGATATGAGACAGTAAGAAATGTCATCGACAAGTCTGACGGATGTAATGAGCGCTGCAGGCATTGTTGGAAACATGCCAGACAGGTCGTCATTTTCAGGGAGCCTGAGGCCCATACAGCAGATTCCAGCCGTGTGGGCCTCGAACCAGGATCGCTCAGTAAAACAGCATTGTTTGGGTCCGTGAAGCTGCTTGCTGCCACCCAGGGTAAGGGATTCAATGGGCCACCGCTTCACGGGGTAGGAGTGGGGGTCGGGCTAGAAACCGGGGCAGGCAGGGGGACGCTGTGATAACCTCGAGCTGCATTAATCAGCTCCTCATCCGTCTTGGGAGACGCCATTCCGGCGCCATGGCAGTGCCGGCAGGCATAATCCAGGCCGATCTGGGAGAGGGATGATTCTTCGTTGCTGGATAACTGCCCGATCTGGTTAGGGTCAATCGCCATCAAATGGGCGCGAACGTCTCCGGTGAAGGACTCGGCAATACCCCAGGCAGATTTTGCTACGCGCGGCATATGACATTCAATACACGCAAAGCTCATCGCCTTATGTTTTTCGTTGGACTGCTGTTGGGCTTCCTTGAAATGGCAGTTCTCACACTGTGTGCGCGATGTTTGCTGGCGATCCTGCCGGAGCTGGACCACCAACTGGTGAGGGTTGTGGCATAAGACACAATCGGTAACGATGTGTTTACTTTGGAAGAGCTCCGAATATTGCTGAGTATGTTTGACAAAACCGTCTTCGGCGCTTACCATTTCAATGGATTCGCTTCGGTGGCAGCTACCACATAACGCACCGTCGCGTTCAATCTTCATCGCTATCCCACGCGGGTTTTGAGCATGCAAACTGCCCGGTCCATGGCAAGCTTCGCACTGAACGCCTGCCTCGGCCCAAGTGCCTTGAATGCCCTCCATTTCATCCTGGTTGCCATCCGGTTTATAACCAGTGGAGTGGCAGGTACCACAGTCAGTAACCAATTTCCCCTCGCCCGAATGGTATGACACCCATGCTGCATCCTGGCCAACATCTCGGTTGGCGTAATTGTACTGGTTGAGATAGGTGGTGTCGCTCACAACCTCTCCGGGCTTGCCGTTGATGATATACCCCGTTTTATCCACAAAAAGGGCCTTCCAGTTATACCCGCCGATGACATAGCTGATGTCATCCCAGGTGTAACCCTCCGGTGGGGTCTCAAGCTGGTTATATGGATAAGCAGGTGGCTTGCCATCAACAATTTTATTCATATTCCAGGCATGACCAGATTTCATCACTGCTTCGCCGATATCCTTATGACAGCCAGCACAGGTTTGGGACCCAATATACTCTGCTCCTGAAGGGCCAGCTGGCCCAGGCGCGCCATCAGGACCTGCTGGTCCGGGAGGACCCTGAGGGCCTTCTGGGCCAGCAGGTCCCGCAGGGCCCTCGGCCCCGGCTGGGCCGGGGGTCCCCTGGCATGCCGTTAATACGAACAGGAGTACAATATATAGACCAACCAGCAGGAGTTTCTTCATCTTACTTTTATATCTCCTTTTTACCATTCGCGAAATTTCCGTATTATTCCAATTCGCTTTCCAGGTTATTTTCGTTGTTACTGGGTAGGTTTACCCAATGATGTCATTGTTATCCCCTGCATTATAAAGGAAAATTAAGAGAATGATAAGTGAAATGTTAACAAATTTGTCATGTTGAAAGGTATAATCCAATTCTTGTTTTTAGCGTTCGAAATAATAGTTGATAAGGGTATAATCGGTCTGGAAATCTCGATTTAAGCTCAGTCAATCAGGAAGTGTAGGATGGATCTAGAAGGAACAAGAAACCCGTCAGTTGATGTGGGTTCGCGCTTGCGAGAACTGCGCAGCGAAAGACATAAATCGATGCGAGCCCTGGCGCGTGCCAGCGGACTTTCCACCAATGCTCTCAGCATGATTGAGCGCGGGCGAACCTCCCCCTCGGTTTCTACTCTGTATAAGTTAGCCGAGGCATTAGAAGTCCCCATCACTGCTTTCTTTCGCGTCGATCCTCCGCGCCAGGAGATCGTTTTCCGCAAGGTCGGTGAGCGGCGCAGGATTGTTTTCCCTCATGGCTTGTGGGAAGGACTGGGGGGTGAGTCCTTTATCGGTCATGTTGAACCATTTATGTTGACTTTAGATGTTGGAGCATGTAGCGGTCCTTTCGGTATGATGCATACCGGGCACGAGTTTGTCCTTTGCTTGGCGGGAGAAGTGGAATATGAGATTGAGGGACAGAAATATCTCTTGACCGAAGGGGATAGCCTGATTTTTGCCGCTCAATTGCGGCATCGCTGGTGTAATCCAGGTTTGAAACAGAGCAAAGCGGTGATTGCCCTCTCCGGTTTTGAGCAGGGTGAGCACCCCAGCGAATTCCATGTCACCTCTGGCATGAAAGGCGAGAGCTATATTGACAATGGGGAAGATCTGGAAGACCAAGAAGACGACGATATGAATGCCTTGGAGGCATTATAAATTACTGGAGGTTTCATTATGTATAAATCCCATACATGTGGGGAGCTTCGAGCGTCTCACGCGGGCCAGTCTGTGAAATTAGCAGGTTGGGTGCATCGCCGCCGTGACCATGGAGGTGTTATCTTCCTGGATCTGCGTGACCGGTTTGGCCTGGTGCAGGTAGTGACCAACCCTGACATATCCCCACAGACACTCGAGATATTGCAGGATGTTCGCCCGGAGTGGGTCATCCAGGTTGAAGGATTCGTCCGCAACCGTCCTGAAGGCGCGGAGAACCCAAACCTTTCCACAGGCGCTGTCGAAGTTGAGGTGCATCAGGCGAGGGTGTTGAACCAGGCAAAGACCCCACCTTTCTTGATCAATAAGGATGAGGAAGTGGATGAAAACATGCGCTTGCGCT
>CAIQIV010000651.1 GCA_903871905.1 uncultured Chloroflexota bacterium | reverse complement strand
GGTACCCCGGCGATCACAGCAACCTTGCTCATCTCAATATGCTCCTCTTCCGGTCAGCACCGCAGGAATAGTTTTTAATAGAATCTTGATATCCATCCAGAAGGATTGCTTTTCAATATATTCAATATCCAGGCTTACCCAACGATCAAAATTCAAGTCACTGCGCCCAGACACCTGCTGGAGTCCGGTAATTCCTGGAGTGGTATCCAAGCGCTTCCGCTGGTAATACTCGTATTGCTCTGTTTCACGAGGCAGGGGAGGCCGCGGCCCCACCAGCGACATGTTACCTCTAAGAACATTAATTAACTGCGGCAGTTCATCAATGCTGGTTTTCCTAATAAACCTTCCTACCCGGGTGATGCGCGGATCCTTTTTCATTTTGAACACCGGTCCATCCGCTTCGTTTTGCTCCATTAATGCCTGTTTACGCTGTTCAGCATCGATGTACATCGACCGGAATTTGTACACCTGGAATTCACGACCCCATTTCCCTACCCGGGTTTGTTTGAAAAATATCGGCCCAGGTGAATCAAGACGGACTGCCAGGGCAGCCAGGGCAATCACCGGCCACAGGAAAACCAGGGCAGCCAGGGATACAAAGATATCCAGTGCCCGCTTAAGAGAAGCGTCGATATGGGGCAGCAGCAGCCAGGCGCTCATTTTATAAGCAAATCTCAGCCGCCCCAGGAAGCTGACGTCGCGAAAATCCTGCTTGGCAAACATTTCAAGTGCCATTTCAGCTCTTTCCGCATCGCTCCATGATTTTTGGTCAGATGACTCGGACGAAGGATTTATCACAATATTTGCTCCCAATATGATATCTAGCTGCTCTAATTTCGTGCGGTTCGCACCCATCCAGGACGAGCACGCCGCGCAGTCAAGCCAATGAGCAAAGAAACTTTCCAGATGAGGTATATCGGAGTGAAGAGCAGCGACAGCCATACCTGGCGCGGCGCGTGCACCATCAGTAGTCCTGCTCCCAAATAGATAAACATACCTGTAAAGATCACTACCGCCCACAACGCCACACCCCACCCCCAACCCACTAATCCCAGGGCAACACCTCCAGCCAGGCACATCAGGATCGCGGCAATCAGGTAGGAGGTCGGTGGAATTAAGAAATCAAAAGCCGCGTCCAGGGCTATCAGGCTTTTATTTTTAAAGACTTTCTTCATAAGAGTCGGTAAAAAGGTCGATGCAACCTGGCGCCGTCCACTCTCCCAGCGTTGATTCTGCGTGCGAGCTGCGGACAAATCAACTGGCATCTCTGCCTCCAGGTATGCCCGCGGGGCAAAAGCTACCCGGATACCTTTTGGCTGGGGCTCCCAGGACGCCAGGATCGAGAACAATTCTGCGTCCTCCGTGATCGAGCCACTCCAGCGCAGCTGGTGATACAAATCCGCCTGAAAACACATCCCATTACCCTTCAATCCAGCGCCTCCACCCAGGAAACAACGCCCAAGCGGCCGCAGGTAATGCAATACTGCCAGGGCTGCATACCGCAGCCCCACACTCCATGATTGGCCCGGGTCGCTCACCGCATAATATCCCTGGATCACCAGATCCCCATTGAGGAGATGAGAATTCATAACTGTGAGGAACTGGGGTCTGACCGTCGTATCTGCATCCAGGATCACATAGGCATCATAACTTCCAACCTTGGTACCTTGGACCTGGTTAAGAAGCCAGTTCAAGGCATACCCTTTCCCTATCTCATTCTCGTTGCTGCGCTCAAATACAAAAGCGCCCTTCTCCCGCCCCACCTGGGCTGTCCGATCACTGCAATTATCAGCAACCACATAGATATCAAATAAATTCTTTGGGTACGCCATTTGGGTCAAACTGGAAAGCAGCCGGGGTAGCAAGCGCTCCTCGTTATGCGCCGGAACCATCACAGCAAATCGAGTTTTTGGTCCAATAAAACTCTGTGCAGGGAAACCTTTCCGGTGCGCTATCAAGGCAGCCAAAGTCAACACCATCAGGTACCCCACGGCGAAGCTTAACCCGACTTCCAACAATGTAATTATCAAAGAGATCAGCCAAAGGAATACACTCATGCCGAAACTCCCTCTCTAAATACTCTGGAAATCCTCAGGTTTCGCCGGGCTATAGCCTCCCGGTAAACTGCCAGCGTCTTTTCCACCATAACCTCCTGGGAAAAGGACTCTTCCGCCCGTTTGCGACCTGCATCTGCCAGGCTCCTGGCCAGATCTGGCCTCTGGATCAGCTCTTCCACCGCACAGACAATTTCATCGGGACTGTGGGGAGGTATTAATATTCCCGTGATGCCATCTTTGATAATTTCCGGAACCCCACCTACCCTGGTTGCGACTACCGGTAGTCCTGCTGCACCAGCCTCTGCCACAACTAAGCCAAACGGTTCATCGAGAGAAGGCAGAATGAAGACGTCCAGCGCCTGCAAGATTTGCGGAACATCATTGCGGAAGCCCATAAAACGCACGCGAGACTCAATCCCTTCTACCTTCGCCTTCTGCCGAAGATCATCATCCTGCGGTCCCTCGCCCACCACCACACCATACACATCTGGATACCTGGGCGCCAGCACAACCAATGCCTGGAGAAAATCTACCGCGCCTTTTACCGGATGCAGCCGACCAACAAATCCCAATACATAAGCTGCTTCTGGCAGTTCAAGCGATTGGCGCAAACTTTTTCTCATCCGAGGCTCAACCTGCTCAAAACGCTGAAGGTCAATCCCATTATGAACGACGGTCAGCAAGTCATCTTGCCGTCCAGCAATCTGAACCTGGCGCTTCCGGTTCTCATCCGAAACCACAATCAGCCGATCCAACAAGCGATCAGCCAGGCGATTGACCAGGCGTTTTGAGAGCCCTACAGGTTGGTCCGGGGCGCTGTGTTCAGTCGCCAAAGCCACCGGTGTCCCTGCCAGGCGTGCTGCCAGGATTGCCCATTTACCGTGAAATGGCCCCGTTCTGTGCTGGTGAAAGACATCTGCCTTCTCTTCCTTGAGAAGCCTCACCAATTGGCTTATTTTCTGCAAACGAACGTTGCCAGGTTGGTCACCGATCAATGTCAGCCGGTGGGTTCGAATCCCCGCCTGAGCCAGGGATTGATCCAGAAGATCAATCTCCCTTGCCTCGGGCAGGATGACAAATACTTTAACGGCTCCGTCTTGCCAGGTCCGGTGTTGCAGCCCAGCTGCCAGGGTATGGATATGGCTTTCCATCCCCCCCATCACAATGCTGTTGCTATATAGTGCAATGTTCAATCCTGGCATCTATTTACACACCTTTGATCAAGCCGCCATCATCCTGTACAAGCCATACAATGGATCATCTGGAGGCTGCAGGTTTAGCAAGCTGCGCATGCGGCCATTGTGTGCGGCAAAACGCACAACTTCAGCGCTTCGAGCTGGCAGAATATCCAACTTCGATTTGCTTCCACTGATCTCGATTATTCTTCTGCCCAGGTCCAGGATGGACGTTCCCTGTCCACTGCCGATATTAATTGGACAGCCAACAACATCATACTCTGCTGCCCGTAGTAAAGCTTCCACCACGATGTCTATCCAGATAAAATCGATCTCTTGTTTGCCTCCATAAACGGTCAGATTTTCACCCTTAACCGCCTGGCCAATCCACAAGGGGATCACCCGCCCATAATCTCTTTCACCATATACATTTGCCAGCCGGAGAATCGAGACTGGAGTATTCAGCTCGCCAGAAAATAACTGGCAGTAGATTTCTCCAGCTGCCTTACTGGCTCCATAATGGTTCTTCCCTCCGGTCGGATGGGTTTCTTCCACCGGCAGGCTGCGCGCTTCCCCATACACCTCGCGTGATGAAGTGAACACCACGCGTTGCACCTGGTGATATTGGGCCGCCTTCAATACGTTCAATGTTCCATTGACATTGTTTCTAAAGGAAGAATCTGGATCTTGAACCGAGCCCATCACGTTCGATTGTGCCCCAAGGTGGAAAATATATTTTGCCCCAGCGCAAGATTTCTCTAGATTCGGATAATCCAGCAGATCAGCCTGCATAACCTGCACCTGTGGATTTCCCACATGCTGCTTCACGTTGCTTTCCAGCCCTCGTGAAAAATTGTCGTAAACCATGATTTCTCCCGCCTGGTCATGAACCAGTCGATCAACCAGATGGCTGCCAATAAATCCAGCCCCGCCGGTGACTACGATCTTCGCACCCTTCTCCATTATCATCCCATTCCCTTTTTCTGAACCAAATTTTCGGCAATGCTTTTCAACAACCAGACGTAATAATCCAGGTTGAATTGGCTTTCAACCTTTGCCCGGGCATTCCTGCCTAGGCGGGCAGCCTCCTGTGGATTATCCAGCAGCCTATGGATTGCATCACGCAAAGCGCTGCTATCCCCAACCGGTACATAGATACCGGAAAAATTATCCTCCACCACATCCGTCTGCCCCTGGGTGCGGGTCACAATAACCGCTTTTCCCATAGACATTGCCTCCAGGATGGTGGTGACCCCAGCCTGGAAATCCGTGGCAAATAAAGGTACAACCACCAGACTGGAACGGGCATACAAGCGGCGTAAATCAAACAAGCTGAACCGCTGGGCACTGACGTTATTGGGTAGAACTCGCTGCTTCGAGCTGTCGCTACGCTTGGACCACGGGCTGGCTGCTGCCAGGATCACCTTGACCTCGCTCCCCTTCAGTGCATCAATCAGCGTGGGATAATCGCGAAACTCAAGACCTGCAGAACAGATTAACCCAGGTTCGCGCTCAATGGAGGTGTCAGGAACGAAGAATTCCTGGTCCACCTGGAAGGGAATCCAGATCACCTTCTCTGGAGCAGCACCAAGCCGATCCTGGATGAACTGCTTCTGGTAAGTAGAATACACCAGAAAAACATCGATTGTCTTTTCGATCCCAAACCAATCAAAGAACAGCAGTTTTTTAGGCACAGTCAGCTTATGTGTAATCATCATGTGGCGGGTTTGTTGCTTGCCGCGTCCCAAAAACCTGAACAGCAGCGCCAGGAAGATCCCTACCTGTTCACCATCTGTGAATATCACCTGGTATTTTCCACGCTGGATATAACAAACCCATGCAAGCGCCGCATTGCTGCCCAAAACCTTTCCAATCAGGTGGGCAAAGCCGCCCCCTTCCGCTAAAGCCCCTGCATAATCCAATAAATCTGCGGGCAATCTGTGTGCCAGTTCCAGGTAATCAGAACGCGGCCGCGTCTTTTCGGATACCTGCATTTCCAAATCCCCCGGGATATTTCCAGATACAGTGAGTAAGATGTCAGCCACGTCGAGCCCCCTTCAACACTGCGTTATGGATAGTCTGGAAAAGTAAGGCCGTATTCTTATGAACATTGAACCGGTTTTCAACGATCTCCTGGCCACGCTTGCCCATCTGCATGCGTAAGTCCGGGTTAGAGATCAGGGTTTGCATGGCCTGGCCTAATGCCTGGCGGTCACCTGGATCGACTAAAAGCCCTGATTCACCATGGGCGATGATTTCAGGGATACCTGCCACCGTTGTCGAGATCACCGGGAGTCCAGCCGCACTGGCCTCAGCTAAAGCCATTGGCAGGCAGTCTGCCGAGGTGGGCAAGACAAATAATGATGCCTGCTGATACAACTGCATCAGTCTGGGGGAGTTCGGCTGGATATCATTGTAAACTACCATTCCATCCATCGGTTCAACTTTCGTTTTTGTCACCAGGTGCAGCTCGATCTTCTCCGATTCCACAGAGCCCTTCAGATCTCTGAACGCATCAAGCAGTCCTTGACCGCCTTTCCGCCACAGGTCACCGCCAACAAATAGGATGCGCACCGTACCGGATGGTTGAGAAATATCCCGGCTTGACGGTCTCCACTGCTGGGGGTCCACACCCGGCGGGATCACCACAATTTTTCCGTCATCGATTCCATAGTCCTCTACCAAGGAGGCTCTGGTCCAGGCACTCCAAACAACAAGCGAGCGCGCCTGGATCAGCACATCCCGGGTAAGCCGCATTTTTACCGCCTCCAGCCATTCCGGACCTCGTTGATGGTGATAATACTCCCCAAGGTGATCATACTGGAGCGGTGTAGCATCCAGGGAGATGACGCTCGGATAACGTTTGACCCAATCTCCAATCAATACTGCCGGTACCTGCGTGTGAATAAATAAGCCATCGATAGTGCTGGTATGGGAAAGGCCTTTTAACCCTCTGCGAGCCCTCCAACCCGCGCGGACCGTCCAGTTTGAACGGTAAACTGGTAGTCGTGCTGCACCGCCGTTCACATCATATGGAATTGGAATCCAATGTGGGGTCAATCCAGAATCTTTAGGCACATTAACCCGAATATTTTGGGAATGGGTGATATGCCCCAGGGCTTGTTCCATCACAAATGCGATATGTAGGTTTTGCTGATTATTCATTGTCCATTATTCTTGTATTCAAGCAGTGTCACATCGTCCACAGAGTAGGTTTGTAAGAAACCGGCTGCATTCTTGATATAAATACCGGTGATGTAGGTATATTCAGGATCATATACCAGGTCTTTCAATCGAATTATCACCTGCCCCCAGGTATTCGGGGGTAAAGCACTGTTAAAATCCAGTAAATACAATCGGGTTTCTGAGAAGAAATGACTCTGATCCGTTTGTACAGATGGATCATCTTTGACAAATTCATGATTTGCGTTGCTCCCAAGGATGGTCACCGCCAGTTGATCAAGCTGGATGGGTTGATCGCCGGCGCGCAACCAGAATGAAACTCCAAAAGTGTTCTTCTTTAGTATTTCCAGATTGGAACCTGGCTGAAGGGTGAAGAACAGTGCTCCAAAATCCTTTAACGGCGTCACCTGGATGGCTTTACTACCCTGGTGTGCAGCGGTATCCGCCTGCAGGTCAACCTTGGTATCCCAGCTTTGGTCCACGCTCCAGCCCGGCGCCAGTTCATCTGCAAAGACGGATAACTGATCATATTGAGATAGATCGGCAGGTTGAACCGCAGCACCTCCGCTCCCAGCCTGTGACGCCTCAGCTGCAGGCTGCACTCGCGTTGGGCTGGACGGCTCAGCAAATGCCGGCAAGGTGAGCGTCGGGATCGGGGATTGTGGGATGAACACCATCGCCAGGGTTGGCGTCCCAGGCGTCTGCCCCTGCGTTGGCATTGGTGTCGTAGAGACTCGGAATGGTTCTGCTATGGTGGGTGACGCCTGGTCTGCCGCCCCAGGAACTGGCGTTGACCGGCTTGACGGATCAACAGTTGCCATCCCGCTAAAACTAAGTGATAAGGTGGGAATGCCAGTGCTTTCCCCCGGCACAGCCTGGAGCATGGTAGGCGGCACTGCAGGCTCCATGTATGCAGATTTCGTCGGGGTGCCGGAGGCTTGAAATGCTTCGGCTGGCAATGCCGGGCTGCAGCTCAAAGACAATACCTCCAGGCAGGATAAAAACATCCCGGTTGTGATCAGAGAGATGAAGCGAGACTTATGTATCATACCAATCAATCACCCGGTCGCCTGGATCATCAAGTCAGCAACCTGGCGTGCGTATTTGCTGGCATCATATTTTTCTTCGGCAACCATGCGTGCCGCCTTTTTCATGCTCGCTAACATCTGGTGATCCTCCAACAGCGCCTGCAGAGCGCAAGTCAAGGCATTTTCATCTCCTGGAGAAATATAGAAACCGGTGACGCCTTCCTGTACAATTTCACGCAGCCCGCCGACATGGCTGGCAATTACCGGCAGCCCACAAGCCAGCGCCTCAACTGCTGCAATCCCATAAGCTTCCGCCCGGCTGGGTAAAATATAAACATCACACTGGCGGTACAGGTCACGCAGGGCAATACTGTTTGGAGTCATCCGGTGATAGACAAATAATCCAGGCATGTGCTCAACTGCCTGGCGTGTCACCATATGCAGTTCTGCAGCGCCTGGGGGCAGTTGGCGGAACGCATTCAACAGGGTGTCACCTCCCTTACGGATGAAGTCTCCACCCACGAAGAGCAGCCTCAACGGGATTTGATCAACCCTGCCTGGTCCAGGTGACCAGAAATCAAGTTTTACCCCGGGCGGTATGACCGATATCTGCCGGGGATCGACCCCATAATCTACTTCCAGGGAACGTTTCACACTCGCTGACCAGGCAATCACCTGCTTTGCACTTTGGAACACCTCCTGGTTAATGTGGTGCTTCAGCCAGCGTACGGGTCCTGGAGGATCGCTGCGGTGGTTATAGGCTTTAGCCATGATGTCATACTGTACAGGTGTGATATCGGTGCTTAACACGAAAGCAAGTTTTCCTAGCTTATCGAATGCCAGCGCCGCGGGAACCTGAGTATTGAAAAATGCCGCATCGTAATTGCCCCGGCCCAACCCCTGATGCACCTGTCGTATCCCTCGCCAGGTTCCTCGCACCCCGCGCGGCAGGATAGGCAAATTATCCAGGCTGCTGTCTTCCTGATAGTAAGTGATCTCACACCACTCAGCTTCAATGCGCGGATCCAGGCTGATCAGGCTGCGCAGGTTTTGATAATACGTGCGGTGCCCGAGATGTTGCTCCATCAAAAATGCCATGCGGTACATCATATGCAGGGTATCATATCCAAAAATGCTCTATTCCACATTAACCGCCAGGATAGATCCAACTTGGTCCGAAGGCAATTTCTCTAATTAACAACAGGTTGAGCCTCGACTGGTCCTGCCTGCTGCACTGGCTTTCCATATACCTTTATCACCTTTCCGGGTGCGCCTACTACTGTTGCTCCATCTGGAACATCT
>CAIQIV010000650.1 GCA_903871905.1 uncultured Chloroflexota bacterium | reverse complement strand
GGCGTCAATCTGGAGGATATCTCCCAACCCAAATGTTTCTATATCCTTGACACATTACGTGAAAAGGCAGAGATCCCCATCTGGCATGATGACCAGCAGGGGACCGCAACCGTCACCCTGGCGGGATTGATCAATGCGCTCAAGGTGGTAGGCAAGAAATTGGAGGACGTCAGCATTACCTTTATCGGCAGCGGAGCCTCCAATGTTGCCTGCTCGCGATTGATCTTTGGCTGGGGCGCTGACCCAGCGCGCTGCTATATGGTAGACAGTAAAGGCATCCTGGGTAAACACCGCAAAGATCTGGAAATGCGTAAGGCTGAATTCAAAGACAAGTGGAAGTATTGCAATATCACCAACCACGAGGGTCGTGAAGGAAATATTGCTGAAGCGATGCGCGGCTGTGATGTGGTGATCGCCCTCTCCCGCCCCGGGCCGGATGTCATCTCTCCTGAGTGGATCCGCAGCATGGCCAAGGATCCGGTAGTATTTGCCTGCGCCAACCCGGTACCAGAAATATGGCCCTGGGAGGCAAAAGAAGCCGGTGCAGCGGTGATTGCTACCGGCCGATCTGACTTCCCCAACCAGGTTAACAATTCACTGGGATTTCCAGGTATCTTCCGCGGCACGCTGGACGTGCGCGCCAAAACCATCACCGATGAAATGTGCTTCGCGGCAGCCCGAGCCATGGCAGAACACGTAGGTGACAATCTCTCCTCTGAACACATCCTCCCGAGCATGGATGATTGGGAAGTCTTCCCACGCGAGGCTGCTGCTGTGGGGATAAAGGCACAGGAACTCGGTCTGGCGCGCAAACAGCTGACTTATGATGAGCTGTATCAAAATGCAAAGCAGATTATCTCCCGCTCACGCGACATGACCAGGCGGTTGATGGAGGAACACTTCATCGCCGAGGCTCCAACAGAATGAGGAGGCAGAGATGTACGACCTGATCGTGATTGGTGGTGGCCCGGCTGGCCTGACTGCTGCTATTTATGCTATCCGCAAAAGATTAAATATTCTGTTGGTCAGCGAAGACCTTGGGGGTAAAACCCAGTACCGGCTGGCCCTACCCTGGATCGAAGACTACCAGGTTATCCGCGGCCTGGAAACCGTCAATAAGTTCAAGCATGAGTTGGAGTATCTGAATTTTGCCCGCCATATGGAAGGCGTAGAGAAGGTGGAACGCCGCCAGGATGGTCTGTTCACCGTTACCACCAAGGGTGGAGCTGAGCTGCCCTCCCGTGCAGTGATCATTGCCACCGGGGCAAGACAGAAACGCCTGATTGTGCCGGGCGAAAAAGAGTTCATGATGAAGGGCTTATGCTATTCAGCCTTGAGCTATGCTCCACTATTCATTGACCGTAAGGTCGTAGTGGTGGGAGATGGCGACCTGGCCCTACGCTCATCGGCAGAGTTGGCGACCATCGCTCAGAAAGTTTACCTGGTGACAGCCGGCAACGGCATCCTGGATACCCCGTTGGGTAAAAAGCTGGCGGCTTCGGAAAATGTATCCATCCTCAAAGACCATGCAGTCATTGAGGTCAAGGGGGACCAGTACGCCCGCTCAGTTGTTGTAAAAACGCCGGACGGCATCGCATCTGAAATTGAGGCGGACGGCACATTCATTGAGCTGGCTTTGATCCCCAATACGAAGATGGTCGAAGGTTTGTTGGAATTGGATCCATTGGGAAGAATTGGCGTCGACTGCCAGAACCGCACCAGCGTACCGGGCATCTTTGCTGCGGGGGACGTCTGCACAGCCTTTTCCGAACAAGTGTTGGTGGCGATAGGCGAAGGAGCAAAAGCTGCCCTGGCTGCCTACGAATATCTACTGCCAGTTCTCTAATCAAATTTCCCGTAAAAATAGGGTTATCCGGGTTGCATTTTCCCCCAGATAACCCTTATAATTTAACCCATGAATAAAAGTAAATTTCTCACCCTGATTCTTATACTATCCTTGCTTTTGGCTGCAATGCCAGCCAGTGCAGCAGACATCCCCTGGCACCTTGTAATTGCCGGTTATGGGGAGAATATCGCCCGTACGGCGATGCAAATTGATATCCAGGGTTACCCTCACATTGCCTATGCTGATGCTGGGGCACTCCGTTACGTTGTCTACAACGGCGCGACCTGGGATTCTACCGTCTTTTCTGATGACCAGATCATTGACCACGTCAGCCTGGCCCTGGATGCCCAGAAACACCCACACATCAGCTATAACCGCGGGCTGAATTTGACTTACCTGAATTATAACGGCGCGAATTGGTCATCCCAGTCCATAGAGACTGGGAGCACGCTGCGCAGCGCGATTGCCGTAAAGAAAAATGGTAATCCGGTCATTGCCTATGTGCGCTCAGAGGCGAGCAGCGCCGGAAACATCGGACTGGCAGCAGCAATTTATAATGGAAGCCAGTGGACTACATCTACAATTGAAACAGGTATCGCCGCGGCAGATGTTGCGCTGGCCCTGGACTCCAGCGATAACCCGCATATCACATATATTAAAGACGGAAAGTACCTGCGCTATGCTCGCTGGACCGGTTTTAGCTGGGAGGTCTACACCCTTGCGAATGATGCACGGGTGCAAACTGCTATTGCCATCGATTCCTTCAACTTTCCTCATGTCGCCTTCTCGGACGGAGATCGCCTGATATACCTGACCTTCAACGGCACTCTGTGGGGCCGGCAGGTGCTCTTTTCAAACCTGGGGCGGATTGAGGATCTTTCACTATCTCTGGGTCTTATGAACATGCCGCATATCATGTTTTCAGTGACCAATGATTGGCTATCCCTGCGCTATGTCTACTCCGATGTTAGAGGCTGGTATCTGACAGAACTGGATGCTGCAGGCACTGCCCGCCACCCCTCCCTGGCTATGGACAGTCGCGGCTTCCCCTATCTCAGCTTCTGCGTCAGCCTCACAAATATCGTTTGTAACCAACTGGATATGGCTTACCTGGAGCCCTTGATGGTCTCACCCCCCGTTCTAAGCAGCAATTATCCCGACGGTGACATGACCAGCACCTTTACTTTTACCGGGCATAACTTCTACCCGGATTCCACGGTAAAGCTGGCGGGCAGCATGGCTTCCATTGGAGCGGTGCAGGCAGACAGCAGTGGCAAGATCACTGTGGTACTGAATATCCTTCCTGGCGCGGAAGGTACGCATGTGATTTCCGCCATGGACAGCAAAGGCCGCAGTGGACAGTTCTCACTCCAGTTGGATAATTCCCTGCCCCACCGAGCCTGGGATGGAACATCG
>CAIQIV010000649.1 GCA_903871905.1 uncultured Chloroflexota bacterium | reverse complement strand
TCAGGCCCATGCTCGCTGACAGGTCGTAGGGACCGATCAGCACCCCATCCAGGCCTTCCGTTGCCAGGATGGACTCGATGTTTCTCACAGCCTGGATATGTTCGACCTGGATGATCAGGGAGGTGGCACTGTTTGCCTGGTCGATGTATTCCTGCAGCCGGGCGCCGTAGGCGTGGGCACGCGCTACGCCCACGCTGCGCCCGCCCTGCGGTGGATACTTGCTGAAGTGAACCGCCTGCTGCGTTGCCTCAGCGCTGTTGACCTGGGGGACCATCACGCCATCTGCACCGCTGTCCAGGGCCTTCTTGATCCAGATCTCATCATTGAGCGGCACACGCATGATGCAGCTGCAGGATGGGCTGGCAATTTGCAGCAGCACCTGGGCGTCCCGCATGCTGATCGGGCTGTGTTCCAGGTCAATGAACAACCAGTCAAAACCGGCATGCGAGAGAATCTCGGCCACTTCGGGAGAGGGTAAGGTAAGCAGGGTGCCAATCAGCAGTTTCTCGCTGCGTAATCGGTTGCGAAAGGATTCTTTCATGGCTGGGTTCTTCTTTCTGGAATTTTGTTTGTGCTGGTTATTATAAACGGAAGAATGAGATTGCGACCAAGCTGGTTTATCACAAGGGTAGAATTCTGTTATGATTGGCTTTGTCGGTTGATAGAAAGGAATTTCGATGCATTTGAATAAGGGTCTGCTCTATGCAGCCTCGGCATACATCCTATGGGGAATTTTCCCCATTTTTTTTAAGGCCCTTCATCAGGTCCCTGCGACGCAGATTGTTGCACACCGTATCGTCTGGTCATTCCTCTTTTTGATTGTGGTGATCGCCGCGCGCCAGGAATTGTTTGCATTCAAAGGGGTTATCAACCGGCGTACTTTGTTGATTTACCTGGGGGCAGGGCTGCTGTTGGCTGTCAACTGGTTAGTCTATGTGTGGTCAGTCAATTCAGGATACGTGGTGGAAGCCAGCCTGGGGTATTTTATCAATCCGCTGGTCAGCGTGGTAATGGGCGTGGTCATCCTGCGTGAGCGGTTGCGCCCGGTGCAGTGGCTGCCGGTGGGCCTGGCAGCGTTAGGCGTGGCTTACCTGACCCTTAGTTATGGTACCCTGCCGTGGATCGCCCTGGTGCTGGCCTTGACTTTTGGCATGTACGGCCTGGTCAAGAAAGTTGCCCCGTTGGGTTCCCTGTATGGCCTGACGATGGAGACAGGTATGGTTTTCCTGCCGGCATTAGTTTTTTTGCTGGTGGAAGACCGCCTGGGTGTGGGCGCTTATGCTCGCGCCGGGTTGTGGACAACGATATTGCTCTCGCTGACCGGGGTGGTGACCGCCATCCCGTTGTTAATGTTTGCCTCTGGGGCGCGGCGGGTTCCGCTCTCCACCATGGGGCTGCTGCAGTATATCACTCCAACGCTGCAGTTCATTTTGGGGGTCTTTGTTTTCGGTGAGTCGTTCAACCAGGCGCGCCTGGTGGGGTTCAGCATGATCTGGTTGGCATTGATTGTTTTTTCCGTGGAGAGCTTTATCTATTGGCGCAAAGTCTCTGGACCGACCGTGCCGCTGCCAGTGGAGAGCAAGGCCTGAATTGAAGTTTGCCAATGAAG
>CAIQIV010000648.1 GCA_903871905.1 uncultured Chloroflexota bacterium | reverse complement strand
TGGGACACCACCGGCCAGGAATCTGACCTGGAGTGGAAGCCCACTGTAACGACCATGGATTAATATCAGACTGCGCCGTGCTCCATCCCAGGGGATGGAGCACGCTGCTTTCTGACTAAAAACTTTTTAACCAACAAGGAGAGCCGGATGTATAAAATGCCCAAGTATATCACCTTCGATGCGTATGGTACTTTGATTAATTTTGAAATGACCAAGGTGACCATGCAGATCCTGGGCGAGCGCGCCAAGCAGATCGACACAGAGGCCTTTTTGCAAGAGTTTAGCGACATGCGCTTCGATGAGATCCTGAAGCCGTACCGCCCTTACGAGACGGTGCTGCGCCGCTGCCTGGCCACCATGATGCGCAAGTACGGCCTGGAGTACATCGAAGAAGATGGTGATACCATGATGGCGGCTGTCCCGACCTGGGGGCCTTTCCCGGATGTCCCGCCTGTTTTGCGCAAGCTGCGCCAATACTGCAAGATCGTGATCATCTCCAACACCGAAGATCGCCTGATCGAGAAAAACATTGAAAACATCGGTGTGCCATTTGATGATTACATCTCCGCCGAGCAGGCCCGGGCTTATAAGCCAACCAAGCCGATTTTCGACTATACTTTGAAGAAGTTGGGCTGCGATAAATCCGAGATCCTGCACGTAGCCAATGGTTTTGAATATGATATCATGCCGGCTCATGACCTGGGCTGGAAGGCCGTGTGGATTAACCGCTACCAGGAAAAAGGCGATCCGGCTTATGGGCCTTATGATACACTCCCTGATCTGACCGGTGTACCCGATTTATTGGGCATCTAAAACAATACCCCTTTTACGGAGGCCAAGATGATTTCTCTCAATAAAGATATGCCAGTCATCCCAGGTCGGCCCGGTGTGTCCTCACGCCGACCTATCCACGATCCATCGGTTTTAACTGTGGAAGAGTGGACTTTTGATCCCGGTGTTACCTTCTCCGGCCATGCCCATGCCGAATCGCAGATTATCTACATTGCTAAGGGTAAGATGCGCATGCGGCTGGGGAATGAGGAAGTAATTGTTGATGAGGGTTGTTATTACTACACCCCGGCGGGTGAGGTGCATGAGATCCTGGAGATCGTTGAAAAAACCACCATGATCATCGTGGGCACCCCGAAGAAGAAAAAATAATTTTCCTCCTGCCGCTTCCCGGCCTGGGACATCCTGACCGGGAAGCGGCCTTTGATGATCTCCTGACCAAGAGCATGGTGCAGGCGCACATGTCCTGGTACCTGTTGAGAAGGACATCTGTAAGAAGGGGATAGGATCGGGATGTCTAATGATTTGACCGCCGCCAGCTTGAAACGATTGGAGAAGGTATCAATGGGTAATGATTTAAGAATCCAACAGGGAGTGACCCGTGGACAGCCCTTCCAGATCCAGGTCAATGGGGCTCCAGTGACCGCTTACCCGGGCGAGACGATTGCCGCTGTGCTGCTGGCCTCGGGCTGGCAGATGTTCCGCCATTCGGCGCTCTCAGGCGAGCCGCGCGGCCCTTTCTGCGGGATGGGCCTGTGTTTTGACTGCCTGGTCACGGTCAATGGCCAGCCGAATGTGCGGGCCTGTGTCACCTTTGCCCAGCCGGGCGACCTGGTAGAAAGGCAAATCTGATGCCTGACCTGAACCCTACGCCTTTGACCGTGGTGGGAGCCGGCCCTGCCGGTATCATGGCGGCCTATACTGCCGCCGAAGCCGGTGTCGAGGTCACCCTGATCGACGATAACCCTCTCCCGGGTGGGCAGTATTACCGCCAGTCCCCGCCCCAATTCAAATTTGCCAATCCCCTGGACGCGCAGTCTGGCCGGGTAGATGCCCCCCAGGTCTTGGATAAGCTCCCTCATCCCAGGATCAGGACCCTGTACAACATGCAGGTGTGGGGGGCATTTGAGCAGCATACCCTGGCCCTGGCTGACCAGGAGCACAGTTTCCTGCTGCCCACCGACCGGGTCATCCTGGCGACCGGCGCTTATGATCGCCCGCTGGCTTTCCCGGGGTGGACGCTGCCTGGCATCCTGGGCGCAGGCGCAGCCCTGCGCATGGTCAAGACCCAGTGGGTGCTGCCTGGGAAGCGCATCTTGCTCAGCGGCCTGGGGCCGCTGCAGTTGGCATTGGCGGACCTGCTGATTAAGTCTGGCGCCGAGGTGGTGTGTGTGGCAGAAGCCGCCGATCCTCTCCATGGCTGGCAGCAGTTGCCAAAATTCTGGGGGCATTGGGACCGCCTGGGTGAAGCCCTGGGTTATACCAATACTCTGCGCAAGCACAAGGTCCCCCTGCTGTTCAACCATTCCATTATAAAAGCCAGCGGCAGGGAGCACGTGGAGCAGGTGACCATCGCCCGCCTGGATGTGGTGGGGGCCCCTATTCCAGGCACAGAACGTCAGTTTGATGTCGATGCGGTGTGCCTGGGGTATGGGCTGCTGCCCTCGTTTCAATTGGCGGTGGCCTTGGGCTGTGGGCTGCGCTTTGACCGGCGCTTGAGCTGGTTTGTCCCGCTGCATTCCGAGCGCATGGAGACCACCCAGCCTGGGATCTTCGTGGCCGGTGATGTCACCGATATTAGCGGCTCGAAAGTGGCGCTCCTCGAGGGCCAGGTCGCGGGCCTCACCGCAGCCTGCCAACTGGGTTTCATCCGTGACACGGAGTTGGAGCAGCGCCTGGCGCCGGTCATGGCGGAACTGAGCCATCTGAACCGCCTGGCGGGAGCCTTGCAGGCGATCTATACCTTCCGCCCGGGGTTGACCCGCCTGGCGCAGGATGATACCCTGCTCTGCCGCTGCGAGGAGGTGACCTACCGCCAGGCAAAGGATGCCATTGCCGAGGGTGCGACCGATTTGAACCAGGTAAAGCTGCGCACCCGGGCGGGCATGGGCTACTGCCAGGGGCGCTTCTGCAGCGTACTGGCGGCCCCGCTGATTGCCGAGGCCACGCACCAATCCCTGGCCGACCTGCAGCCGTTCACCGTGCGCCCGCCAATTCATCCCATCCCGCTGAGCGTCCTGGCGGCAGGAGCGCCGGCCGCGGTGGTCAAATGACCAGCGACGTGGTGGTTATCGGTGGCGGCATTGCCGGCTGCTCCACGGCTTATTATCTGTCGAAGAAGGGGATCAAGGTCACCTTGCTGGAAAAAGACCGGGCGGTGGGGCTGGAAGCCTCCGGCAGGTGTGCCTGCGGCGTGCGCCAGCAGGGCCGCACAGGTGCGCTGCATCTGGCTATGGCCAGTGTGCGCCTGTGGGCCAACCTGGCCGAAGAATTGGACTGCGACCTGGAGTACCGGCGCACCGGAAATCTTAAAGTGGTTTGGGAAGCTGAGAAAGCGGCGCTATTGGAAAAGGAGACCGAGTGGGAGCATGCCCAGGGCCTGAGCGAGGTGCGCATGATCACGCCGGCTGAATGCCGGGAGATCGTTCCAGGGCTGACGGAGCGTACCCTGGCAGGTAAATTGTGTCCCACGGATGGCATGGCCAATCCCATGCGGGTTACACGTGCTTTTGGGCGCGCTGCGTCTCGTTTGGGGGCAGAAATTCGCACCGGAGTTCGTGCCACCGGCCTGCTGTTCCAGGGAAGTTCGGTGTGTGGGGTAACCACCACCGTGGGGAAGTTTGCCGCTGGGGCGGTGGTCAATGCGGCCGGCCCCTGGGCGGCCCGCTTCAACGAAATGGCCGGTTGTTCTACCCCGATCCAGCCCAAATTTGATACGCTGATGATCACCGAGCGCCAGCCGCACCGCTTTACTCCATTTGTCGGGTTTGGTTGGTGGGGCTACATTTTGCAGCCCAGGTCAGGGAACATCATTATCGGCCTTGAGCCCAAGCTGAACGAGGCTTACAGCTACCAGGTGGATTACGAAGACCTGGCCTGCAAAGCCAGGGATATGATCCAGCTGCTGCCCT
>CAIQIV010000647.1 GCA_903871905.1 uncultured Chloroflexota bacterium | reverse complement strand
GCCAGCTCCGGGGACAGATCAAAGGCCAGGCCCAGCTCCTCCAGCGCCGCCCCAGCAGGCCCTGCCAGGGCCTGGTAGCAGGCCAGGTGATAGTGCGCCGCCCCCTGCCAGGCCGGGGCGTCGTCCAGCCCCAGCGCCATCTGCAGCTCCTGCTGGCGCAGCCGCCCCGCGGCCTCCGCCCGCCCGTGCGCCAGCCAGTACCCTGCCAGGCGGGACGCCGGGTAGCCCAGGCAGCCGGCATACAGCACCCGCCACAGCGGGCGGCGTCCCATCCAGGCTGCCGTCCCCACCTGCTCCAGCTCGGCCGCCTCCAGCGCCAGGATCAGCTCCAGCGCCTGGCGCTGCGCCTGCAGCATCAGGTCGGCCGCCTCCTGCCAGGAGGCCGCGGCAAATCCCCGCTCATCTTCCGCCTGCTCTTCGGCTTCGCCTGGCAGATCCACCGCCCCGCCCAGCCTCCAGGCCATCACCGCCCGCGCCGTCCGCAGCTTGTGCGCCGCCAGGTGCGCCGCCAGCAGCCGCGGCTCCGCCAGCTCCCGCTCCGCCGCCCCCAGCCCGCGCACAAAACCCACCAGCGCCTCGTGCCCGGCCTGCACCGCCACGATCAGCTTCTGCCGCCGCGTCAGGTTCTCAGTTTGCTCCACTACCGGTCCTCATCCTGCACAGTTTACCACATTTATAAACCCGCCACCGCGGCGCACAGGCGCTCGATCTCTTCCCCGGTGTTGTAGTAATGGACCGAGGCGCGCACCAGCTCATCCAGGCCTCTCTGCTCCATATCCAACCGGGTAGAGGCGCGTGACGTGACGGAGACGTTGATCCCCTGCGCCCGCAGCGCCGCCTGGACGGCCTGGGGGGCGGCCCCGGCAGCGGTGAAGGTGACGATGCCGCATGGGTGCTCGCCCAGGTCGTGCACCCGCACCCCCGGCAGCGCCGCCAGCGCCCGGCGCAGCTCCCCGGCCAGCCGGGTGATGCGCGCCTCGATCGCCTCCAGCCCCCAGCCCAGGGCATACTCCACCGCCGCGCCCAGCCCGATCTTCCCGGCGTAATAGGTCTCCCAATTCTCAAAGCGCCGCGCATCCGGGCGCACCTGGTAAGCGTCCCGCCCCACCCAGCGGGCGGCGTGCAGGTCGAGGAACGGCGGCTCGAGCTGTTCCAGCAGCTCGCGGCGCACATACAGAAAACCGGTGCCGCGCGGCCCGCGCAGGAACTTGCGCCCGGTGGCCGAGAGCATATCGCAGCCGGTCTGCGCCACGTCCAGCGGCATCTGGCCGATCGACTGGCAGGCATCCAGCAGGTACAGGGCCCCGGCCTGGCGCGCCAGGCGTCCAACCGCCGCCGCCGGGTTGACCAGCCCGCCGTTGGTGGGCACGTGGGTGATCGCCACCAGCTTCGCCGGGCGCTCGAGCAGCGATTCCAGCGCCCGCAGCGAGAGCTGCCCGTGTTCGTCGTTGGGGATCACCTCGACCACCGCCCCCGTGCGCCGCGCCACCTGCAGGAAAGCGATGTAATTGCTGGCGTACTCGGCGACCGAGGTCAGGATGCGATCGCCGGGCTGGAAGGGGATGGCATAGAAAGCCATGTCCCAGGCGCGGGTGGCGTTTTCGACCACCGCCGCCTCGTCTCGCCGGCAGTTGAGCAGCCGGGCGATCGAGTCATACACCGCCTCGATGCGCCCCGCCTGCAGCTCGGCTGCCTCGT
>CAIQIV010000646.1 GCA_903871905.1 uncultured Chloroflexota bacterium | reverse complement strand
GGAATCATAATCTCAGATAGGATTTAAGACACTTGACCGGAATTCCCAATAATACTAGAATCAAATTGTAAGGATTGCCTGGAGCAAAGCCATGACAGTGAACGCAAGCCAAAGAAGGAACCAGAACATTCAAAACTACGTGGTGTTAGGCCTGGTGGCGGTGGTTTTCCTGGGCCTGTTTTATGCTGCTAAGAATTTTGTACGCAAAGACCCAAACGTACGTTCGATCACCTACCGCCTATCCGGAAGCGCAACCACGATTGTTGTTGCTTATACCGACGCGGATGGCAAATCGACCAAGCCGGTTGATGCCATGCTGCCCTGGAAAAAGACGCTGCAAATTCCCCGTTCTACCACGGTAATCCTGACTGCCACCAACCCGACCCAGTCTGGTACGCTAAAATGCCAGATCCTGATCGATGGGAAGGAGTGGAAAAAAGATGAGACGATCAAGTCGGACCGGGTTTCTTGCGCGGGGATCGTCCCATGAACTTCTATCGCCTATCCCTGTTCTTACGAAGTTGTATTGAGAGCCGAGCAAGCCTCCCTGGAGGAGTATACTCTTGGGAGGCTTGTATATTTATATCCACCAATTCAGGAGCAAACGATGAGTGATTTCTTGTTTCGCGGTACATTAGCAGAGCTTGACCCGGATGTGTTTGAGCTCAGTGAATTAGAAGCAGAGCGCCAGGTGCGAAAGTTGATCCTGATCCCCAGTGAAAGCCAGGCTCCGCTGGCAGTACGCGAGGCGCTGGGCTCCGCATTTCAAAATATCTATTCAGAAGGTTATCCCGATGAGGAAACACGCTGGTTGAGCGAAGCGGACATCCTGGATTACAACACCCGCCTGGCTAATTACCGGCGATATTCTGACCCTCGTTATTATAAAGGGGTTGAATATGCAGACGTGATCGAGGCGTTGGCCCGGCGGCGCTGCGCCGAGGCATTTGCTGCAAACGGCGTCTCTGCCGGCGATCTTTTTGTGAATGTTCAACCGCTGTCAGGAGCGCCGGCTAATAACGCGGTATATAACGGGTTGATTGCTCCAGGGGATACTATCCTGGGAATGGACCTGCTTCACGGCGGTCATCTTTCCCATGGCTCACCGGTGAACCGCTCTGGAAAGTTGTACAACGCCGTTCATTACACCGTTGATCCGCAGACACAGATGATCAACTATGATCAGGTCGAAGCGTTGGCAAAGGAATGTAAGCCAAAGATCATCATCGCCGGCTATTCCTCTTATCCCTGGGCGGTAGATTGGGCGCGCTTCCAGGCGATTGCCCGCGGGGTGGGCGCCTTGCTGATGGCTGATATTGCCCATGTCGCTGGCCTGGTCGCAGCCGGGGCCTATCCTTCACCGGTAGGTTATGCGGATGTGATTAGCTTCACCACCCACAAGTCCCTGTGTGGTCCGCGCGGCGCGTGTATCATTACGACTAACCCGCAGTTGGCGCGGAAGATCGATCGCGGTGTCTTCCCCGGTGAGCAGGGAGGTCCGCACGTCCATGTCTTTGCTGCGGTGGCCCTTACATTCAAGCTGGCGCGCACCGAGCAGTTTAAAGAACTGCAGCACCAGATTGTAAAGAACTGTGCAGCGTTCACCGCGCGTTTTGTAGAGCGCGGCTTCCGTATCCCTTACGGCGGCACGAATACCCACCTGATGAATCTGGATACATCCAGTGTCGTTGGTCCCGATGGCACGGGCCTTTCAGGAGACCAGGCTGCCCGCATCCTGGATATTGCCGGGATTGTGGTTAACCGCAATACAATACCGGGCGACCGCTCTGCGGTGGATCCTTCGGGCATCCGTATGGGCACCCCATGGGTCACGCAGCGCGGCTTGAAGGAGCCGGAGATGGTATACCTGGCAGACATCATCAGCGATATTCTGCAGTCAGCGGTGCCCTACTCGTTGGAAGCCCGCAAGGGCAGAGCCCGGAGGGCGAAATTCAACTTCGATATCCTGGAAAACTCCAAGATCAAAGTGCGCGAGATTGCAGAAAAAGCCGGGGCAGATTATGAACCTGGTATTCACGGGTATCCTCACCATTTCTTCGTTGACGATAAGCCTGGTTCAGGCTTAGATGGAAAGGTGACATCCCTGGGGCAGGTTGGGAAACTGGTTGAGAATATCATTGAAAGCCTGGAAGGCTCTGTATGGGGTGTGTATGAGATTTCTGGCGAGCATGTGCGCGAATTTCTGAATTTTGCGCTTGCTTCAGATATCGAGGACCTTGCTGCCGGGGAAAGCCAGTCGGTGAGCCTGGTGACGCCACGCGGCAGCGTGGACGGTGTATTGACCTGTGTGGGGAGTTACGATTTTCGCCTGGGTGTGCCAGGAGAAAAATCAGGTCTGGCAGCGGCCTGGCTGAGAGATCTTTCGGATGGTTATGTGGCGTTTGACCAGGATGTTCTGCGCAAGGTTCCCGGACCGGTGTTGGTGGCGGAAGCGGCGGTCGAAGCGCAAAAAGAAGCGCCTGCCAGTCAGGATGGGCGGGAGAAACCGTATTGCATTGGTGATCTCAAGCATATCGGTAACCCTCTGCCAGAGTTTTCCTGGGTAGAAAAAGAAGCTGGTTTACGCCAGACGCCTGTTTTTGAAACGCATAAACGCCTGGGAGCGAAGATCATCCCATTTGCCGGATGGGAAATGCCAGTATGGTATTCATCCGTGATCGAAGAGCACCTGGCAGTGCGCCAGGCAGCAGGTGTATTCGATGTCGCTCACATGGGCGTCTACCAGGCAGAAGGTCCGGATGCAGCAGTCTTCCTGAACTGCGTGGTGGGAAATGATATCGGCTCGCTGGCAGTTGGGGAGTCCTGCTATACCCACCTGTTGGCTCCAGATGCCAGCGTGATCGATGATTTATTGGTTTACCATCGCGGTGCTGAGAAATTCCTGATCGTGGTCAATGCTTCGAATGATGACAAAGATTGGGCGTGGTTAAATGCGGTGCGCGAAGGTAAAGTGTGTGTAGATAGCGCCAGGCCGTGGGCCCGGGTATTTGGCCGGAATGTTACCCTGCGAAACCTGCGCGATCCGCGCGAAGGTCAGGATATGCGAGTGGATATTGCCCTGCAGGGCCCACGCGCTCGTGATGTCCTTCTGGCGCTGGGGGTCGATTCTGAAACACGCCGGAAGATCACTGCTCTCAAGCGGACTGAATTATGCGAGGCGCAGGTGGGCGAGTTTGACCTAGTGGTTTCCCGGACTGGATATACGGGGGAGAAAATGGCTTTTGAATTATTCGTTCATCCAGAACGGGCGGATGCCCTCTTCAATGCCCTGCTGCAAGCCGGACGGCCATTTGGGATTAAGCCGATTGGTCTGGGGGCGCGCGATTCGCTGCGCACAGAAGCTGGCCTGCCCCTTTATGGGCATGAGATGGGTGGGGAGAAAAACCTGGGGGTTGGCGAGGCTGGCTTTGGCACGTATGTCAAGACCTATAAACCCTGGTTTATTGGGCGCCAGGCATTTCTGGAGCAGGAGAAAAACCGCAAGGGGGTGGTGGTGCGCTTCCGCTTCAACGAGAAAGGTGTGCGCATGGCGCACTCCGGCGATCCCGTGATCGACAAACGCGGCCGTGTCATCGGTTGGGTTTCGAGCTGTGCTGTTGATGCAGAATCCTACCTGACAGGCCAGGCATTTGTTGAGTTGAAAAGCGCTGAAGAAGGAACATCCCTGTTGGTTTTCCAGGGTGCTCCAGATAAGACAGGAAAATCTCCGGCAGAACTGCAGGTCGGTGATAAGACCGTTTTACCAACCCCGGCTACCGTGGTCAGCAGGTTCACGAAATAGATTGATCTTGCTATAGGATAAGGAGAAAAATATGCAGACACTTTGGGACCATCGCTATGCTCAGCGAACCCAGCGGATGAAAAGCTCAGCAGTGCGCGAACTTTTAAAATTAACGGAGCGGCCAGATATTATCTCCTTTGGAGGAGGAATGCCTGCGCCAGAAGTCTTCCCGATTGAAGAATTTCGCGAAGCGTGTGAGCGTGTCTTGCGTGATTATGGTGCATTATCTCTCCAATACAGCTCTACAGAAGGTTATCGACCGCTGCGCGAGCAGATTGCCCGCCATTCTGCTCGCTACAGCATTGATGTTTCACCAGATAATATTATGATCACCTCCGGCTCCCAACAGGCGCTGGATCTGATCGGTAAGGTGTTCATAAACCCAGGGGATCACATCCTGGTTGAATCACCTACTTACCTGGGTGCTCTACAGGCCTGGGCAACCTACGGCGCTGAATATGTCACGGTGCCCATTGATGAATATGGCATGATAACGGATGAACTGGAAGCGGCGCTGCGTTATGGGCCAAAATTCATCTATGTTCTGCCCAATTTCCATAACCCGGCAGGTGTGACCCTGGCACTCGAACGGCGAAAGAGGCTCATTGAGCTGGCTGATCACTACGGCGTTCCCATCATCGAAGATGATCCTTATGGGCAGCTGCGTTATGATGGCGAACATCTGCCTTCGGTTGTGCTCCTGGACGGACAGTTCCGGGATAATTGCAGCGGTGAGTATTGTGGGAATGTGATCTACCTGAGCACGTTTTCCAAGATCCTGGCTCCAGGTCTCCGGCTGGCCTGGGTGATTGCTCCACCGGAAGTGATACGAAAGATGGTGCAGGCCAAGCAGGGGGAGGACCTGCATTCTGCTACCTTCAACCAATTGGTTGCCCACGAAGTCTCGCGAGGAGGTTTCCTGGACCGGCATATTAAAGTGATCCGCTCTACTTACCGCGAGCGGCGGGATGTGATGATGTCGGCGATGGATGCATACTTCCCACCTGGGGTTGAATGGACACACCCCGAAGGGGGACTGTTCCTCTGGGCTACGCTTCCCAATAATTTGGACTCGAGTGAGGTGCTCAAGGATGCCGTGGCAGAAAAGGTGGCGTTTGTACCTGGAGGCTCCTTCCACCCCTTAGGTGGTGGAGAGAACACCATGCGCCTGAATTTTTCGTACGCCCGGCCGGACATTATCCGCGAGGGGATTGCACGCCTGGGGAAGGTGCTGACCAACCGAATATCCCAACAAAGTGCTGAGAAGGTCCGGGCATAGGTCCCTGGCCTTTAAAAAAAGTGCGCCTGCGGCTGATGCCGGGGCGCACTTTTTTATTACACCGAGCTGCATCAGGGCTTGGTGACGTCCAGCAGCTCCACTTCAAAAATCAATACAGCATTGGGAGGGATAACCCCTCCAGCGCCTTGAGCGCCGTATCCCAGTTCAGGGGGGATCACCAGTTTGCGTTTTCCACCCACCTTCATCCCGGCAACTCCTTCATCCCAGCCTTTGATCACCATCCCGGCTCCAAGGGAAAACTCAAAGGGTTGGCCGCGGTCAACCGATGAATCAAACTTGGTGCCATTTTCCAGCCAGCCGGTGTAATGCACCTTTACACTATCGCCTGTCGCGGCTTCCTGCCCATCCCCAACCTTCAAATCTTCATATTTAAGACCTGAAGGCAGGGTGGTCAAATTGCCGGATTCAGCAGGATTCGCATTTTTTTCATTGGAATTGATCTGGTTATAAGCAACCACGGCAATGATAACCAGGATGATGATGGCCGCCACCGCCCCGATGATGATTCTCTGGTTGCGGCGTTTGTTAGCCCGGCGCTCGGCCCGAGAAAGACGATTGGACATTTGCTCCTCCGATTAGGTTTTTTTGAATGCCTTATACTATATCACACTCAAGCATTCCCGGCAAAACCTACTCTGGAAAGCATTTCCTGGCGGCATCGATGGTCCGCTGGATCACCCGGTCATCATGCTCGGTGGAGACAAACCCGGCTTCAAACTGGGAGGGCGGCAGGTATACATCGGCTTCCAGCATGCGGCGGAAGAAGCGGGCAAAGGCCTCTTTATCACATTTGGAAATTTCAGACCAGTTATTCAATTCTCCCTGGCCGAAGAAGATGGTGAACATTGTTCCCACGCGGCGAACGGTCACCGTGACCTTCGCCTGGTCAGCCGCGTGTTGAATGCCCTCGCAGAGGGTTGCGGTGACAGCGTCCAGCGCCTCCCAGGTACCGGGCTGTTTAAGCAGGTTGAGCGTGGCGATCCCTCCGGCCATGGCCAGGGGGTTTCCAGAGAGGGTCCCGGCCTGGTATACTGGGCCAGAAGGGGCTACGATTTCCATGATATCCCGTCTTCCACCATAAGCTCCGACTGGCAGACCACCACCGATGACCTTGCCAAGGGTAACCAGGTCGGGCTGGATGCCATACAGGGTTTGCGCTCCGCCGGGATGGACGCGGAAACCGGTCATGACCTCGTCCAGGATCAGCAAAGCCTGGTTTTCGCTGGTCAGTTTCCTCAGGCCGGCCAGGAAACCATCGACCGGCGGCACAACCCCCATGTTGCCCACCACCGGTTCCAGGATCACGGCTGCAATCTGGTTGCGGTATTTTTCGAATAATGCAGCCACCGCTTCCAGGTCGTTATAGGGCGCAACCAGAGTATCCTGGGCGATCGCAGCCGGTACGCCGGGTGAGTCTGGCAGTCCCAGGGTGGCCACACCAGAGCCGGCTTTCACCAGCAGGTAGTCGGCATGACCATGGTAACAGCCTTCAAACTTGATGATTTTGTCCCTTCCGGTGAAGGCGCGCGCCACACGCAGGGCGCTCATTGTAGCTTCGGTGCCAGAGTTGACAAAGCGCATGCGCTCCATGTGCGGCAGAAATTCCTGCACCAGCAGCGCCAGCTCGTTCTCCTTTGGGCTGGGGGCGCCGTAACTGGTGCCCGTCTCAGCAGCTTCTTTTAAGGCTGCCACGACCTGGGGGTGGGCGTGCCCGAGGATCAGGGGACCCCAGGAGAGCACATAGTCAATAAACCGGTTCCCATCGACATCAAACAGGTAAGGTCCCTGGCCGCGGGCAATGATCAGCGGCTTTCCGCCGACTGCGCGGAAGGCCCTGGCAGGTGAGTTGACCCCGCCTGGAAACAGGCTTTGCGCCTGTTCAAATAACTGTTGTGAACGGTGTGTCTTGAGCGCCATATCCTTTTCCTTTTCTTTTATTGATGGTATTCATGAACCATATCCACCACAGCCCTGACGGCTTCAACTGGAGTGCCAGGCAGTATACCGTGACCCAGGTTAAATATGTGCCCTGGCTGTCCACCGGCGCGCTGCAGGATGTCGTGAACCTTGTCTTTCAAGACCGGGAGCGGCGCGAAGAGCGCCACCGGGTCGAGATTGCCCTGGATGGCGGTCTGCATTCCCAGAATCTGCCTTCCCTGGTCCAGGGGCAGGCGCCAATCGATCCCGATCACATCGCCACCGGCCCTCTGCATCAAGGGAAGCAGCGTGGTAGTCCCGGTGCCGAAGTGGATCACGGGCACGCCAGTCTTCTGAACAGCCTGGATGACCGCCTGGGAGTACGGCAGAACATATTGCTGATAATCTGCAGGGCTCAAAGCGCCAACCCATGAATCGAACAGTTGCACGGCCTGTGCCCCGGCTTTGACCTGAGCGATCAAGTAAGCCGCGAGCGTCTCTGACAGGTGTTCCATCAACCCGCGCCACACGACTGGCTCGCTGTACATCAGGGTTTTGGTCAGGCGGTAATCGCGGGATGCGCCGCCCTCAACCATATAAGACGCCAGGGTGAACGGCGCTCCCGAGAAGCCAATCAGAGCGACATGGCGCCGCGGAGCCATGTCATCCAGCTGGCGTCGAACCAGGCGTACCGCCTCCATAACCTCGCCCAGATCCGTCTCCGGGTCTACCCGGCGCAGATGCTCCACATCAGGCTGGGTGCGCACCGGGTTATGGATCACCGGGCCTTCGCCCTTGGCAAATTCCAGGTTAATCCCCATGGGGATTGCCGGGAGCAGAATATCAGCGAAAAGGATGGCTGCATCCACACCCAGGCGGTCCACTGGCTGCATGGTGACCTCAGCAGCAACTTGCGGTTGGCGCACCATTTCCAACAGGGTGTATTTCTCCCGGATTGCCCGGTATTCAGCCATGTAGCGCCCGGCCTGGCGCATGAACCACACCGGGGTTGCATCGACCTCCTGCCTCAGGCAGGCTTGCAAAAACCGGTAGGGTGTTTGAGAATTTGTTCCCATCAGGCCTATCGTCCTTCGCTCAGCCACCGCGCTGCGTCCATGGCGTGGTAGGTCAGGATAAAGTCAGCCCCGGCGCGCTTGATAGCGGTCAGCGCCTCCAGGGTCACAGTGCGCTCGTCGAGCCAGCCGTTAGCTGAAGCAGCCTTGATCATCGAATACTCACCGCTGACATTATAGGCTGCAAGGGGATAATCCGGGAAACGGTCGCGCACCGAACGCAGGATGTCCAGGTACGGCAGGGCAGGTTTTACCATGAGCATATCTGCTCCTTCCTGGATGTCGATGGCAACCTCGCGGAGAGCTTCGCGGGCGTTGGCAGGATCCATCTGGTGAGACTTGCGATCGCCAAACTTGGGAGGCGATTCAGCGGCATCCCGAAAGGGTCCGTAGAAGCCGGATGCGTATTTTACAGAGTAGGAGAGGACCGGCAGGTGTTCAAAGCCATGGTTGTCTAATGCCTGGCGAATGGCGCCGACCATGCCGTCAATCATGCCGCTGGGGGCCAGGATATCCGCCCCGGCCTGTGCATGAGAGACGACCACCTTTCCCAGAATATCCAGCGTCTCATCATTAAGCACGTATCCCTCGGGGAGATTCGGATGAGGCAGAGGGGCGCCGACGTTCAGCACGCCGCAGTGCCCATGGTCCGTGTACTCACACATGCAGACATCGGTCATCACCACCAGGTCAGGAACCGCGTTTTTTAGCACTCGGATGGCCTGGTGAACCACCCCGTCCGGGGAAAAATTCTCTGAGCCGATAGCGTCCTTTTCAGATGGGATGCCAAATAAAATCACACCCGGGATCCCGGCTGCGTAGATCTTTTCGGCTTCTGCCGCCAGAAGGTCGGAGGACCACTGGAAAACACCAGGCATGGAACGGATTTCGATTTTTTGTTTTATGCCTGGTCGGATAAATAGGGGAAGGATAAAGTCCCTGGGATTCAACTCCGTCTCACGGACCATGCCACGCAGAGCGGGGTTGAGGCGCAGGCGGCGCGGGCGATATTGAAGCCGGGCGCCTGTTTCGGCAGTTTGGATGTCTTTAGAATTCTTGAGCAGCATCTTGTCGTCGTTTCCCTTCTTTTCATGCATTGACCAGGGTTTGAAGCAGACCCTGGGTGGTGTACTCTTTAGCCACGAGGTGCACCGGTACGCCTTCTTCGCGGGCGGTCGCGGCGGTGATTGGACCAATGCAGGCGATGAGCGGTTGTCCAGGCAGGTTAAGCGGGTCCAATCCATGAGCCTGGACAATGGCCAGGAAATTCCTCACGGTAGATGAGCTGGTAAAGGTAATGACCTGTACACCGGCAGCCAGGGCCTGCATCCCAGCCGCGTCGGGCGTGGCTGGCAGGGTGCGGTAGGCGGTGACTTCGTAAGCTTTACCTCCTGCGAGGCGAATGGAATCCGCCAGGGCCGGGCGGGCAATATCGGCGCGGGTCAGGAGAATGGACTGGCCGCGAACGTCACCCAGGCCAGGAAGGATGGCTTCAGCCACGTACTCAGCCGGCACAAAGTCCGGGGTTACTCCCCTGGATTTTAAAGCAGATTCTGTTTTTGGTCCAATCGCAGCTATTTTTAACCCTGCTGGGAGAGCTGAAATCCCCAACGCCGCCAGCCGTTCCCATACGGCCTCTACGCCGTTCACGCTGGTCACCACCAGCCAATTAAAATCAGCCAGGCGGCTGAGGGCCGCATCCAGTGACGTGGCGTCTTCCAGCCGGCCAATTTCGATCACGGGGAAAAATATCGGTACGGCTCCGTGCTGCTGCAGCTCCAGGGCAAAGCTGTCAGCCTGGTCGCGAGGCCGGGTGATGATGACGCGAGCGCCAAGCAGATTCACGCTGTGTCCTCCCTTTCCCTTGTTAAATCAGGGCTGCCGCGCCGGACTGCAGCGCCTGGCGTGCCAGCTCCAGCCCCAGGGCCTGAGGTTCCGAGCCCCTTCCATCCACCCGGATGACCTGGCTGCCATCCAGGGCTGCAACTGCGCCGCGCAGGGTGTGGAGGGAAGCCTCCTGGGATGCGTAAGCGGCTACCGGGACAGAACACCCACCGCCGAGTCCATCGAGGAAAGCCCTTTCGGCTGTGACTGCGCCGCGCGTGGCAGGATGATCCAGCACCGCCAGGATGCCCCGGGTCTGGAGGTCATCACTGCGGCATTGGATCGCCAGTGCGCCCTGCCCGGGAGCAGGCAGCATCTCATCCAGAGAGAGCCACTGGCTGATATGCACTTCCAATCCCAGGCGGCTGATCCCTGCACCCGCCAGGATAATTGCATCATAATGGCCTTCGGCAGCTTTGCGCAAGCGGGTATCCACATTCCCACGCAGCGGCTCAATCCGTAAGTCCGGCCTGAAAGCCAGCAGCTGTGCCCCACGGCGCAGGCTGGATGTGCCGATGACCGCGCCAACCGGGAGTGTATCCAGGCGCCATCCCTCGCGGGATACCAGTACATCGCGAACCTCCCCTCGAGCCGGGATAGCGCCAAGCACCAACCCGGGGGGCTGTTCAACGGGCAGGTCCTTGAGCGAGTGGACCGCGGCATCCACCTTACCGGAGAGCAGCTCCGCTTCAAGCTCCTGGGTGAAAACGCCTTTTCCACCGATCTCAGGCAGTGATTTGTCCAGTATGCGATCGCCGGAGGTGGTGATCAGCTTCTCTGCGCAATCCAGGTCCGGCCAATGGGCGCGTAAATTCTCGATCACATACCTGGTTTGCCAGCGGGCAAGGGCAGACGGTCGTGTGGCAAAGGTGAGATGCATGGATTATTCTTTTGTTTTATAGATGGTATAAGTATTGAATTCTATC
>CAIQIV010000645.1 GCA_903871905.1 uncultured Chloroflexota bacterium | reverse complement strand
TGCCCCTGGCTAAAAAAATACCCGCTTCGTTTAGACCTGGTTCACCCAATGCCCGAGAAGCTGCCCCACCTGCATCTCCCCTCTCTGACCCAGGCGCATGAGCTGCTGGATAAAGCGGCCGGGTTGAACCCTGGCCCGTGGGTAGAGCACTCGCGCCATACCGCAATCGCAGCGCACAACATCGCCGCCAGGCACCCGCGGTTGGACCCAGACGACGCCTATATCTTGGGTCTGCTGCACGATATTGGCCGGCGTTTCGGACGCACTGCCATGCGCCATGTGCTGGACGGCTACCTTTACCTGGAGAGCCTGGGGTATCCCGATGCAGCCCGGATTAGCCTGACCCATTCCTTCCCCATCCAGAACGCCATGGCCTGCGCCGGCGCCTGGGACTGTACCCCGGAAGAACTGGCATTCGTAACGTACTCTCTTCAACAGGCCATATACACAGAATATGACCACCTGATTATGATTTGCGATTCGATCACCCTGCCGGGCGGATTTTGCTTGATGGAAAAGCGCCTGGTGGACGTAGCGCTGCGCCATGGATTCAATGACTGGACAATTAGAAAGTGGAAAGCCTATTTCAGCCTGAAGCAGCAGCTTGAAGACGAAATAGGCCTCTCTATCTACGATGTATTGCCCGGTGTGGTTGAGAATACCTTCACCATCCCGGTCAGCCAGCCCGATGAAGAACCCGGGGCTTAGAAATCCTGGTGCTCGGTGCGGGCGATGATTTCCTCCTGCAGCGTTTCGCTCAAATCACAGAAATAGTCGCTGTAGCCGGCTACGCGCACAATCAGGTCACGGTACTGCTCCGGTGATTTCTGAGCCGCGCGCAAAGTCGGCGCGTCAACGACATTAAACTGAATGTGATGGCCATCCATTAAGAAATACGATCGCACCAGCCGCACCAGGCTGTTCAGCCCGGTATCGTCAGACAGGAGCTGCGGGGTAAACTTCTGGTTGAGCAGCGTGCCGCCGGTGCGCACATGATCCATCTTGGCAACAGAGCGCAGCACCGCGGTCGGCCCGCAGCGGTCGGCCCCCTGCACCGGGGAGACGCCTTCCGATAGAGGCTGGGCTGCCCGCCGTCCATCCGGCGTCGCGCCAATCACTGAACCGAAATATACGTGAACGGTGGTGGGCAGCATATTGACATGATACTCCCCACCCCTGGTATTCCGCCGCCCATCCACGGCATTGAAATAGGCATTGAAAATTCGCACCATGATCTCATCGGCATAATCATCATCGTTGCCGTACTTCGGGCCGCGGTTGAGCAGCATCTGCCGCTGGCGCTCCTCAGGGAAATTCCCTTCCAGGGCAATCAACAGGTCAGACATGCTGATCTGGCGGCGGTCAAAGACATGGTATTTCATGGCTGTCATGGCGTCCGTTAAAGTGCCAATCCCCACACCCTGGATGTAACTGGTGTTGTAGCGCGCCCCGCCATCATGGTAATCCCGACCGGTGGCGATGCAATCATCGATGAGCAGCGAAAGGAACGGCGCGGGCATATAACTGGCGTACAACCGCTCAATAACCTGGTTGCCGCGCACTTTGATATCGACAAAATGCAGCACCTGTTTCTCAAAAGCCTCAAACAGCTCATCGAATGACTGGAAGGCGGCAGGCTCGCCGGTTTCCAGGCCGATCTTCTTCCCCGTGCGGGGATCAACGCCGTTGTTCAGGGTGATCTCAAACACCTTAGGCAGGTTAAAATAACCGGTCAGGTTGTAGTTCTCCTTGCCGAACACCCCAACTTCCACGCAGCCGCTCGAGCCGCCGCAGCGGGCATCCTGCAGCGTCTTCCCCATACGCACCAGTTCCTGGACAATCAGGTCAGCATTGAAAATTGACGGCTGGCCAAAACCAGTGCGGATGATGCGGGCCGCGCGCTGGATAAACCGATCCGGGTTTTGCTTGCTGACCTGGATAGAGGAACTGGGCTGCAGCAGGCGCATCTCTTCAATCACATCCAGGAGCAGGAAGGTGATCTCACTGACTGCATTCTTGCCCTCGGGAGTGATCCCGCCCACGTTGATCTGGGCAAAATCCGTATAGGTTCCGCTCTCAGCCGCCGTGACCCCGACCTTTGGTGGCGCTGGCTGGTTGTTGAACTTGAT
>CAIQIV010000644.1 GCA_903871905.1 uncultured Chloroflexota bacterium | reverse complement strand
GCCACCAGCCAGGCGCCGGCGCTGGACGAGTTTATCCGCATGGTCGCCAACGGGCAAAGCGGCGTGGTGCGCGGGGTATACGTCCAGGACGTGTTCGCATACGCGGTAGTCCAACAGCCGCAAAACCAGCCGAACTATGTAGCAGCCGAGGCGGATGTTGTCACCCAATTTTACGCAGCAGCCCAATTTGGGGTAACCGGACTGCTGGCGCACAACGACAAGGCTGGCGAAAAGTTCTTCAACCTGGCCGCGGGCCAGGTGATCAACGTGGTGTATGGGGATGGGGAAGTCCAGCGCTACCAGGTAAACAACATTGCCCGGTTCCAGGCGCTGGAACCGGGCAATCCACAGTCCAAATTTGTCGATCTATCCACCGGCAGCCAATACACGGCAACCGAGATGTTCTCCCGCTTCTACATGGGAGAAAACCACATTACGTTCCAGACCTGCATCGCCAGGGAAGGAATCGCCTCCTGGGGACGGTTGTTCGTCAGCGCAGCGCCGGTCCCGTAAGATTGTCTGCAGCCTAGGATTTTGTCCGCAGCATATACCCCAGGCCATCGCGGGTCAGGATGATACGCGGGTCGCGGTAATCCTTCTCCAGCTTGCGGCGCAGTAAATAAATCAGGTAACGGATACGGTTGTGTACGTCGCCGTTATACTCGCCCCAAATCTCAGCACCGATCGTCTCATGGGTGACCGTTTCATTGGAATGCCGCGCCAGCAGAGAGCAAATCTCGAATTCACGCTGCGTCAGCCTGGCGTCATTGCCGTTGATCGTCACGGTCTTCGTATCCTGGTCAATGGTTAACCCCACGTCTGAAAATATCATCCGGTGCATCACCGATGGCTGGACGCTGCGGCGCAAAACATTCTGGATGCGCGCCACCAGCTCACCATCATGAAATGGCTTGGTGATATAATCATCCGCCCCGGATACCAGGCCCTCGACAATATCATCCTTGGTGCCTTTTGCTGAAACAATGATCACCGGAGCATTGCTTACCTGCCTCATGTCCCGCATGGTTTCCCAACCATCCATTCCCGGCATCATTAAATCCAACAATACCAGGTCTGGGGTGAGCGAGGCACACTTCTTTACGGCTTCCATGCCACCCAGGGCACCGAGGACATCATAACCCTGGCGACGCAGCAGCAGTTTGATCAGAAATACCGTGTCAGGATCATCATCCACGACCATCACCCTCTTCCGTGAGGGCGCCCCAACCAGTGAATCCAGGTCCATTCCCATGTCGGCAGGACCCATCGTAACCCCCGAATTTTGTTCAAGCATTGGATGTGCCATAAGAAATCCCTAAATCAAGATTCTAGCTAGTAACGTTATGATCATAATACAGTAATAAATTTGTTTTGTCAAGACCCTATTTGGCAATTATTTATGCATTTTCGTTAACATCAACATTCGTTATCGAATCATCCTGCAATTAAATTGACGAGAGCCAGGTTCGCCGTACCTGGCTCTCGTTAAGGAGGAGAAGAAGAGAAACCGCCCTACACGATTGATGATACCATGCCCCTTCAAAGGCTGCTTGACGCCTGGCCTACATTTTCCCAACGATTGATCAACTTTTGCCCAACGGTATCTCCGCTATTACCTGTACCACGTAGGTGAGCGCCTGGATGGTGTTGATAATTTTCTGCGCGTCGCCCTGGAATGTATCCGGGCTGGAGGCATCACCGCGCCGCTGGACGGTGCGCAGCCAGCCGTTGATCTCAAACTGCGCTGCCGGACAGCCCAATTCACACCAGGCAAAGTGCGTGATGGTACCCCTGGATCTCGCCGCGAAAATATTATCCAGGTCCACCCTTTCGTACTCGCAGCGGTCGGGGGCCAGGCCAAATTTTTCCAGTG
>CAIQIV010000643.1 GCA_903871905.1 uncultured Chloroflexota bacterium | reverse complement strand
TCTTGCCTATGAACAGGCGGCATGCCGGCTGCAGGGGATTTAGGAGTGGTTCTCGCTGTTGCTTCCATTCTCAGCAACAACATAGCTGAGGACCGTATCTTCTTGCCCATGCACCTTGTTGTGGCGGCGGTGCATCGTCATCACCCCCAGGCAGCCAGATGGCCCATAAAACCCGCTGAACTTGGCGCGCAGGCGCTGTGTCTGGACGGCCCCGTCACGGGCCAGGTAGGTGATTTCATCCTCATGGGTTTCCTCCTTCTGCAGCACCCAAATTTTCCCTTCCTCAAAACGGGCGAGACACTGGCGGAGAAAGTCGAGACAGGCATCGCTGCTCATGTTGCTCAGCCGGTATACTGCTTTGCTGCCCCAGCTTAGGGCCGGGTCTGAGCCGGCATATTTGAGGTAATAGGAGCGCTGAGAGCGAGGCCAGCCGCAAAACTCATCGATGGAGACACGGGATCCGTCTGGAAGCTCAATTCCGGTTGGCAGCAGGGGTGTGGTAAAGGGGAATAAATTCCGAATCTCATCCGAGAAGGAGGCCCGGGTTATTGACCAGAAGGGCAGGATCAAGGGTGCCTTGTTATCAAACAGGATGTGAAATGGAAATTCATACGTGATCCCTTTCCCCACCCTTGGAAAACGCCAGGAAAAGTGATAATCGCTGACTTGAACGTAGAATGCACCGCTACGGATAAAGTTGCAGTCTTCCTTCCGGATGCCGCGGTCGATGCTCCAATATTTCATCCGGGGCCTGGTCTTTTCAATAAAGTACCGTGTTCCTGCGGGCGAGGTGGTATTGTCGATGAAATAGTCAACCACGGGAGGGGCCTTCAGATAATCGGTGATCTGGGTGGCATATTGATCGGCGGGGGGGCGTTCGCTTCCGGCAAAACCCATTTCTACCGCATAATCATAGAGCAGTTGTAATTCACCCCACAGCGACCCCGGGCATTGGATTTCGTTGATCCTTCCGGGCGACACCTCATCCGTGCGGAAGAATAGAGGGATGGTAAAGTAACGATCTTCCAGTTTTCGATGGAATGGCAGCCCGACAATGTCTGGCGTTTCATTCATCAGCCAGTGAAGGACAGCCGGGTGTGTCTCATCCCTGAGCGCTGCCCTGAAGATTTCCAGCGCTGTGTTCATGTAGGAGTGGATGAGAATCAGCCTGGCATCGAATAGCTGCCGGGTGTTGGACGCCATGCAATACGGGTTGGGAGAAAGCAGTTCCGAGAACCCCACATCATATCTGGGGGCGGTGTTGAGCACGTGATTCGCCCATTCATAGATATTCATTTCCATTTTTTCTCCTAGCCAGAATAGGACGGGCTGGATCAAAGATCTTCGGAGAGCTGATCGTAGAGCTTATGCAGCCCTCGAGGGCGGCTCTTTGTCAGCTCGGCAACGCGGTTGTTGGCTTCCCGCAGGCGAGCGCTGAGCACATTGATCAATTCCAGGGATAGCTCGGGGTATTGGCGTGCCAGCGCAATCAGGGGCTCACGGCGCAGGCGCAGGGTCAGCGTATCCTGGATGGCAATTGCCGAGATGGTGCGGCAGTTATTGTCAAAGAAATCAGTTTCTCCCAGGTAGGAATGGGCTTCGACCGTGGCCAGCCGGGCAAATGACCCCTTGCGTTTCTCTTGCTCGATGCCCACTCGTCCGCTGACAACGACATACAAAGCGCCCCCGGGATCGCCTTCGGTGAACAGCCGGCTTTCTGCAGGGAAAAACTCTTCTTCACAAACCCCTGCCAGCACCCGAAGCTGGTCGACCGTCATGCCCTGAAAAAAGGGCACTTCCTTCAGAAAAATGACTTTTTCGATGTTTGAAATCATGGTGTCCTCCTGTAAAGGGGCGGCTGGCGAATGGACGGCGGCGGCGCACTCGCCTAACCAGGGGTCTTCCCGGTTGGCTTCCAGCTCCTGGATGGCCTGTTCCAGGCTGGGTGGCTGCTGATTCCAGCTGGCTTTGCCCAGGGCAAGGAGCATTCTGGGATTGGGATGCTCTTCGTATAGGGGGCCAATGAGCCGGGCGATCTGGGGGGTGGTCAGCACCTCTAATGCTTCAACGGCATTAGCCCGCCTGAGCGGGTCCTGGCTGTGCAGGGATTTCTCAGCTTTATCGATGAGCTTGGGGGAGTGCATGGAACGCAGTAAGTCGAATATTTCGTCGAGCCGCTGTGAATTTTGCTCGACGAGAGCGCAGCGCAGCACGTTCAGCGCGGGAGAGGGAGGGCAGTCTGCCAGTGCAGCCAGGTATCCCCAGAAACGATAGACCGCCTGCAGGTTGGTAATCACGCAGGTGGACAGGATCACCGGGCCGAATTGCGCCGGATCGATGCGCCCGAGGATTACAGCGCTCATGGTGCGCAGCTGCGGCCGATCTGCCTCCAGGAGTGGGCGGATCCGATCGATAGCCGCTTGTCCAGAATGAACCAGGCTTTCTGCAGCGGCGAAGCGCACCTCGGGAGACCGGTCGGCCAGCGCCCCCACCAGCAGCGCCTGGGCTTCAGGCTCCTGGCACTGGCTCAGCAGGTTCGCGGCCACGGTTCTCACCCGGCTCATGGGATCGGACAACAGCTGCTGCAGACAATGGCGCGGCAGCCAGGTTGGCAGGCTGCTGGACCAGCCGGCGGCTTCTTCGATGGCCAGGACTGCTGCCAGGCGCACTTCGTCATCCGGATCACTGCAGGCGGCCAACAGACGATCAACCTGCGCTTCCCTGGCAGGCTGAGGAAGTTTTATGATCAGGCTTCCCAGGATGCGAATGCCCGTGGATCGCAGCCTGGGCTGCTCAGAGCTTAGCAGGGTTTCAAGCATCTGGTGCGCTGCAGGCAGGCTGTCATACCTGCCGGTGTGCACGAGGGAGGTTAGGGCTGCGGCGCGCACCTCTGGCTCCTGGTCGGCAAGCAGTGGAGCGACCAGGTCCTGAAAGTGCAAGGGGGTGTCTCCACAACTTCCTTCCAGCCCGGCCAGTGCAGCCTGGCGCACTTCTTTCTCAGCATCATCCAGGTATGACTTGTAGATCGCTTCGGCTTCCGCCTGGTTTGATCCATAGGCTGCCAAAATCTCAATCAGCCTGGCGCGCAGGTGTCCGTCTCCTGCAAGCTGCAGGCCCTTCTCCATGATCGGAATGGCTCGCGCTCCACCCGTATAACAGATGATTTGTGCGCTAAATATCTTGATTTCCCGGCTGGCATCTTGCTGCTCCAGCCGGGCTGCCAGGCGATCAAGGGTGGTATCGTCTACAGCGGGGAGGTCCGTATCAGATGGCGACAGAAAAGATGTGTAATCGTCTTGTTCCAGCATGGCAACAACTGCTTTGCCATATTGGCGTCGTACCTGCAGCGCGCTGCCCAGGAAGACCAGCGCCATGGCGCCAAATATTGCGGTCAGCAGTGGTCCGGGAATCTGCTTGTTTAACCCGAGCAAGAGCCCCCCGACGAGTGAGCCAGTTGTCATCACGTACCCACTGATGAATCCCCGGGCGCGGGCTTTGACGCGCAGCGGGACGGCATTATAGAGCAGGCTGTCCACTGGGGTATTGAAGGTGGTGCGCATGACGGTGCGGGTGAGATATCCGAAGCCGGCCGTTATAAAGCCAGGCACCAGGATCAGCCCGGACACGGCCATGAAAGAAGTCGCTGGGAAGATCAAAGCTGCGTTGCCAACTCCTGCCCAGCTGATCAGCCTGCTTAACAGGAAGATCTGGATAGGTAAGGCGATCAGGTTGCCCAGGGCGTTCAGCAAGCCGGTGAAGTTTGAGATATTCTGGACAGTTTTCAGGTTGGTTTGCAGAATACGCCCGGTTTGGAAGTTCAGAAATGCTAACAGGATCATCATGATCAGGGTGGAAACTGCCGTCCAGCGTAAGAACGGCGATCCTGTTACGTAGCGAAAACCCTCTTGAATGCGGGCAGCCGCACGGGGCGGTTCAGCACGCGCCTGGGAAAGGGGGGCTGTCAGGCGAGCCTCGCCCAGGGCGCGGCGCATGAGCATGGCAAGGATCATCATCACCAGCTGCATGGTGAGCATGATGGTGATAATCCCAGCGGGTAAAAGGATGCGATTCATGAGAGGCATGGTCAGCCCCCCAATGATATAGGCCAGCCGCGAGGCTGAGCTCAGCACGGGTATCACGCGCTTGGCGGATTGGGTATCGAAGAATCCATTGACGTAAATAGGCCAGTGTACGTTCAGCAGATCACGGAACATTACTGTATCTGAAATGTAGAGTAAGAAGAAAGCCGCTGTTCTCCATCCGCTGGCTAGCAGGAGAATACCTGCCCCGATGCCTGTAATGCAGATGGACAGGATGGCAACCAGGAGCCTATGATTGGTGATGCGGTCGGCAAAGGCGTTGTAGATGCTGATGCTGCCCATTGATATCAGGGCGCTGCAGATCATTGCCAGCGGCAGATATTGGACGCCGATATAGCTTAGAAAACCAGCCTCGATAACTGCTTCACCCCATATGTATCCTAAAATGGAGGCAAAGATCATGGCATACAGCCAGGCCAGGCGAGGTCGTTCTGCACGCCGTATATTGAGAGACCGGCTCAGTAAGAAGGCCATTTTTCTCTACCTGGCCAGAGGCTACCTAGGCTTCAATCTGTACGGTGATCTCCCGAATTCGTTCTGTCAGGGGGTGGTCAGGGTAGCGAAGCACGAAGATCCCTCCACTGGCCAGGGCCATCATTTCATCAGAATGCGGTAGCACACCCGCCACCGGGCAGTTGTAGATGTGTTCCACATGTTCCTTTACATCCCTGGCATCAAAGACAGCAGGCAGCTTGTTCACGATCAGCAGCATCCGGGGGACCTCAAGTTTGCGCGCCACTTCAATGGTGACGGCTGTTCCCTGGTAGTCTTGTTGGTCAGGCCGCATGATAAGTGCCAGTACGTCAGAAACAGAGATCGAGAGCAGGGTTTCTTCGTTGAGACCCGGGTGGGTGTCAATCATGAGCACATCGAGCTGCAGGGCATCAATTAAGCTTTCAAAACCGTCGTTCAGGAGCCCCACATCATAATCCTCGCGCAGGATGCGGGCGATCTCACCCGCTTTGATACTCGATGGGATCAGGAAGATTTTACCTTTCACATCGACCCCCAGGCGGGAGGTCACATCATGGGCCGCATCAGAGATTTCGCATTTGCCCCACAGAAAGTCGTTGAGTGAGCGTCCCATGCTGGTTTCATCCAGGCCAAAGAGAACATGAATACCCGGTGATTGGATATCTGTGTCGATAACACCCACCCGGCGCCCGTTCTGCGCCATGAGGGCGGTGATATTGGCTGTCAGGTTGGATTTACCGGTGCCACCGCGAAAAGAATGTGTCGAAACAATGATTGACATGGGTAAATTCCTTTCAGTTGTCACGCAGGTTTTGAATTGCCCGGGTGATTTCGATAATCGAAAAAGGTTTTTGCAGCCAGTATACGTGCAGTTCTTGCAAGGTAGCCAGGTCCGATTCGCTGAGCGAATGCCCGGTGATTAACAGCATCCTGGTCTGTTTTGACAAGGCGCGCAGCTCCTGGAACAGTTTTAGCCCTCCCATGCTGGGCATCACCATATCGCTGATGACTAGATGGATTGGGGCCGGGTGTTTTTTAAAACGGGCCAATCCTTCCTCTCCATCCGATGCGCTGATCACATGATAATTTTGTGCCTCAAGCAGAGCTTGCAGGGCATCGCGCGCTGCAGGATCGTCCTCTACAACGAGCACCGTTTCCCCCACGCCTTTCAGCTTTGGCAGTTGGAAAACAGGTGCAGCAGCTTTTGTGGGCGCCTCCAGTTCCGGCAGGCAGATAATGAATGTTGTGCCTTCTCCCACTTTGCTGAAAAAGTCCACATACCCGTTATGCTGGTCAATAATTCCATACACCTGAGCCAGGCCGAGTCCGGTACCGTGCCCAACCTCTTTGGTGGTGAAGAAGGGGTCAAAAATCCTGGGACGTAGATCCTCGGGGATGCCGGTGCCGGTATCACTGACTTGGATCACCACCCATTTACCCGGCGACAACCCGGGGACCGGCGGTGTATCCTCTGGACTCACCAACGATCGGGAAAGCTCAAAACGCAGCATCCCGCCCTCTGGCATGGCATCCCGGGCGTTAGAAGCCAGGTTCATAAAGACCTGCTGAAGCCGGGTCGGATCGGCGTGCACCCAATAGGAACTGGATTGGTACACCAGCTCCAGGCGGATATTTTCTGGCAGGATACGGATCAGCAGTTTGTCGATTTCTTTGATAAAAGGCAGCAGATCGACATCACTTTGTTCCATGGGTGTGCGGCGGCTGAAATCCAAGATCTGTCGGATTAAACTACTTGCCCGCTGGATCTGCTGCTGGATGATACCCAGGCGCTCTTTGCCGGTCGCAGTGATCATGGGGTCCATTCCGAGTAAGTCTGCATAGACTGTGATGGCAGCCATGATATTGTTGAAATCATGGGCAATTCCAGCAGCCAGCTGTCCCACCGTTGCCAGGCGATCCTGGATCTGGATGCGCATCTGGCTCTCACGCTCCAGGGTCACGTCTCGCAGAACCAGGACCCAGGTGGTTGGAAGCTTTTCGTTTTCCCCATCCGGCAGTCCAGGCAGCAGATGTTGCAGTGGTCGGGCAGCAATTTCGAAAATGTAGCGTGGGTTAACCCCCAATGCTGACTCGTACCAGGCGCGATCGATATAAGTCTGCAGCAGGCTTTCAATAGGTTGGCCAGCCAGACTGGTGATCGGCCTGGATGGATCATAATCCGGCACTAACACGGAAATATATTTCTGCGCAGCAGGATTGGCCAGCAGCACGTGCCGTTCAGGATCCAGCAGCAGGACGCCGTCCGGGACAGTGTCGATAATCAACTGCACCTGGCGGGCCTGTTCCTGCGTTTGTGCCAGCAGGTTGAAGCGCTCCACGGCGCTTCCCAACTGCTGTCCCACAGTTTCTACCAGGGTTATCTCTTCTTCAAGCCAGACCCGGGGTGAGAAAGATGCCAGATCGATCAGCCCAATCTGGATGCCGGCAGCCTGGACCATGGCTCTGATATTTCCGTGGTTAGAGCCATCCAATTGGTTTATGGGGGTGAGCGGGACCCAGGTTGGCAGCGATTCAGAATACAGGTTTTCCTGGCCAACTTCTAGCGAGAAGCGGATGGTTGTGGGTCCTTGTACCCCGTTGATCACCGAGATTTGTACTGTACCGCTGTCTGCCTGCAGGGCGCGTAAGAGCTGGTGTAGCACGGTGGTGACCAGTCCTGGCAGATCGGGGGCCGTGACTGCTGCGGCAATGATGGCGTTCAGGGCTTCTTGCTGTGCGGCGCGCCGGCGTGTCTCGTCAAACAGTCTGGCGTTCTGTAAAGCCACGGCCGCCTGCCGTAGGAAGGCCGACATGACCTCCTGCTGGTCACCTGTCCAGGAGTAAGGCTGATGATAAGAACAGCTGGCCATGGCAATGATCTGACCCTCGTACACCAGAGGCCATAAGCTGATACTGCGAAGAGCACCCTGTGAAGCTAACTGGCGCGCTGGGGCGTCCTCCGGGAGAGCCAGGAGGTCCTGGATCAAAATGGCTGTTGAGGGTTCGCTAAATGGACCTTTTGCCGTGGAAACGATCAGATCATGCAGCTTGTGCAAGACCTCTTCTGGTGAACTTGTGGTCCACAGGCAGTCAAATTCTGATAATGACCTGCCGGTCGTGTCTCGTCGTCCGATGCAGATGGCGGCATCATCCGCCTGGCTTAAAGACAGCACCCCTTCACCAATTCCCTGGACCACCTGATCCAGGGTGAATGTGCGGTTGAGCTGGGCACTCAAAGCTGCAAGGCGATCCATCTGCCGGCTGTGTTCCTGGGCATCTTTGAAGAGCTTTAACCTTTGGATGGCCTGGCTCACCTGGCTGGAGATGTTTTGCAGCAGAGAGATCTCAGTGGGTGAATACTTGCGGCGGGTGGCAGAATCGATGCCGAAAATCCCCAATATTCTTTCACCCTGTAATACGGGCGCCAGAACAATAGTGGCAACTCCTCTGTGGTGGATGAATTGGCAAGCCTGTTCAAACAGGGGATCATCAGGGGTGTCGTGGAATGCAGTCGGTTCCATCCGTTTCATTTTGAGAAAATCCAGCAGATCGGGTGGAACAGCGGACAGCTTCCCCTGGAATTTATGGATTTCTGGGCTGGGATATGCGCCAATCATTTCTGCTTGCGTAGCTGATGCATCGAGTGAGGCATATCCGACATGTGATGCGCCGAAGAATTGAGCAACCACTGTGCATACCTGGTGCACAGCTTCCTCAAGGTCGTCTGCTGCAGCGGTCAGGGTAATAACTTTGCTGAGCAGAGATACTTCCTGCAACCGTCGGCTGGTATCTTCGAACAGACGCGCATTTTGCAGGGCAAGGCCGGCCTGGACAGAGAAAATTGCCAGGCGCTCGGCCTGTTCTTTTTTATAGAAATTTCGTTCGGTGTGATCCAGTGAGAAAAAGCCAATCACGCGCTCCTGCCACACAATTGGTGCACCGATCCAGGAATGCATGTAGGGGGTTGCGCCTCCATTGAGCCAGCCCAGGCTGTCGGAGACATCTGGAATGACCATCGGTTTTCGTGTCTCAACCATGGTGCGCAGGTTGGGTGTTTGGGATATGTTAAACTCAAGCAGCAGTACATCCTCGAGGCACCGTTCCCCATATTTTTCGTAACCGCGGGCACGGCGGATGCGTGCCAGGCCATTCTCAATCATCATCAAACATGCTGAGTCATAAGGAATCAGTCTGGCAACCTGTTCCAACAGGCGATCCAATACGTTATCAATATTTAAGGTAGCGCTCAGTACTGAGCCTGTCTCGCGCAGATCCTCTGCCATTTTGCGCTGTTCGCGTTCGGCCTCAAACAGGCGTGCATTCTCGGCGGCATTAACGCTTTGTTGGGCTAGTGCCTGCAGGAAGTGTTCCTCGTCGGTGGAGAAGCGGCGAGGTGTCCAGTGCCATAAAACCAGGCTGCCCATTACCAGATTGCCGTTGAGCAGCGGCAGCGCCATGATGGCGCGCACTTTATCTGCTTCAATAATTTCTTGCAGAATATATTCTTCCACCTGTTGGATATCCGGAATTTGGATCGGGCGGCGTTCAGCCAGGGCCTGTCCAATCACAGTGCCAATGGCAGAGATGCCTTGTTTATTGATCTTCTGGATAGTATGTTCAGCAATGCCATGAGCAGCTACCAGGTACAGGCGGTTATTTTCATTCTGGAGAAATATGCCGCTTGCATCGGCGTGGGAAAACTCGGCGGCGTAATTGGCAATGGAATCCAGCACTTTTTGACGATCGAGAACAGAAGTGATCTCATGGCTGACACGGGTGATGGTCAGCAGTTCGGCTACCCGCTGGCGCTCGGCTTTATGCTTGCGGATGCGCTCAATGGTAGCGGCCATCTGGCCTGCAAGGATGGTCAGTAATCTTTCATCCGATTCGCCGAAGGCAGCTTTTCTGCTGCTTTCCAGGTTGATCACCCCAATAACCTGCTCGCCAATTTTCAGTGGGACACATAATTCAGAGCTTGTGCGCAGCTGGGGAAAGATGAAATCAGGTTCCTGGCTGGCATCGTCCACCCGGCGTATTTTCCCTGATCCTGCAACCCAGCCAGTGATCCCCTTGCCGGGCGGGATCGGCGTGGAAAGCATCTCGCCTGGTAGGCCAGAGTAGGATGGGTGGAAACGAAGCGCCCCGCTGCACTGGTCTAAGAGCAGGACGCCATAATGGTCTGGGAACAGGGTTTCACCGATGATCAAGGTGATCTGTGCGATTAGTTCGTCTTCATCGGTGATCCCGATGGTGGAGGAGGCTACCTGGTGTAAAACGGTCAGGTCTGCTAATCGTTTTCGCAGGGTTACCTCGGTGTTCTTCCGATCGGTGATATTGGCACAGGTGACCAGGGCTCCCGCAGGCGAGCCCTGCGAGTCTTTCAATGGGGTAAGGCGTACTTCAAAATACTGCTGTTTGTCTCCCTCACCGCAGGCAACCTCGTGTACATGGGAAGATAAGGTGCTCTCTAGACTGCCTGCCGCAGGCATGATGGTGTCGCCGGCAGGCTGGTGAGAAGCTTCATCCGGTGAAAGAGCCCGGCTTACAACGCGGCGCAGACCGGGCCAGGCCGTAAAGACATCCCAAGCAGAGCGATCGGTAAATTCCTTAGGGGAGCCGCCCAGTCTTCTCGCTGCAGAGGGATTAATATATTTGATCCGGTTCTGCATATCCAAAACAATCAACCCGTCATCCATGTTTTCCATGACGGTTCCCTGGGCGATGGGGAGCACCTCTAACAACTGGAAACCAAACAAGCCGATTGCAGCTGCCAGCCCGGTAATCAGCAGGGTGAACGGGGTCAAATCCAGGAAGGGAAAGGGATTTAAACCAAAGACCGAAGCCAGGTTCCCCAACCAGGGGAAAACGATCCCGATAAAGAGCACCCGCGCCTGGCTGCGCTGGAGCTTTGAAGGCGAGCGGACCAGGCTCAATACCAGGAATGCACTGGTCATAAGAAGCGTATAGGTGTAGAGGATATGGAACCAGAAGGCTGGACCATAGGTCTTCTGCAGAAAAATCCGTGTTCCGTCCGAGATTGAAGTATAGTCTACCCAGATCAAGCGATGATAAGGGATGGTCCAGGCCAGCAAAGTAATGACACAGGGCTCAATGAAGAAAAGAAATAATTGCCGCCTGTTGACCGGCAGCCGCCCGCGGGTATAGGTGAGGATAAACAGGAACAGGATGGTTGGGATCAGGGCAATGGAGATGTATTCTAACTGGCTCCAAAATATGATTTGGGAGGTGCTTTGTGCCTGGAGCTCGAGGGCATAGCAAAAGGTCCAAAAGGCAACGGCAACCATCAGCCAGGCCAGCGGAGCAGCGCCGGTCACCCGGCGGCGCGAGAAGGCATATACTGCCACATAGGATGACAGCAGAGCAACAATGAATAGTGAGTTTATCGTCAGGGTGTGATAAAAATTCATCAATTTTCTCTACTAATCTCAGTACTGCTCTCATCTCCGACATTTGAGTATCTGAACGTAATAAAGCTTGATAGTCGTATTATAGACTGAATCGTAAGAGAGCGTGCAGATGAGTGGTTGATGTTTACTATTTGAGGCAATGAAGTTCTCATACGAGCGCAGATTCCTCATACATAATTAATCGGTCAAAGATGAGAAGAGTTTAATTCGTAAGGTCTCATATTTACAAAACACCTCCAGACCATTACACTTGCAGGCAGTGTGGCTTCTATCACGAATTGAAGGAGGTTGGTCACGATGAAAATACTGGTCTATGGCGCAGGTGTAATTGGGAGCCTGTATGCAGTACGGTTGCAAGAAGTGGGCTACCCGGTGACCATCCTGGCGCGCGGGGAACGGCTGGAGGAAATTCGTACCCAGGGCGTGGTGCTGGAAAATGCAGAAACTGGGGAGCGAACTACCACATCAATGATGGTAACAGAGCAGCTGGCTACACAGGATGCATATGACCTGGTCATTGTTGCGGTAAGAAAGAACCAGCTTTCTCGTGTGCTGAATGTGCTGGCGTCGCACCAGAACACACCGAATATCCTGTTCCTGGTGAATAATGCCGAAGGGCCAGGCGAAATTGTGAGAAAACTGGGGCGTGAGCGGGTTATGCTGGGTTTCCCTGCTGCAGCCGGGCGGCGTATTGGACCGGTCGTGCGCTATGTGCAGGTGAACAGTTCGATCCAGGTGACCACCCTTGGAGAATTAGATGGGGGGATGACCATGCGCCTGGAGCAGGCCGCCCTGGCCTTGGAAACGGCGGGGTTCCAGGTGGCGATCTGTGATGATATGGATGCCTGGCTGAAAACACATGCTGCCTCGATTTTGCCACTGGCAGCCGCGATCTACATGGTCGGCGGCGATAACTACCGCATGGCGCGCACCCAGGACGCCCTGGTTTTGATCGTACGTGGTATCCGTGAAGGGTATCGTGCCCTGCGCGGGCTGGGGATTCCGATCATCCCGGGTTATTTTCGCGCAGTGGAATGGATCCCTGAGCCGCTGCTGGTAGCTTATCTGAAACGCCGCATGGGCACAGAGCGCGTGGAACTGGTTGTTGCCAGCCATGCCAATGCAGCCCGGGATGAGATGCAAGAACTGGCGCGTGAGTTTGCGCTCCTGGTCGATGCATCTGGGGTGGAGACACCTGCCCTGGACCGCCTGTTCCGCCACTTTGAACCGGGTGTAGCGCCCCTGCGGGAAGGCGCGGCGTTCATCTCGCTGGACTGGCGCACCATTTGGGCGCTGGCGCTCAGCGTGGTTGCCGTGTTGGGCCTGGCGACGTGGGCTACCAGGCGCAGAGGAAAGAAAGGGTAGCAGCTAAAGCGCGAAGTTGCTAAAACACAACAGGCAGGGATAGATCAGGCTCGGTAACCAGCGCAGCCTGCATGGACCAGGGACCAGTCCAGGTGACGCGTACGGGAAACACCAGGCCGCGCAGATCCTGATCGGTCTCAACAAAAACCAGTTTATTCGTCGAAGTGCGGCCGCGCCAGCGGCCGCGAACTTTTTCTTCAAATAAGACCTCGACCGTCTCACCCATGTAGCGCGCAGCAATCTCGGCAGCAATCTCTTCCTGGAGGGTCTCAACCAGGCGAAAACGCCGCCATTTTTCTGCATCAGAAACGTCATCTTCAAGCGACCGCTGGGCAACCGTTCCCGGACGGGTGGAATAGCGAGCTATGTGGGCGACGTCCAACTTTAGCTCAGCCAGCAGATCGTATGTTTGCTGGAACTGGGCCTGGGTTTCGCCCGGGAAGCCAACAATAATGTCGGTGGCGATCGAGACGCCAGGGATGCGCTTGCGCAGCTTTTCTATCAAGCGGCGGTAATCATCGGCCGTGTATCCACGGCGCATATTTGCCAGGACCTCATCACTTCCGGCCTGGATCGGCACCTCGATATGCGGCATCACCTTGGGCAGCTCTGCCACAGTATCCAGAAGTTTCTCATTCATCCAGTTAGGATGTGAGGTCAGGAAGCGGATACGCTGAATGCCTTCTACCTGATGCACCAGGTGCAGCAGATCAGCCAGGTCAGGCCCGTTTGGATTATCTTTGCCATAGCGGTCCACAATTTGGCCCAAAAGGGTGATTTCTTTAACCCCCTGGGCAGCCAGGGCATGAACTTCAGCCAGGATATCTGCCGCAGGTCGGCTGCGCTCAATGCCTCGCCGGTAAGGGATAATGCAAAAAGTGCAGGCATGCGAGCATCCCAGCACAACAGGCACATGGGAAGCAACCAACCTGCCTCGCTCTTGGAGTGGCAGAAGAAGATCGCCATCCATGGCAGCATAGCGTTCTTCTGTCATGGATTGTTCCAGGTTCCGGCTCTCACCCTGGGTCAGATAGGCGATCAGCGGGCCAGGATCTGATGGAGGTGAGAAAACATCCACAAAGGGAAAGCGCTGCTTGAGGTGGTCATGATTCTTGACCCCGACCAGGCAGCCCATCAAATTGACCACCAGATTGGGGCGCTGTGCTTTGATAGGGCGCAGGGAATGCAGGCGACCATAAGCTTTGTCTTCGGCGCTCTGGCGAACCACACAGGTGTTTAAAACAATAATGTCTGCTTCTTCGGCGCTCCGGGATGGCTGATAGCCCAGGCGCTCCAGGGCAGAGGCTACTCTAAGGGAGTCTGCCACGTTCATCTGGCAGCCTTCTGTCCAAATGTGATATTTCATGTCCGATATTATATCAAAAGCCGGGTAGAATGGCAATTTTCGGTAATTGAGTGGATTCCTGCTCCTGCTTGCAGAGACCAGGATGATATACTTGGCCGTGAGAATAAGGAGCAGGTTTTGTCACAGAACTGGAATCTGATTGGGCACGAATGGGCGGTTCAAACATTACGAGCCAGCCTGCAGCGAGGGCGGGTGCGGCAGGCGTACCTGTTTACCGGACCTCAAGGAGTGGGCCGGAGGACGCTGGCGTTGCGCCTGGCGCAGGCGCTTAACTGCCCCCAGCCTGTTGGCCCTGGCGAAGCCTGCCTGTCTTGTCGCACCTGCCGCCAGATTGAGTGCATGCAGTATGCTGACCTGATGGTTGTACAATCGGAAGGTGCTGGCATTCAACTGAAGGTTGAGCAGGTACGTGAACTGCTGCATTTCGTGTCCCTGGCCCCCTACGTGGGTCGTTATAAGGTGGTTCTGCTGCTGCGAATTGAAGAAGCAAACGATGCTGCCCAAAATGCACTATTGAAAACGCTGGAAGAACCCGTGCCCGGTGTGGTGCTGATGCTGACCGCGGACAGTACGGAAAGTGTAAGGCCTACTATTGTCTCACGCTGTGAGGTGCTGCGGCTGCGGCCGGTGCCCCTGGACGGTCTGGTGGCAGGGCTGCAGAGCCGGCCGGGTGTACAGGCAGGGGAAGCCCATCTGCTAGCGCATATTTCGGGTGGCCGTCCTGGCACAGCCATTCAATGGAGCCAAAATCGAGAGTTACTGGAACGCAGGCAGAGGTACCTGGATGATCTGGCCCGTTTGCTTCACGCCAACCGCCTGGAGCGCTTTAAATATGCTGATATCCTGACCAAGTCGAACCCATCAAAGCCAAAGGACAAAAGCCTATCCCGCGACATGCTGGTGACGTGGCTGTCATTGTGGCGAGATATCCTGCTGCAAGCATCTGGAGCAGCAGCCGGGCTGGAAAATCCAGACCGGTCAGGAGAGATCGAAAGCCTGGCAGGACAGGTAGGCCTGGATGGCGCTCGGCGTATGGTGGATGCCCTCCAGCATACTTTGGCCCTTGTTGAGACCACCAATGTGAACACGCGTCTGGCGTTGGAGGTGCTTATGTTGGATCTCCCGTCCTGCTAGACCATGCCTGCATATGATATACTTTTCTATCATGATATTTTGATGGAACTCTAGGTGCCGGCGCTGTGATGGAACCTTCAGCGAACCCTGATGAAAGTGCGCGTACCTCGCTGGAACTGCTGTATAACATCAGTCGCGAGTTTGCCGCGGCGCTTGATTTACATACGGTCTTGCAGCGGGTGCTAAAACTGTCCATGGAGAATGTGGGGGCAGTCAGCGGTAGCATCATTGTGCTGGATGATGCTGGACAGGCCATTGAATCTGCCTTCTTGATGCATGGGAAAGCCTATGATCAATCGGTTTTAAATCTGCGGGTGACGCTGGAAAATGGGCTGGCTGGTTGGGTCGCCCGGCAGCGTCAGGCCGTTCTGGTACCGGATACCAGCCGGGATGAGCGATGGCTGCGCCGGCCAGATGACCAGTTTGACCGCACCGGGGCGAAATCAGCGGTTGGGGTTCCTATCTTAAGCCGTGACCAACTGGTGGGAGTCATGACGTTGGTTCATCCCAGTCCCGGGTTTTTCAATGTGGATAACCTGGCCCTGGTGCGTTCTATTGCTGACCAGGCCGGGATTGCGATATTGAATGCCCGATTATATGCAGAAAGCCAGCGCCGGGCGCGAGTGATGACCGCAGTGGCTGAAAGTGCAGCGGCAATTACCGAATCACTTGACCTGGATGTGGTTTTACGGCGCATCCTGGACCAGATCCTGCATGCCCTGCGGGTGGAGGCGGTCTTGCTAGCACTGGTAGATACGCATGGGGCAGAGCTGGAATACCGGGCAGCGACCGGATTCCCCATTCGCAGCGTGGTCGGTTTGCGGACGAAATTAGGCAAAGGAATCCCGGGTTGGGTGGCACGGAATGGGCTGGGTGCCATGACGCTGGATGCTTACCAGGATCCCCGATTTGATCCCGATCTGGATCAATGGCTGCATTTCCATACCCGGGCTGCAGCCTGTGCTCCTATCCGTTCCCAGGGAAAAGTGATTGGTGTTCTGGAAGCGTTGAATCCGGTGGAAGGCGGCTTTGCTACAGATGACCTGGCTGTTCTTACAGAAATTGGGGGTTTGGCTGGGTCTGCAATCCGTCACGCTCAGCTTTATGAGAGCCTGCAGGCAGCGCATCAGCGCTATCGCGATCTGTTCCAGGACAGCATCAACCCTATCCTCGTCACGGACTGGAGTGGGAAGCTGATTGAGGCAAACCGCATCGCTGAACAAACAACCGGGCTACGAGGCAGTATGTTGCAGGCATTAAATATCGCCGAATTGCATATGCTGGATGAGAACGCGGTAGGCCCAGGCTTTATCAATTTGCATGCTGGAGAGATAGTTTCATACGAATCCAGCCTGAACACCGTGGAAGGCGGGGAGATCCCGGTCCAGGTATTTGTACGCCGTATCCTGATCGATAAGGTCTCTTACCTGCAGTGGATATTTGATGATATTACAGAACAGAAGAATCTGGACGTACAGCGGCATGATCTGATCGCCATGATTTATCATGATTTGCGCGCTCCATTGGCAAACATCGTCTCAAGTCTGGATGTACTGACATCGTTTTTCCCAGAGGATGACGGACAATCCATAAAATCGATCATGAAGATCATCGAGCGTTCAGTCGGGCGGATCCAGCGCCTGACGGATTCGCTCCTGGATATCAATCGCCTGGAGGCGGGTCAGCCGATTGGCAATCGGCAGGCTATTGCTCCACAGGATTTGATCAACGATGCTGTTGATGGAGTGTATTGGAGTGCCCAATCGCGTGGGGTTAAGGTTGAAAAAGTGGACATCGGCCAGTTGCCAGATGTTTGGGGAGATGCAGACATGCTCCGGCGGGTCTTGATCAACTTGTTGGAAAATGGGATTAAATTTACCCCGGGTGGGTTAACACTCGAAGTGGGGGCACGTCCTTCTGGAGCGATGGTGCAGTTCTGGGTGCGAGATGCCGGGCCAGGTATTGCGCCCGAGGATGCAGTGCGCATTTTCGATAAGCATTTCCGCATCATAAAAGAGAATAGTGTGCGGGGTTTTGGGTTGGGACTGGCTTTTTGCCGCTTGGCGGTGGAAGCGCATGGCGGAAAAATCTGGGTAGATAGCAAATTGGGGGAGGGAGCGACTTTTAACTTCACTGTGCCGGTGCAGAAAGAAAACGATTGACTGGCTAAATCTCATTGGATGGAGTGATAATGCAGCAACTTGAGAAGGGAATTTATTTTGAAGATGCCTACCTGGGGGTAACCCTGGGCGGTTTCACTTTTTCACATGGAGTGATCCTGATTGACGCGCCCTTGCGAGTTGAGGATGCACGGACCTGGCGCGCCGCGCTGTTAAACCAGCGGGTCGGTTCAAACCGTTTGTTGGTTAACCTGGATGCACATCCCGATCGCACCCTGGGAACTCGGGCTATGGACTGCACGGTCCTAGCTCATCAAAAAACAGCTCTTGTGTTCCGTTCTCGCCCGACAATATTCAAGGGACAAAACGTTGAAGCAGGTGCCGATTGGGAGAAATACAGCGAAGCGATTGGGATGCGTTGGGTCCCACCGGATATTACCTTCACAGACACGATGTCCCTGAATTGGGGTGGGCCAGAGATCGTTCTGGAGCATCACCCAGGGGTAAGCCAGGGTGCGATATGGGCGATTGTGGCTGCACACCAGATTATCTTTGTGGGTGATACGTTGATTTCAGGGCAGCCGCCATTCTTAGATGGTGCTGACTTAGCAACCTGGCAGGAAGAGCTGGACCTGCTGTTGACGAATTATGCTGGTTATCGCATTATCTGCGGTCGAGGCGGTCTGGCTTCGAACGACGATATCCGCAAAATGCAGAGTGTGGTGAAGAAAGTTGCCAGGGGGGTTGAGCGTGTATCTAAGGAAGCAGATGCGCCGGATGCAACAGAGGAGATGGTTCCGCTCCTGCTATCCGATTATGATTTTTCCCCAGAACGGTTTGATGCATACTCGCAGCGCTTGCGAAGTGGACTGTTCCAATATTTTGCACGGCGCTTCCATCCCACCACCCTGTTAGAACAGCCTCGCTCAGAGGAAATTGAGCAATGAAAATGGATCGTACTTTTTACCAGCCCGTGCTTGAAGTGACCCGTGGGGGGATCGTGGAATCGATCCATGGCGGAGCAGCTGCGATTGTCGATGTGTCTGGGCAACTTCTTGCCTGGTATGGCGATCCAGGGGTGGTGACTTTCCTGCGTTCTTCAGCCAAACCATTCCAGGCGCTGCCTTTTATGGAGCATGGAGGGGCGGAACATTACCAGCTCACCTCGCCTGAAATTGCCTTAATCTGCTCCTCTCATTCTGGCACAGATGAGCATGTTAAGGTGGTGCAGGGGATCCAGGCAAAGACTCGCGTGTCAGAAGGCGATCTAATGTGCGGCACGCATGATCCGATTCATGAGCCTACCTCCAGGATGTTGATTGAGCGACATGAACAACCAACACCCAACCGCCATAACTGTTCTGGAAAACACACGGGGATGCTGGCCTACATCCGGATGAATGCCGGGATGCAAGCCGGGCAGCTCCCGTATATCGACTTTTCGCATCCTCTTCAAAAAGAGATCCTCCAATCTTTTGCTGAGATGTGTGATTTGACCATCGATCAGGTGATAGTCGGGATTGATGGTTGTTCGGCACCAAATTTTGCTGTTCCTCTGAGAAATGCTGCCCTGGCTTATGCCCGCCTGGCTGCTGCCGTGGAGACTGGAACCGCTGCAGCGCCGCGCGTGGCCGCTTGCAGGCTGATCGCCTCTTCAATGATAGAAAACCCAGAAATGGTGGGGGGACCGGGGCGGTTTGATACTGCCCTCATGCAGACATGCCCAGGAAAGGTAGTGTCAAAGGGCGGTGCAGAAGGGTATCATGGAGTAGGGATTTTGCCAGGCGTGTTGGGGCCTGGATCGCCAGCGCTTGGCATTGCGGTAAAGATAATGGATGGGGATGCTCGTGGAACTGCCTGCTCGGCCTTTACACTAGCTGTTCTGAGAGAATTGGGGGCGCTGAGTGGAAAAGAGCAAGAGGCTTTGGCTGGTTTTGGACCGTCCTTGCAGTTGTACAACTTCCGCAAGCTGCACGTGGGAGAGATCCGCCCATGTTTCTCGTTAAGCCGGAGCTAGAATTGTGGAACCGGCAGAGAAAGCTTTGACGGTTCACAACCGGCTGTTGGATATCTACGGTGCCCCTGCCTGGAGAGAGAAGCTCCCACCGCTGGATGAACTGGTTTGCACCATTCTCTCGCAGAATACGAATGATGTTAATCGCGACCGTGCCTACCAGGCCTTGCGCCGCAAATTCTCCACCTGGGAGCAGGTGCGGGATGCGGACGTTCAGGAAGTGATTATCGCCATCCGCCCGGCCGGGCTGGCCAACCAGAAAGGACCTCGTATCCAGGATGTGTTGAGCGAAATCACCCGCCAGCGGGGTTCTTTGACCCTGGATTTCCTGGCAGAGTGGCCTGTTGAAGATGCATTAGCATGGTTGACTGCATTCAAGGGCGTGGGACCCAAAACAGCGGCGATCGTCCTGTTGTTTTGTTTTGACCGGCCGGCTTTTCCAGTGGATACGCATATCTACCGGGTAAGTGGGAGGCTGGGCTTGCGGCCGCAGACGATGAGTGTTGAGCAAACACATATGCACCTGGCTCAACTGCTGCCGGCGGATACCTACGCGACAGCACACCTCAACCTGATTCGCCTGGGGCGTGAGGTGTGTCATGCCCGTAAGCCAGATTGTCCCAAGTGTCCGTTGCAGGACCTGTGTGATGACTTTATTCACAGGGGCGCATGATCTTTGTGTGAAATAATCGATGACATTTGACCATCACAGGATTATGCATTGTGCGGTATAAATTATTGCAGCGGATGGGGTTCAGGAAAACAACCTGAGGTATTCATCGCTGTTTCCTCCTTTGGCGTAAGCCTCCGCCTGGCATGCCTCACCATCCAGGCGGAGGCTGTTTTTAAATCGTTAATATTCTATAAAAAATTCACTACCTGCTTGACTCTATATGCCAGACCCATATACAATCTTAATATCAAGAGTGGGTGATCCGCCGACCTTTGATGCAATGATGAAATGATTGACATGAGACCGAATGATGGTGAATGGTTGGATTAAGCAATGAATTATAAGGATTATTACAAGATACTGGGTGTTGATCGGAAAGCCGGGGAAGAAGAGATCAAAAAAGCCTACCGTAAGCTGGCAATGAAATACCACCCTGATCGAAACCCTGGCGATCCGAAAGCAGAAGAGAAGTTCAAAGAAATCAACGAGGCTTACCAGGTGCTAAGCGATGCAGAAAAGCGCGCCCATTATGACCGTCTGGGTGAGTCATATGATCGATACCAGCAGCGCGGCGGGGCGCCGGGGAATTTCCCCTGGGAAGAATGGTTCACCCAGCCAGCCCAAGGGGGCGGGACGCGGGTGGATGTAGGGAACCTGGAGGATATCCTGGGGGGAGGTTTTTCAGAATTTTTTGCTCGCATTTTTGGCGGTGTGCCGGGGACGCAGGGTGCAACCTCGCGAGGCGATCCGTTCCGCCGGCAGTCTGCCAAGCCATCATTTCAGCAGCCGGTCGAGATATCCCTGGCCGAAGCATATAATGGGACCAGCCGCAAGTTGGATATTGATGGGCGGCGGTTGGAAGTGAAGATCCCGCCGGGGGCGCGGACCGGTACAAAAGTCAGGGTGGCAGATGCGGTAACAGGTGGGCCTCAGCAGCAGAAAGGCGACCTGATCCTGGTGGTGAATGTCGTCGACGATCCGCGCTTCGAAGTAAAGGGGGTTGATCTCTATACCGAGGTGCCGGTGGATCTGTATACTGCGGTCCTGGGAGGTGAAGTTGTCGTCCAGACCCTGGCTGGAAATGTTGTGCTCACGGTTCCAGCTGGCACACAACCTGGACAAACGTTCCGGTTATCGGGGAAGGGTATGCCGCATTTGAAAAGCCCGGATACCAGGGGAGATCTCCTGGTGCGTGCCAAGATTAAGATTCCGCGCGATCTGAACCCCAAACAGCGCGAACTGTTTCGCCAGATTGCCGATGCCCGGTAATCCTGGCTGGTGGATGGCCCGCCGGGCCATCTCTTGACATATCAACTTATTGTTCAAGTGGAGGTTCCAGATGATATCAGAAGCCGATCTGCAAGAACTGCTCGATTACCAACCCGACAAGCCGGTGGTCAGTATTTACCTCAATATGGACCCAACAGAAGGGAATGCGGACGTTTACAAACTTCGGCTGCGCAGTATGCTCAAGGATATTGACCTGCTGGAGGATGTGGCGGCGGTGATGCGGTATTTTGACCACGAGCACAGTTGGTCGGGGCGCAGCGTGGCGGTTTTTTCCTGCGCGGCGCAGAATTTTCTGCGCACTTATCCTCTGGCTGTGCCGGTGCGCAGCCGGGTGAGGGTGAACGACCGGCCTTTTGTTAAGCCCCTGGCTGATTTGCTTGATTCTTATGGGGGTTATGGAGTGGTGTTGGTTGATAAGCAGGGGGCGCGCTTGTTCTCCTTTCACTTGGGTGAGCTTCGCGAACAGGAGGGATTGATGGGAGAAAGCGTCAGGCATACCAAGCGGGGAGGCGGATCGCAAGCGCCTGGACGGCGAGGAGGAACGGCCGGGCAGACGGATTATGTGGAGGAGGTGACAGACCGCAATATCAAAGATGCGGTTGAATTTTCCACCCGGTTCTTTGCAGAGAATAATGTGCGCCGGGTGCTGATCGGAGGCACTGAGGATAATGTAGCCCTGTTTCGCAGTCAGCTCCCTAAAGCCTGGCAGAGCCTGGTAGTGGGTTCGTTCCCGATCAGCATGGTGGCGACGCACAGCGAGGTGCTTGAGAAGGCGCTGCAGGTGGGGATGGAAGTCGAGGAGCGGCGTGAAGCGCAGTTAGTCTCGGCGGTGGTGACCGGGGCGGCTAAAAATAAAGGTGGGGTGGTCGGCCTGGAGAATACGCTAAAAGCAGTGCATGATGGTCGGCTGCTGACCCTGATTTATCGGGATGGTTATCGAGAGCAGGGGTTCCGCTGTACTGGATGTGGTTATTTATCTGCTGCCCCCTTCGATACATGTTCTTTCTGCGGCGGTAAGAGCGAGAAAATTACAGATGCTGTGGAATATGCAGTGCGGAAAGTGATGAAGGAGGGTGGAGACGTCGAAGTGCTGCGTGTTGACCAGGCGGTTAATGAGTTCGGCCATATTGGCGGGCTCCTGCGGTATTAGCAGCCAGATTTCGGAACTGGATAACAAACGGGCGGCCCAGCGGCCGCCCGTTTTTCTTATTGAGCTAATGCATGTTCTATTTGCAGGAGAGTTTTTAGTAAAACATCCATGTCAGATTGAGCAGCATAGTTGTCTGT
>CAIQIV010000642.1 GCA_903871905.1 uncultured Chloroflexota bacterium | reverse complement strand
TTGGGCAAGATTAGCCGCCAGTAAAAATAGATCAAAAGCAGGGTTATTCATCAATGATACTGCGGTCTATAAGAACTGCGGCGCATGTTCTGCCAGCCATTGATCTGGGTGCACGTAGAACGGGTTTTGCGTGATCACGCCGCCGTTGATCGTAAACGGGTGGGTCTGCAGGACATTCACGACCATCGCTCCTGAAACCTTGTTAATATTATACATGCAGATACTGATCCAGGGCTTGCCCGGGATGAAATAATTGAGCCGGGCTTCATACGCCATGAGGTGCTCGACGCCCGGGATCGCCTCCAGCGCCCAGACCATTTCCGCCGTGGCGCGAATATTGCGCCTGCCGCCAGCCTGTGAGCCTTGATAATAATCGTTTAACGCCCGATCCATGTGCCTGGGGTCGAACACGCCCTCCGGGTAATACAGGTCCCTGGCGGAGAGCAGGTTGAAATGGGCTGGATCGTGCAGGTGAGAGCAGCATTCCGGGCAATATGCCCCGAAATCCCGGTAAAATTCTTCCTGGCTGCGTTCAACCGGGCAGTAGAGCTGCAGATCCCCTTCCAGGTACCCCTGGCGCAGGTAACCAAAAATGATCTCATCCCGCTCCTGGTCCGATTCATACAGTCCGCACATGTGCAGGCCCCAGTTGCACGAGTAATCCCCAATCCCGAGTTGAAGCACTTCCTGGTCCGACGTTTTAATATGCATGGCGTCTCCTTCCAGAATCAGAATATCAGTCCAGTTATTCCTGCTCTTCATCCACCACGCTGGTATAGCGGGGCGGTTTCCCGGTTTCAGCCAGCAGCTGGTTTACTTCTTTTTTCAGATCCAGGATGCGGTCTTCCCGCCCCAGGGTGGCGTCATACCAGCGGCTCAGCTCCTCCAGCTGTTCCTGCATCTGTTTTTCAGCCTGCTTGCGGGCATTGATATCCCGCGTCATCCCGGCGATGCCGGTGATCGCCCCGGTTTTGTCGTGGATGGGATTCAGGATCACCTCATAATATTGCGGCTCCCCGCCCTGGACCGGAGTGACCGTTTCGGCGATCACGGTCGCGTTGCGATCATACACCTGCCGGTGCAGCCGGTCCCATTCCTCGCACTGCTCCGGCGGAAAACCCAGCTCGGAGTGCGTTTTTCCAACGATCTGCTCCAGCGGCAGCCCAAGCAGCCGGCACAGGCTCGAATTGGCGTGGGTAAAGCGCCCCTGCCGGTCATAGCTGTAAATTAAGTCCTGGCTGGCTTCATCGATCAGGTGATAGCGCTCCTCGCTCGCCCGCAGCGCTTCTTCCACCTTTTTGCGCTCGGTGATATCCCGGGTGATCGATAAGATGCACTTCTCCTGGTTAATTTCAATGATCCGGGCCGACATCAGGCAGGTTTTGATATTGCCGTATTTGCACCGGAAGGGCGCTTCCAGGTTATTGACTTCTCCCTTTTCTCTCAGCCCTTTGACCAGGATTTCCCGGTCATGCTGGTCGGTCCAGATATTGATCTCCAGTGAAGTTTTTCCAAGAACCTCTTCCGGCCTATAGTCGGTCAGGGCGCAAAAGCCCTCGTTGACGTCCAGGTATAATCCATCTTTGAGGCGGTTGATGTTGATCGCATCCGGCGAAATATGGAAAGCTGCCGAAAACCTTTCCTCCGATTTGCGCAGCGCTTCTTCCACCTTCTTGCGCTCGCTGATATC
>CAIQIV010000641.1 GCA_903871905.1 uncultured Chloroflexota bacterium | reverse complement strand
CGGAGTGCATGTAGATGCCATCCACGGCCTCAGCCGCAACCACGTCCAGGGTGGCCTGCGAGAATTTCTCAGCCTTCCACTCGGTGGGCTTGGAAATGATTTTGATGTTGGGGTACTTCTTCATTTCGTCATTGAAGCCGCCGCCGCGCAGCTGCGCAACGTTCTGGCCCAGGTCGCCCTGCAGTTCAAGCACGGTGCCCTTCGGCTCGCCGTACTTCTCGGTCAGCATCTTGACCAAGGCTTCAGCCGACTGCTTGCCAGCCATGTAGTTGTCAGACTGCACGGTCATGTCGATCTCGCAGCCGATGGGGGCGCGGTCGATGGTGAAGAATGCAATCCCGGCATCCTTGGCCTTCTTGACGGAGGCGCAGATCGCCTGGCTGTCCACAGGGACGACCGTGATGGCATTGACACCCAGCGAGATGAAGTAGTCAATCTGGTTGGCCTGGGTGGCTGCATCGAAGTTGGCGTTGGTGGGGGTCACACCCCAGCCCTTGCCCTGCGCGCCCTTGAGCATACCGCCCATGATCACGCCCTGGCCGCCGGACAGTTCAGGAGCGCCGTAGCCCAGCTGGACTGCGCCCTGCTTCTCAACTTCCACGGTCTTGATGACCTCGACCTCTTTCTGCACCTCAACGGTCTTGACAACCTCGACCTCTTTTGGAACTTCGACGGTCTTGACCACTTCGACCTGCACGGTCTTCTCAATCACCTGGGGGGTGGGCTGGGCGCAGCCAGACAGCACCATGGACAGGACTACCAGGATTGACACAAACACGAACGCTTTTTTCATGATCTTCTTCTCCTTTCACAGAGGAAACAAAAAAATGGGATTCTAGAAACAGTGTTCAACAAATGGGCAAAACCGAGGTCAGTATCGTGCAGCGAGTTCACCTCCTTATGAAACCAGGGCTATCAAGGCGCCGGATATGGATGTCATGATCATTGTAGCACCTTTTTGACATATGTCAATGACAAATTACAACAAGCGTGGAGCGGGCGCCGCATCCCTCCACACAGATTGAACACATCACGCCTGCCCCAGCACCTGCTGGACTAACTGCTCCTCACGCCGGGCTTCATCGGGCTGCAGCACGCCGATCTCCAGATCGCAGGTGAAGGAAGCGCCGCCGGGCAGCGAGCGCACGTTGCCCTTCTTTGTCTCTGCCTGCAGCCCTTCCACCTCCGCCGTGCAGGGCTCGATGCCCAGGGCGTCCTGGTCTGGGGTGCGGCAGATCCAGCGCACGCCGTGGTCCATCTGGCTCGGGCGGTGGCGCGCCACGTCGGCGCTGCCATCCGGGTGCACCTGCAGCGTGTGCGCCCAGCCGGCCTGGTCGGCGCGGTAGGTCAGGAACAGCACCATCTCCGGATCGTAGTCCAGCCCCGGGTCAAACACCAGGTGTTTCTCGGGGTGAACCTGCAGCTCCTGCACCAGCTCGCGGTAGCCCGGCGACACATCCATGAAGGGCGGGATGTAGGCGCGCACCTTCATGTTCTGCGTGTCGCACACCACGCTCTGCACCAGCCGCCCCCCGTCGACCGGGCAGAAGTTGACGTGCTCCAGGTACATCAGCGGCATGGGGCTGCCCTTCAGGTTGTGAATGGTCATGGAGACGCTGAACACCGACGACCCGGCATACAGCTTGAGCAGCGGGGTGGCGGTGTAGTTGTAATTAAAGGCCAGGATGTGGCGGTAGGTACCGGTCAGGCCGATGTAGTCGCCCTTTTCATCCGTGCCAAGGACCAGCGCCGCCGACTGGTACGGGGCGTTGTGCAGCTCGCCGTGCAGGGGATGGGTATCCCCAGGGCCGGGCGCGCCCATCACCGTCGCCCCGCAGTGCAGCAGGAAGCCGCCGTGGTTGGAGAGAAAGTCGGTGGTGGGATAGGGCTGGTCAAACATCGACTTCATGGTGATGCGCCGCCCGCGCATCACGGCATCCCAGATCTGCTGGCCCTGGAAGGGCAGCATCACCAGCTCGCCCAGGGAATTCTTCAGGCGCAGGGCGCACACGCCGCTGGGAAAGCGGAAGGCGCTGGCGCTCAGCTCGCCGGCATCGACCAGCGGGGCCTCTTTGGCCGAGAACTGTTCAGGAACAAGGTGAAAGGTAGTTTGCATCGCATATCTCCGTAGGGGCGGGTCTATGACCCGCCCTTCCTGCAGGTCTATGACCCGCCCTTGCTATAGTTGGTGTGAAATCGGCGCCACCGCCGGGTAAACCTGCCGGTAGAGCTCATACTGCCGGGTGTAGGCCGCATGGCGGGCCGGGTCCGGGCGGTAGTCGCCGGTGAGCAGCAGGAAGCGCTGCGCCGCCGCAGCAGCCGAGGGGAACAGGCCCGCCCCGGCGCCCGCCAGCAGCGCCGCGCCAAAGCCGGCGGCCTCGGTGATGCGCGGCGTCGCCACCGGGATGCCGGTGACGTCCGCCTTGAGCTGCAGCCACAGGGGCGACCTGGCCCCGCCGCCGATGGCGCGCAGCACATCAATCTGCACCCCGCCGGCCTGCAGCAGGTCCAGGTTGGTGCGCAGCTCGTAGGTCAGGCCCTCCAGGATCGCCTTGGCCAGGTCGGCGCGGCGGGTGGCAAAGGTCAGGCCCAGGATGGCGGCCTTTGACTCCGTATCAAAAGTCGGGGTGCCGCTGCCGGAAAAGTGCGGCAGGACGAGCAGCCCGCTCGGCCCGGACGGGGCCTCCGCCAGCAGCAGGTCGTAGGCATCCGCCCCGCTCTGCGCCGCCTGCTGCACCTGCGGCTCGCAAAAGCCGTCGCGGAACCAGCGCAGCGACATGCCGCCGCTGTGGTTGAGGGTCATCGACAGGAACAGGCCGGGGACCACGTGATGGTAGACCGAGATATTGCCCTCGTACAGCTCCCGGCTGACCACCGGCGAGGCCAGGGCCACCTCGACCACCTCGGCCGTCCCGGTGGAGACCATCGCCAGGCCCGGCGAAACCAGGCCGACGCCCAGCGCCCCGCAGGCCTGGTCGTGCCCCCCGCTGACCACCAGCGGCGGGCGGCTCAGCCCAAAGCGGGCGCACAGCTGCGGCGAAAGCACCCCGGCCGCCTGCCCGGAGGGCTGCACCCGGCCCAGGCGCTCCGGGGCCAGCTCCAGCGCCTCCAGCACCCCGGCGTCCCAGGCGCCCTGCTGCAGCGCGTACAGCTGCGTGCGCGACGCCAGGCATTGGCTGACCACCGCTTCGCCGGTCATCTTCTGCACCAGGAAGTCCTCAACCAGCAGGAACTTCTCGGCCGCCTTCCAGGTCTCGGGCTCGTTTTCCTTGATCCACAGCAGCTTGGGCAGGGTGTTGATGGTATGGATGGGCATGCCGGTGCGCTGGAACAGGTTTTCACCGCCAAAGCGCTCCCGCAGCCAGTCATTCTGGGCCCCGGTGCGCGTGTCCATGCCCAGGATGGTCGGGCGCAAGGCGCGGCCGCGCCGGTCCACCGGGGTGACCGCCTCGCCGTGCACCGAGAGGCCGATGGCGGCGATATCGATCACGCTG
>CAIQIV010000640.1 GCA_903871905.1 uncultured Chloroflexota bacterium | reverse complement strand
GCTTGCCGGCCCCCAGCGTCACCGGATAGATCATCAGCCAGAACGCATCCACCAGGTCATGTTTGATCAGCGTCTGAAGCAGCTCACCGCTTCCCCAAACGTTCAAATCCGGCCCGGGCTGCTGCTTGATCCTGGCGACTTTTTCTGCAACATCTCCGTTCAAAAACACGGACGGATGCCAATCGCCGGACGAGCGGGTATTCGAGGCGACATACTTGGTCGCCGCGTTAGCGCCCGGCCATGCCTCGGCATGCTGCGGCCAGTACGGCTCCCAAATTTCAAAGGTTTTGCGCCCTAACAACAGGTCGAACGGCAGGTTCATCCGGCTTCTCAGCGCCGTACCAAGCACCGCATCGGAAAAGGACGCAATCCACCCGCCATACGCAAACCCGCCGCTAGGGTCTTCGTCCGGCCCGCCCGGGGCCTGGATAACGCCATCCAGCGAGATATGTTCGAGCACAATGATTTTTCGCATGGTTGAACTCCTCAAACCTCCGGATATTGCAATCAGTGTCCTGCTATAGAAATTATAACACCTCGCATCTCTGCCCTCTGCTCCGCGCCAGCCGCACCAGCAATTCTCGGAATGGCAGGTGCCAGGCACCTGCCAGGTGCCTGGCACCTGTTGCTGCGAAGTCAAACTGAGAACTGCTACAGTCGCACAGTCTAATCTTTTTGGGGCCAATTTTGTGCTATGCTATCAATACATTTCGCCTTGAGAAAATTAAGGTCGGAACATGAGGCGAATGAGTGGTTTTGGACTGGGAGGAGAAGCCAATAAAAGCTGCTTTCCGCCAGATGGCGATCATTGCCCTTTCGAGTCTGGCCTTGTGCCTGTGCCTGATAGCAATCATGCTGCCCGGCGAATTTTCCTTGCTGCTGCGCATCTTGTCTATAACCCGCCCCCGGTTATCCTGGCTGGCTATGGAAGCGGCTCGCGATGTGGTCGCACAAATCCCGCTGCCATGGGCCAGCCTGGTTGCTGCGCTGCTGATCGTGGCAGCCCGATACCTCCCACGGGATAAATTTTCGTTCCTGACCCCCTATGTTCGCCAGATCCCTGGATTGTTATTTGTAAAGCCGGTGGTCGATTCTGAAGAGTCCCATTCGGACCAAATCAGAGGCTTACCAGGCGGCCCCCTAAAAGTGGCGATGCCATTGATGATCGGGCTCGGCTCCCTGCTTCTGGTGCTGCTCATGCTCATTGGATTATTTTTGCCTTCAATTGTCAGGTTTTTGTTTTCATTTGGTGCGAATTTGTTGGTAGTTGCCGGGATATCAGTCGGTCTGTTCCTGGTCTTTATTCTGTTCCCCCCGATCTGGGCGCTTCCGGTGCTGATAGCGTGTGTGCTGATCTTTCAGTGGTGGTGGTTGTCCCGGCGAAGTCTGGCGCTGGCTCAAAAACTTGGGTTGTGCCTGCTGCTGGCTGGTCAAATTTTCGGATTTTTACTGCCTGGCTTTGGAAAATTCCAGACGGGCTTAGCTCAGATGATTACACTATCTCAGTCCACTGAAAGATTTCGACCTGTCGTGGATGATCAACTCCTGAGTCTGGAGTGTACTTTCCTGCCGTTTGGCAGCATCCCCCCGGGAGTCACCGTGACCGTTGGGAATCCCACCGTTCCGCCAGCGACCTCGGAGATAGGCCTGGTGCCTTTCTATTTACCGAAGTTGTCGTCAACAGAATGGATATCTGTTACGTTGGCCCCTGGTGAGACCCGGCGTCTGGTGTGGCCTTTACGCTCTGATACGTTGGGGTCACTAGCATATGTAGAAGCATCCAATTCTCGCTCCTCACTGTCGCTTATAGCCGCCTGCAGCATGTTATATGGCAGCCGTCAGGGGTTGATGGCGCTCGGCGCTCTGCTCACCCTGGCTGGGCTGCTCTGCCTGGGGGTGGGCTGGTATCGAACCCGGAGACCTGAGCCTGTCTGAACCAAGGGCTGATTTAGAGCGTCTGCTCTCGGCCAAATATTATATGTTCGTCCTTGAAACTTGCTCGTTTACACCTGTTGCCTCACAATCAGCGGCCTTATTCGGCTCTGTTGGGCTGCTTCTGTTACCAAAGTACCTTTTCTCCGACAGGCTGCTAGTGGGCTGGAACATGATGCGAAGCAGTGGTTTTGAACTGGGAGGAAAAACCAATGAGCGAAGAGAAGCGCAAAAAGATCATGATTGCGATCGCGGTGATAGCGATCATTTCCATTCCCTGTAATTTCCTGGACATCCTCCCTGCATTGGGAGCAATTGCCTTTATGTTCATCGTGTTTCTCCCCGTCTGGGCAGCCCCCGGCGCGATCGCAGTGTTCAGCGGGGTCCTGTGGTGGCTGGCATCCCCGGCGAAGCCGGTGACGCGGGCCGGGATTTGCCTGCTGGTGGTTGGGCTCATCATCGGCCTGGGTTTGCCCTTTTTGGGGTCCCTTCAGCCGCTGCTTGTTCGGATATTAGGAAACATGCGTAGATCAGACGAGCTACAAATACCCGGCTACTACCCCAATTCGCAGGCACTTACAGTGGAGTGCGCCATCCTGCCCGGGGGTGATGTCCCGCCGGGGGTCACTGTATTCCTGACGAATACCACGACAGCGCCAATAACTTATCACCTCTTTCTCGGCCAGATCACCGGACTTTACCAGTCAAATCCAAGAGTTCCGGTGGACCTGGGGCCGGGTGAGTCGCGCCGGCTGTCACAGCCGCTGGCTTTCTGGATGCTCGGTCCGCAGGTAATCGCAATTTCCCATTTCTTGGCAAGCTGCAGTATGTATTGGGCCAGCCGGTATTGGCTGGTGGCGTTTGGCGCCTTGCTCGCCCTGGCCGGGCTGCTCTGCCTGGGCCTGGATGCTTACTGGGGCCGCAAGCATGGATGATGATCGGCGCGCCTCAGCCTGCCTGTCCCATAGACGCTTTCCTTGCATCCGGTTACAATGGCCTCACCGATGGACCCAACCTTCCTCGCCTCGCTCCAGACCTGCTTGCAGTCCTGCTATGCCAGCCCGGCCCCGGTCGTACTTCACGAACTCAACGTCATCACCACCGGCTGGGAAAGCGAGATCTACACCTTCAACCTCGAACACGGCCCGGCGGATGAGCGCACCCGTACCCCGCTGGCGCTGCGCCTGTACACCGGCGGCAGCGCCAGCCGCAAGGCGGCCAACGAGTTTGCCAGCCTGCAGCGCCTGGGCCGCGCTGGCTACCCCGTGCCGCGCGTCGACTGCCTGGAGACCGACCCCGCCCGCCTGGGCCGGCCGTTCATCCTGATGGCGTATATCCCCGGCCCAACCCTGGGAGCGGTGATGGGCGCTGCGGACGAAGCCGGCCTGAGCGCCTGGTTCGAGCAGTTCTGCGCCCTGTTTGTCCGCCTGCACCGCCTGGACTGGCGCCAGTTTGTGGACGACCCCGATCAGCCCCAATACCACCAGCCCTATACTTTCCTGGACCAGCAGTTGACCCAGGCCCGCCAGTACCAGCAGCGTTTTTCCAGCGCCGGCTTTTCCGCAGTGCTGGACTGGCTGGAAACCCGCCGCCAGCGCATGGCCTGCCAGCATCCAGCGCCGATCCACTACGACTTCCACCCCAATAACATCCTGGTTCAGCCGGATGGCAGGCTGGTGGTAATCGACTGGTCCAGCTTCGGCGTCTCGGACCCGCGCTTTGACCTGGCCTGGACGCTG
>CAIQIV010000639.1 GCA_903871905.1 uncultured Chloroflexota bacterium | reverse complement strand
TGAACCAGGGTCGCACCGGCTTCCTCGGCGGCGATGACATGCTGCGCGACCCGGCGGAAGATGAATGGTGAAAGCCCGCCTTGCGCCAGCACAACCCTGAGCAGGATTTCATCGGCGATATGCAGCAGCTCCACTTGCGGTGGGAGGATCTGCTGGCAAAGCTGGCTGAAGGTGGTCGTCAGGGCGGGCATAGTGTGGATGAAAGCGATTTTTGGGGCCATAGGTTCCCTGCACAGGTCTTGATACGTCAGCGAAGATAGGGGATGGTTTGCGGTCCCTCAGGGAGGACGCACAGGCGCGCATGGGGGCCGTATGTTTCCACCAGGGAATGGAGGGTATTCACCAGGTCTGGCGCCGGCAGCAGCAGTGCCTGGCGAATCTGTGCATCGCTGAGATTGCCGCTGTGGACATAGACCTCAGCTGTGAGCTGGATCTGGGCTTGAATTTGCGCCTGCCATTGGTCCTGCATCAGGAAACCCGGCGCCTGGATACGCTCCAGCAGCGCCCGCGGGCTGCCGGTTTCGCTCAGCATCTGCCTGTACAGGCCGTGCTCCGGGATGCCGTCCCAGCAGTCCGCGGCGATGACAATCGCTCCACCTGGGCGCACAACCTGGGCGGCAGCGCTCATGCCCTTCACGGACTGGTAGAGATTCAAATCCAGCGGGTAGCCGGAATTGGTGGTTAGAACGATATCAAACGGTCTGTCCACCCCAACCATGGCTGTGCGACGGACAAATTCGCAGCCCGCGGCGTGTGCCTGGGTCAGGTCTCCAGCAAAGACGCCAGTGATCTGTTTATGCTTGTTGAGGGTGACGTTGACCAGGAAAGTTCGCCCAGCTTTCTTGCCCACCTCGTTCACTTCCTCCCAGATGGGGTTACCCTGGGTGACGCCCCAGGTGGCCTGCGGATTGCCAATCATCCCGGCGTCATGATTGCCAAGCACGGTGCGCTGGCCTGCCATTCCCGGCATCAGCGCCTTGCCATTGCCGGAAAAGCCGGCAAAGAAATGCGGCTCGATAAAGCCGGTGAGTACTTTGAGATCGCATTCCATGACCTGGCGGTTGAGCCAGATTTCGTGGCCAAAGCTGCTCATCCCCAGGCTGACCTGGGTCGCCGGGTCGAAGGCATTATTCTGGATGACCGGGTAGTTCTGGATCAGGTCATCCCCAAGCATCTCCACCAGCTCCGCTGGTGTATTGGGACGGTGAGTGCCCAGGGCATTAAACAGGGTAATATCCTGGGCCGGGAGGTGGGATAATTCAGCCAGCACGGCTGGCAGAATTTGATGATGCGGTGTGGGGCGGGTGATGTCACTGAAGATGATGCCCACCTTTTCACCCGGGTGCACCAGCTCAGCCAGCGGCGGGGAAGCAAACGGCTGCTGCAGCGCCTGGCGCAGTGCCCCGCGGGGATCAGGCAGGCCAGGAATGTACTGCGGCTCGATCATGGTTATATCCCAGGAATCAGGCAGATCGATTTCCAGGCCAGACCGACCATAGGCAAGCTTGATATGCACAGGGTCCCTTTACTTTCAGGAGACGTTCTTGATGAGCGACAGGTCCCCACTGCGGGCAGCGTACAGCACCGGTCCCATATACTCGTCGACCGTTTCAGCAGTCAAGGGTACTGGCATGTTCTCCAGCTTCATCTTGAGCTGGGGGTTCTTGGCAGCTGCCAGGGCGCGGGTGATGTGTTCTTCGCTGAAGCCGGGAACCTGTTCCAGGCAGGTGGGAAGGCCGGCGGCAGCCTCAAAAGCGATCATCGCCTCGGCGACGGCCAACCCCAACTCCCTGCCATGCAAGAGATCGATGGTGGCCTGGGTATAACCAGCCTGGCGAAAAACCTGGCCGACCTTACGCAGAGCATCTTCCACAGCTGGGGCAAAGAACACGGTGTAATAGGGGTTGAGCATTGAGGTTGCCCTGCCGTGGCTGAGGATATCGACCAGGGAGAAGCTGGTGAGGTGGGCCCCATTTGTGCCTCCCAGCATGATGCAGTACCCACCCAGATCGGTGGCCATAGCCAGGGCTCGTCGAGCCAGAGGGTTTTTGGGTTCCTTGAGAACCACCGGCAGATATTCAACGACCAGTCGTATCCCCTCCAGGGCAACTGGCTCAACCTGGTTGTACTCCGGCTTGCCGACGGCGCTGTACAGCACCTCCAGGCAGTGGGCGATACCGTCCAGGGCGCCATCCGCGGTCAGGCCCGGTGGGGCGCTGTAGGTTACGGTGTAATCAAAGACCGGGCGGGCGGGGACGATGGCGTTGTCGACGACCAGTTTCTTTTGCCCTGTATGTATGTCCGTGATATTGCTGTACTTGGTCAGGTGCGCGGCTGAGCTAGCAGCGGTCTGTATCGCCAGGTGGGGTAGAAGAGTCCTGGCCGAACGTGTTAAAGCCTGGGTCACCAGGTTGGTGCCAAAGTAGTCCTCAATGCTGCCACCCAGGTTGTGCAGGACAATAGCAGCTTTGGCTGCATCAATGGTCGAGCCACCACCAAAACTGATCACCAATTCTGGTTGCAGATCGTCCAGGGCTGCCTGGATGCGCGCCAGGTCTTCACGCGGGGCATTAGGCGCTGCCCCAGGGATCTCACCTACCAGCTCGATGCCTCCCTTGACCAGGGAATCTTTGACCGATTGGATGAAAGCCGGTGAGCCGGGAAAATTATCACCGATCAGGGCTGCCCGGCGCCCCAGACAACGGGCAATCTGCCCAACCTGTGGCAGCACGTGCTCGCCGTACAGGTAGCTGGGACCTTTAAACTGGGTTAGCAAATGCTGTGCGGTTTGGAAATCGGTCACGGAATCCTCCGATTGGTGAGTGGGGTTGGAATTGTTCTTTTGAAGGTCAATGCGCTCCTGGAAGCGCTGCAGGGTAAGCTGATAGGACTTAATAAACTCATTCAGTGTGGCGTTCACTGGAGGCCAGGCTACCACAGCTTCCTGGTCGGCAAGGTGAAGAGGCTGTTCAGGAAGGAAGCGCTGGTCTGCGGAAGCAAAGCCGGGGGCGGCGGAGTAATATGCCTGGCGGAACATTTCGCTGTGGGCCAGGATCTGCAGAGTGGGTTCTGGCAGGGGAAGATCTATATTGGCTGGATCCAACTCAACCAGGGGGAGGTGGTCAAACGGCCGGCGGATATTCGGAAAGACGCTCAACAGACTGACCCCGGTCACGCCAGTAATATCCGGGAAGGCGCTCTCCATTTGTTCATAACCCTCACCCTGGTAGATCCGCAGCGAGGCGATTAGGATTTTTACCCGTTGAGGGTCTGCGCCTCTTGCCTTAACCAGACGCTGCAGGCGGCGCGCAACGGCGACACCGGCCCAGGCAGCGGCCTGACGCACTTGAATCTCGCTGATCCCTTCGGCCTCGAGCAGGTGTTTTTTGGTCAGCAGCTCATCGCGCACCGGGAAAGCCAGGCGCCCATTCATCACCACCAGGCAGGAGAACAGGTCATTTCCCTTCAGAATTGCATCCAGGAACTGCTCATGTTGGAACAGGCTGAACCCGACGGTGATTACTACTCCGATCCCCTGGCTGGTTAGCTGGCGGCAAGCTTCAAGGCCTGCCTGCGTCCCTGGAAGTTTAAACACGACGTTTGGAACCCCGCCTTCCAGACGACTGGTCAATTCATCAAAAAAGAAAAGGGCATCATTCACCATGCGCTGAGAGTTTGAGTGTTCAGTGGGTGCTACCTGCAGACACACACAGCCCATCAGCCCAGCACTTACCAGGAACACCGGCCTAAGCAAAAGCATCTGCGAAAGGACAACCTCCAGGGTCATCCATTTTGCCAGGTCGTCCAGGCTGGCTTGTGTATGCTGTTGGATCAACGCATCGGCGACCCGGTTCCAGTGACGGGGGTTGGCTGCCCAGGCCAGGTTGACCAGCGGGGGGTTGGTGGTGGCAAAAGATGCGCCCAGGTACAGTGTGTGCTGTAAATAAGCAGCGTAATCGTTACTCAGCTCGGTAAGGGTTTTCCCATCAAACCGCATTTCCGACAGGAGGCGCAGGTGGCTGTTTTGTATCTCGGCATCCAGGCTGCTGATATTCTCTGCCAGGGAGCTGCCAACCAGACGCCTGGCATCTTGCTCAGGATCCATCGATTGTTCAGCCCGGTAACGGGCTGTGGTCTCCTCCTGGTAGCGCGCCAAAAGCCGGTCCGCTGCAGCAGGAGCGCGATGGGCCAGGAGCACCATCAATTCCAGGGCATCTTTCCCTGCTAACTCTAACTGTGTGTCTGTGAGAACCTGGGCGGGGAAACGCCGAGTATCCTGTAGAGTCCAGCGCGGCAGCAGGCTGCGCAGGCTGATCACCAATTGGAACATGAAATCCAGGAAGTATTCCTGTTCAGATTGGCTGGAACGATGAAACTGCTCCTGGATGCGCTGCTCGAGGGAGGTCACAGCAGCAGGAAACCGATCGGGAGGGGTGAAGAATACCAGGTCTTCCACGGCAGCCTGGATGTTTCCGTGGATCAGAGAAGAGAAAAGACTCTCCTGGGTGGCGCTCTCCCGCCGGACGCGCTCAGCAGCGATGCGCTTGCAAAGTGCCTGGCGCAGGTCCAGTCGCGTGTTCTGAGCCTGGAAGTCTGTATCAGGCATTGGATGCCTCCTCCCATGCCCGGCGCACATAGTTCACGGCTGCCTGTACACCCGGCTGCCCCTGGTATGAGGCCTCTTCGATGCAAATCCAGCCATCCCATCCGTGCCTCCGTAAACAGGCAAACAGCTCAGGATACGGGGTTGCGCCAGTTCCCAGAAGGACATGCTGTAGCCTGCCGCGGGCTGAAGTATCCGAGGCGTGGATGCTGACCACGCGATGGATCACCTGCTGCAGCAGTTCAACCGGGTCCTGGGCAAAGGCGGTGGCGTTACCCAGGTCAAAATTAATCCCCAGGTTGGATGAGGCAGTTTGATGAAAAATTTCCAGGAAGATGTCGGGTGGCTGGGAGAAATCGGTGAAGGTCCAGGCGCCTGGCTTGGAGTGGTTCTCATAAACCAGCCGGACGCCGGTATGGCTGGTGGTCTCTACCAGGCGAGCCAGGCCCTCGACTGCCCAGGCAATTCCGTTGCGGCGGGACGTCTCAGGATGGGCCTGGCCAGCGGTGACCCGCACCAGGCTGGCGCCTAACTCAGCCGCCAACGCTACGGCATGTTGTTCCAACTCAAGCTCCCGTTGGCGTTGAGCAGCGTCAGGGTGGGTGAAATCCGGGTAGGTGGTCAGCATGGCCACCCGCATCCCAGCACTTTCCACCTGCTTTCGAGTATGCACCGCTGCTTGCAGGGAACGATCGGATAAGAACAGGATGCTTAAGTCGAGCGCATCCAGGCTCATACCGGCGCACATTTTTGCCCATTGGGCAATGGTCATGCGCCCCTCGATGATGTCAGAAAAGAAAGAAACTGGCAGACAGCTCAATTGCATGGCAGGTTCTCCAGGAGCGCTTGCATATGCCGGATTGTCTGGCGGGCAGCCGTGTCCGCATCGGGCTGGGGAAACAGCTCAGCAGAGAGAAAGCCCTGGTAGCCATTCTCATACAAAGCCTGAACAATGCAGCTAAAATCGATCAAACCAAAGCCGGGGGCAAGGCGGTTGTTGTCGCTCAGGTGGATATGGAACAGGCAGCCAGCCTGCTGCGCCTGCTTGAAGGGCACAGTCCATGAGCATTCTTCAATATTGACATGGTAGGTGTCGAGCAGCAAACCCAGGCAGGGATGCCCCACGCGTTGGATAAAATCCAACCCCTGCCCGGCGTTTTGCACAATGTCTGTCTCATAATGATTCAGTGGCTCCAATGCGAGACGAACCTGCAGCTCCTGGGCATGATCTGCTGCTTCGCCGAGAATAGCCGCCAGCTGCGCCTCACCCTGGATGCCTGCCCCGGCCAGGCGGCCGCGAAAGCTGCCAATGGTCACCAAAGGGGCGCCCACCAGGTGTGCAAACTGGACCAGCTCTTTCAGGCGCTGGCGGGCAAGCCGGGCTTTTTCCGGGTCGCTGTTCAGCAGAGTCAGCCCCCCCAGGAAGGGAACGGCGCCGCTGCCAATTGCAGACACCTGAAGCTGGGCGGACTCCACAAGGCGGCGAATTTCAGCGACATCCAATGCTTGTGGATCAAATGGCATCAGCTCGATCCCTTGTGCGCCTATCTGGCGGGCTTTTTCTACTTTTTGGGGAAAACTGCCGCTCAGCAGGGCTACCGGTACAGGAGATGGACTCTCGGGGGTCTGGACAGCCAGGGAGAGCCGCATATTGTGACTGGTCATCAGGCAGAAATCTCCAGGTTGAGCTCCAGATCTGAGAGAGCAGCGTCCAGGATGGCCAGCAGCTCATCCATTTCTTGGGATGAGATGGTCAATGGTGGGGCCATTAGGGTCATATCGCCTAAAACCCCATCTACTGTTCCGGTGCACGGGTAAGTGACCAATCCGCGCCGCAACGCAAACTGTTCAAAGCGGCTGCTCACCCCCAACCTGGGCGGGAAAGTCTCTTTAGTCTGGCGGTCCTGGACGAATTCAAAACCAAACATCAGCCCCTTGCCGCGCACATCTCCGAGGATCGGATGGCGATTCATCATTTCCCGTAAGCCTGCCAGCGCCTGTTCACCTCGCATCCGGCTGTTCAAGCTAAGCCGGTGGTCAAGGGAATAATTGATCACGGCAATGGCGCCTGCGCAGGAGACGACATTGGCGTTGAGCGTATGTCCGGCTTTGAAGGGGGAGTGGTTGCGCTCCAGGGCTCCCCAGATGTCATCCCGGGCGATCACAGCAGACAGTGGGGTGTAGCCTGCGGTCATGCCTTTGGCGGTGGCAATGATATCCGGGGTAACGCCCCAATGGTCAATGCCCCAGGCAGCGCCGGTGCGTCCCCAACCCGTCATGACTTCGTCATCGATGAACAGGATTTCGTATCGGTCGCAAATTTGGCGGATGACCTGGAAATAGCCATCAGGTGCAGGAGCGCAGCCCAAGGCTGCACCAACGACTGGCTCAGCGATGAAGGCGGCGATGTTATCGGCGCCGTGCTGGCGGATGATGGTCTCCAGCATGCGCGCGCACAGCAACCCGCATTCCGGGTAGGTCTTTTCCAGGGAGCAGCGGTAGCAGAAAGCAGGGGGGAGATGAGGCGATTCGACAAACATGGGCTGGAAGATGCGGCGGCGCGAGGTGATGCCTGAGAAACCGGCAACCGCCAGGTTGTTGCCGTGAAAACCCTGCCAGCGTCCAACCACCATGTACTTGGATGGCCGGTCGCACTCCACCCAATACTGGCGGGCCAGGCGAACAGCATCATCAGTGGCGTCTGTTCCCGTGCAGGTAATCCATACCCGGCTGTTGTCCTTTAGACCGCCCGGGGCCAGACTGACCACCAGGTCACAGAGGTCAAGGAAACGCTCATTGGTGAAAGCATGCGCCGGGTAGAAGGAGAACTTTTGCGCCTGGTCGAACATCACCTGAGCGATCTCGGAAACGCCATGGCCAATCGAGGTGACCACGGAAGAGCCGCCGGAGCCATCGATATATTTCTTGCCGTTTTCATCATACAGGTAAATGCCTTCGGTACGAGCAACAGCAGGAAAAGGGCGATCCCAATCCCGGTGGACAGCATGGACATTGGGTTTGGTCAAATCAGCCTCCTGGAAAGAACGGGAAGAAGGGCAAATATGATAACGTTTACATATTAAAGATACCATATCTCGAAAGGCAAGTCAATACAGGAAGGCGAATGGTGGGTCAAGTTGACACTCCCATGTACTTATGCTATGATCAACCCGTCCGGTAATCGTTTACATATCCCCTTTACTCAGCCTCAGGAGGTTACGCTATGGAACCTGCGCGTCTTGATCTCTTGGCTCAAACACTTCAAAAAAAGAATTTAGAAGCAGCTTTATTATCTAACCCGGCGACCATCACCTGGTTGACAGGTTATGCCCCGCCCATCCAGACTGGTCCCAGCCCGTTTGAGGGTGGTCCTGCTGTGCTGTGGTGGGCACATGGCGAAGTAGCGCTCGTTGTCTCAGATATGGAGAGCGTGGCTGCCAACGCCGCCGGTTTGCCTGTGCTGGATTATCTGTCCTATACCATTGAAGCCCCCCTGGCGGGTTCTGTGCACCAGGGGCAGGCGCTGGCGAAAGCGCTGCAAGCCAACCCGGCAGGAGGTGCGGTAGGAGTTGAATTTTCTACCCTGCCCGCTTCACTTCAGCTTGTCCTGCAGGAGACCTGCCCGGAAGCCAGCCTTCGCCCGCTGGATGGGACCTTTGACCGCCTGCGGGCAGTCAAATTTACCGATGAGATTGAAAAGATCCGCCAGGCGTTGAAGCTGTGTGACCTGGCCCAGGAGGAAGCGCGGGCGCGGCTCAGAGTGGGATCCAGCGAAATTGAACTGTGGACGAATATTAAGTCGCGCATGGAGCGCGAAGCTGGTGGGAGGCTGCCAGTGCTGGCAGACCTGGTCGGTGGACTGCGCACAGCTGAGATTGGCGGCCTGCCGGGTGGATATCTCCTTCAGCCTGGTGACCCGTTGATCGTGGATGTTGTCCCGCGGTTGGATGGGTATTGGGGGGATAATGCCGCAACCTGGTTTGTGGGGGAACCTGGCGCGGAACTGGGACGGATTTACCGTGTGGTCCGGGATACCCTGCTGTGGGGGGTTGAAGCCGTGCGCCCAGGGATGGTCGCCGCGGACCTGGACCACCAACTGCGAGAATGTATCCGCAGATCAGGGTATGACCCTTACCCGCACCACTCCGGGCATGGCATTGGCGCGGCATACCATGAGGAGCCGCGCATTGTACCCTACAATACCCTGGTCCTGGAGCCAGGAATGGTGATTGCCCTGGAACCCGGGATTTATGTCCCGGGCGTGGGCGGTATACGCCTGGAAGATGTGGTCCTGGTCACCTCAGACGGCTGTGAGGTATTGACCAGCCATCTACTTGAATGAGGAGGAAAGCCGTGGAGAGCAATAGCAAGAAAGTTGTGGTCACCGGAGCCTCGTCTGGCATTGGACAGGCTACCGCGCTGCGCTTTGCCCAAGAGGGTTGGGATGTGTGCATCACAGCCCGCAGGGAAAATAACCTGCAGGAATTGGCCGCCCAGTTTCCTCCAGGTATACATCTATGTGTGCCTGGGGATTACAGCGACCGGGAAACGGTGGAAAAGATCGGGGCTGCAGTCCAGGAAAGATGGGGGCATGTGGATGTATTAGCCAACGTTGCAGGGGCTTATTTTGCCGCGGATGCGATCAACTCACCCCTGGCTGAATGGCGGCGCTCCTTCGACACCATGATTAACGGTGCAGTGTATATGACCCGCATGGCTGTCCCGCTCATGCCTGATGGCGGTCGAGTGATCCATGTGACCTCAATCCATGGAGAGCGGTCGGAAATCGGTTCCAGCAGTTACGCCATGGCTAAAGCTGCAATCAACCAGTACTGCCGGGGGCTGGCTCAGGAGCTGGCGCCGCGCAACATCCTGGTCAACGCCGTGGCACCCGGGTTTATCCGCACAGAAATGAGCGTGGTGAACGGGGTGAATGAGCTGGATGGGGAATGGTTCCGCAAGAACTATCTTGAGGGCCATCACCTGCCTTTGAAGCGCGCCGGGAGGCCAGAGGAGGTTGCTGGAGTGATCTTCTTCCTGGCTGGACCAGATGCCACCTACCTGACTGGGCAGGTGATCACCGTGGATGGCGGACTGACCATTACCTTCTGAAGAAGCCAGGATGATCAGCCAGGAAAAGGTCAACGGTCACGCGGCGTTGGTGCTCCAGAATGAGTACCTGCGGGCGGTTGTGCTGCCGGAAAAAGGAGCAGATATTTGTGAACTGCACTACCTGCCAGCCGGGGTGCAGTGTTTAATGGCAACCCCTGCCGGGCTGCAGCCTCCAGATCGAACCCCGGTCCAGGATTTTCTGGAAAATTACGAGGGTGGTTGGCAGGAGTTATTTCCGAATGCGAATGATGCCGCCAGTGTTCAGTGCCTTGAAGTGCCATTCCACGGTGAAGTGTGCACCCTGCCCTGGGAGTATCAGGTGCTGTGCGATGATGACCATGAAAGCCTGCTGCATTTGAGGGTGAGCTGCCGGCGCACACCGTTCCGCCTGGAGCGATGGATGCGCCTGCGCCGCAGCTCGCGCATCCTGGAAATTGAAGGGCAGGTGACCAACACCGGGAACGAGGAGCTGCCATTTGTATGGGGACAACACCTGGTGTTGGGCGGCGATTTTCTGGAGAATGGATGCCAGATTGAAACACCGGCGCAGCAGATCATTACCCTGCCGGAGCTGTTTGAGCCAGCCACTGCCAGGCTGGCGCCTGGTCAGGATGAACGCTGGCCTCTGGCGCGCGGCCGCCAGGAAGGAGTGTGGATTGACATGCAAAAAGTGCCCGGGCCCGAGGCGCACAGTCATGATGATGCCTTCCTGGGGGGATTTGAACGAGGCTGGCTGGCGGTGACCAATCCACGCTTGAAACTGCGTTTTATCTTGACCTGGGACGAGCAGGTTTACCGCTGGCTCACCTTCTGGCAGCCTTACGGCGGCGCTGACCTGCCGCCCCTCACCGGGATATACGGCTTGGGGATCGAGCCGTGGGTGTGGCGAGGAAACCTGGCGCAGGCGGTGGAGAACGGAGGGGCGTTGTGGCTGAAAGCCGGCGAGGCGCTGCGCTCGTGGGTGCAGGTTGGTGTAGAAACCTCCAGCAATTGAAGCCAGTTTTGATTATGTATCTTTTTGAATAGCGCGCTGCAAACGGCGCGCTGTTTGATCCAGCTCAAGGGCAGTCCGATCATCGAAAGGCTGCGGGTGGTGTTCAGCCAGGATATGGCGCGCCTCCTCGTTTGCCCGCTGCCGCATATCCTTACCCTGGTGAGTCCTCTGGAAATCTTCCCAGCTAAGGCGGCAGGTCAGAGCTGGCTGCCAATGCAGGCGGCGATAATTCTGGCGGGTGTAGCGCTGGTTGAGAAACTGACCGCCTGGGCCGGCCTGGCGGAACTGGTCCAGGCTGAGACTCTCCGATGTGATGGGAATGCCAGAGCATAAGCGGAAAGCAGCGCTGAAGATCTCAGCATCGATCAAAGCCTGTTCGTAAGAGGCAGTGAGCAGTTGGTCAATCATGCCAAATGCGAGATGAATGAAGTTGACACCCGCCAGGGACATGGGCGCAGCCTGCAGCATGCGCTCATAACCAGCCTGAGCATCCGGCAGCGGGCTGTCCAAACCGCTGCCTCCCTGGAAGGGCAATCCGAAGCTGTGCGCAACCTGGGCGGTGGCGCAGTGCAGAAGCACTGCCTCGGGGGATACTGCTACATAAGCGCCGGTGCGCATGTTGAAGCTGCCAGACGCGGTCGACAGCACGCAGGGATGCCCTGGGCTTATGAGCTGCATCAGGGTCACAGCCGCCAGGGAGTTGGCACAATTCTCAACCAGGGCTCCCGCAATATCCACCGGTGCGGTAGCACCCATCATGTTGGTTGGCTCCAGCCAGACCGGGATGCCGAAAGCGGCGCATTCCAGCATCTCCTGCACTCGTTCAGCGGAATGCACCAAAGGGGAGTTGAGGCAGATCACCATAGAAAAGAGCGGGGCCTCTCTCACCCGGGTTACACCTCCCTGGATGATAGAGGCCAGCTCAACCTGGTCTGTTACGGAGCCCGCCCCCATTCCCTGCGAGTAGTAATGGCGGGTGGTGTTCTTGAGAATCTCGGCAAACAAGATGCGGTCAAATCCATCCTGGGCGATGTCCTGGGGAATGACCATGGCGTGCATGATATGAACCTGGTCAAGAGCGTCGAGCAGGCGGGTGAAATCTCCCAGGTCTTTAAGCTGGGCAGGACGATGCACCCCCTCCAGGTCCAGGACAGACAGGGCGGATGAGCCAGCGATGGTGTAGACGTCATCCAGGGTGACGTTGACTGTCCACTGCAGATCAGCTGCGTGTAGCTGAAATGAGTGAGGGGCGCGATCCAGAGCTTTTAGCAAGATGTGTTCGGGAATGCGCACCAGGTGTGTGTTGAAATCCACCGGGCAGCCATGGTCACGGTAGATTTGCAAGGCTGGGAGCCATTCCACCCGCACCCCGATTTCATCCAACAGGGTAAAGATAGCCTGGCGGACCGGTTCAATCTGTTCATTAGAGAGAAAATTTAACCAGCAGCTTTTCAGATGGCGAACAGGCATAGGAACCTCCTGGGCAATACAGACTGACAGACTGTTGTATTGTACCTCCGTTGAATTTCCCGGTGCTTGACACTGCTTTAAAAACATGCTATGATCATTTCTGTAAACGTTCTCACATAAACAGGGCGGCTTTGCCCGGTGCTTTCATCCGTCCCCATCCGTTTGAAAGGAGGTCTTCTGGCTGAAGAGTGCTTGTTTGCCATTCACCTAATTGCAGTTCACTAGAAAACCGCCAATCACGGATCTGTTGATTTGAGGAGAACGAGACATGAGAACTACCTTGAAAATCCTATCCCTCCTGGTTTTAATCAGTCTATTAATAGGGGCATGTTCTTCGCCTGCTGCACCTTCCCCTGCACCTGTAGAAACTCAAAAACCTGCTGAACAGCCTGCAGAAACCCAAAAACCAGTTGAGCCTACTGCCAAGCCTCCTGAGCCCCAAGCTGAAGAGGTCAAGTTGGTTGTTTGGTGGTGGGGAGAGCAGGAAGCCCCTGGTGCCCAGAAGTTTATGGATGAGACCATCCAGAAATACCAGGAAGCACACCCAAATGTGAAGATCGAGGCGGTGCTGCAGTCCACGGATGCTCTGATCCCTTCCTTCCAATCCGCTGCTGCCGCCAAGCAAGGCCCCGATATCCAGTACTTTTGGGGCGGGGTGTGGACGCTGGAAAATGCCTGGAGCAATGCCATCATCCCCCTGGATGATCTGATTCCGGCAGATGAGATGAAGCACTATATCAATAATTTTGAGCGTTCGTATGATGGCAAGCAGTGGGGGATCGGATGGTACATGTCGGGCAACCCCATGGTCTTTAACCCCGAGCTTTTTAAGCAGGCTGGACTGGACCCTCAGAATCCACCTAAAACCTGGGATGAGTTGAAGGATGCCTGTTCCAAGTTGAATGCTATCAACGTCACCCCGATCGCCGGCGGTTTAAAGGATGGCTGGTTCGGCGGCTGGTTGTTCTCGATCCTTTCCCGCCAATCTCACGATAGTTTCAAAGAGTTCATGGATGCTTCGGTGGGAAATGCCAAGTTTACCGATCCAAAATTTGCTGAATGGTGGGGTCGCCTTGCAGAACTTCGCGACGCGGGCTGCTGGAACAAAGACATCAACTCACTGGATTACCAGCAGGGCCAGGATCTCTTTGTCCAGGGCAAAGCAGCCATGATCTTTGGCAACGACACTTTCCTCAAGGGTTGGGCGGATACCCTGACCTGGGATAAGATGGGGGTCATGCTGGTTCCCAAGTACAGCTCTGGCAAGATGGCCAGTGAGTATGTCACTACCGCTCAAGGCTGGGGGATCACTTCCTGGTCTGCGCATCCTAAGGAAGCCGCTGATTTCTTGATGTTCATGCACACACCGGAGCGCCTGTCGGCCTGGTATAACTATACCGGCGTGCTGCCGGCTGATGACCGCCTGGATGCCTCCCTGATCAAACAGCCCATTCTCCAGCAAATCTACAAATGGGATACTAGCATCGCGGGCGCCAACCTGGAGAACTTTATCCCCAGCATGTTGGACGAACAATCAAACTTTGCCGGGACGCAGCTGCTGTTCGCGGGCGATAAAACCCCTGAAGAATTAGCAGCCATGGCAGAAGATGTCATCACAAAGTGGCGAGAGCAGAACCCTGATGCAGTCAAGAATTTCACCAACTGGGCAGCCTCCTTCAAGTAACTCTTCTCAGCCTGTGGAGGGGGGAGCATCGCGCTCCTCTCTCCACATTTTATCTCCTCGAAGCCTGCAAAGAATAGAGCCGTGGCTTTACCTGGCTCCCATGCTGGTTGTGCTGGCAGCTGTCTTTGCTTACCCGGTGGTCAAGCTGGTGGTGGATAGTTTCAAGCGAACCAGTGGGGGAGTGGCGCGGTGGGTGGGGCTGGCGAACTACACCGTTTTATTCAAGGATGATGTCTTTTTACGCGCTGTGCAAAATAACCTGATCCTGCTGCTGTGTGTGCCAGTGATGGTCTTTGTGGCCCTGGTACTGGCGGTTTTCCTGTTTGAGCGGATGCGCGGCTGGCAGTTTTACCGCACCACCCTGTTCCTGCCGTATCTACTGCCCATCACCGTGGTAGGGCTGGTGTTTTCGTATATTTTTCAGCTCAGTGGGGTTCTCAACGAGTTCTTGATTGCCATTGGCCTGGATGCGTTGGCCCTGGATTGGTTGGGCAGTACCAAGCTGGCGCTGCCAACCCTGATGTTCGTGGTGATCTGGAAAGAAGTGGGGTTTGGCATTGTGCTTTTCCTGGCGCGCCTGATGTCGGTCGAAGAGGAACTTTTCGACGCTGCCAAGATTGATGGCGCTAACTGGTGGCAGTTGCAGTGGAACATTACTGTTCCTCAGCTGGCGACAGTGATCGAATTTTTTACCGTGGTATCGGTGATCACCATGCTGTCCTGGGTGTTCAGCTATGTGTATGTGATGACCAGCGGCGGCCCGGGAAATTCGACCATGGTGACCGAGTTGTATGTATACCTGACTGGCTTTCGTTATAACCAGATGAATATCGCCTCGGCGGTCTCGGTGCTGCTCCTGTTGGTCACAGGGGTGTTTATCTTCCTTGAGCTGCGCATGAGGGAACGCTCAGACACCATGGAGGCTACCGGATGAAGAAAAGAAGCTGGATTTCACGCTGGCTGATACCCGGGGTGCGGCAGGTAATCGTCATCCTGGCCACCTTGCTGGCTTTATACCCGGTGTACTTTATGGTCATTTCGGCTTTCAAAACCAAGGCAGAATACAGCGCAGATAAATTCAGCCTGCCTGGCTCCCTTTATATGAACAATTTTGTTACTGCATTTGCCGGGGAAAAATTCTTCATCCGCTTTATGAACAGCACGATCCTCACGGTCCTGGCAGTTGGCGGATCACTAATTGTCGCATGCCTGGCAGCTTACGCCTTTGCGCGCATGGATTTTCCCGGTAAAAAAACGTTATTTAACGTTGTCCTGGCTTTGATGGTCATTCCGCCGGTGGTCATGATCGTCCCGTTGTTTGTCTCAATGGTTCGCTGGAAGATGATCAACACGTATCACGGAACCTCATTGATTTATGTCGGCTTGCTGCTGCCGTTTTCGGTGTATTTGATGACTAATTTCTTCCGCACAATACCGCGTGAGATCATTGAGGCGGCGCGCATTGATGGCTGCTCCAACCTGGGAGTATTCTGGCGGGTGATGATGCCACTTTCTGCCCCGGCGGTGATCACATTGATCGTGGTAAACGCTTTATGGGTATGGAATGAGCTGTTGATTGCCCTGGTATTCATGCAGAAAGATGATCTAAAGACCTTAATGGTGGGGATAGCTGCTTTGCGCTCAAAAAACTATGTTGATATTCCCGCAACCATGGCTGGTTTGCTAATCGCCACCATCCCAATCCTGGTGGTTTACCTGTTTGGGCAGCGCTACTTTATCCGCGGTCTGACCGGAGGGGCGGTCAAGTAAGCCAGCTGCCAGAGTATACCTGGGAGAACCCAATGACGCAGTCCATGCTAGACAGAGCTGTCCAGGTGCTCAACGGGGGTGTTCCTGATCGCATGCCCTTGATCACACGCCTGGAGACCTGGTACAAGAGTCACCGGCGGACATCCACCCTGCCAGCAGAATTTGTGGACCTTTCCTTACTGCAGGTTCATCAGGCATTAGGGGTGGGGCAGCTCAAGTTTGTCTCACCATTTGCCTACAAACTGCGCGGCGTGGAAGTGCGCTCGTCTTTCAATGGCCAGCCGCATTTTCACGAGAGTGAGCCTGTGATCGAAAACTTCCCGGGGATGTGGGACCTGGCGCCAACGGATAAGGCAGGAGTGACCATGACCGAGCTGGTCACCCCACGCGGCCGGCTGCACCTGCGGCACACTTTGCTGGACCAGAACGTGCTGACTGGCACCGATCCATACCTGTCTGAGCACCTTATCAAGGAAGATGCAGATTATAGGGTGGTGGAATATATCCTGGAACGCATGGAGTTCATCCCGCGCTACGAGGTTGTTTACCATGAGCAGGAGCAGTTGGGTGGGCATGGGTTAGTTGTTCCGCTTCTGCTGCGGATCCCCTTTCAGCAGGTACTGCTGGAATATCTGGGAGAGACCAGCCTGTTTTACGCTTTACATGACCAGCCAGGTCAATGTGAGAAACTGCTGTCCCTTCTAGATGAACAGATGACGGAAGCCATTCGGCGTCTGGGCGAGCTGAAGGTTCCCTATGTTGAATTTCCCGATAACCTGCACGGGATGATGACCAACCCCCGGTTGTTCCGAAGCTACTGCCTGCCGGCATACCAACGCTTTACCCAAGCTCTCCATGCGCAGGGGAAGAAGGTTGGTTCGCATACGGATGGCGACGTGCGACTGCTGCTGGCTTTACTTAGGGAGAGTGGGCTGGATGTATGCGAATCTTTCTCTCCCTCCCCGCTGACCTCCTGCACCTTTACGCAGGCCTGGGAGTCGTGGCGCGGCGGTCCCCTAATCTGGGGAGGTTTACCCTCGCCCATCCTCGAAGAGCGAACTTCTGAAGCGGATTTTGAATCTTACCTTGAGCAGGTCCTGTCAGTGACTCGCGGCCAGCCGATCTTGTGGGGGGTGGTTGATCTTTTTATGCGCCACAACTCGATCGACCGGATGCGGCGCATTGCCTCGCAGATCAATGGTGAATAAGGTGAAGTGTTCTGAACAACCGCTCCTGGGGCGCCCTCCCTCCAGGAGCGGTTGTTTTTATCGGGTTACAGGCTTTTGGCGATTCGGTCTGCGTCCTGGAGAGAACGAGCCAGGACGTCCTGCATTGCCTGGTCCGCCCCGTTTGGGAGAGGGACCGGCCCGGCCTGGGAAAGGATCTCCAGCACACGTTCATGGGCAGCCTCAGTGATGGTTTTGCTGCCGCGCTCTTTCCACTGCTCAATGGACTGGCGGCGGAATAAACCGGGAAAGTACAGTTCCTTGCGATAGTGACGAGCGGTGTGGCGCTTGTCCAGGTAGGTGCCGCCGTATTTGATCCCGCTAATCACATCGTAGGCCAGGGTCTCGTCGGTGACCTGGATGCCGCTCACAATGCGCTTGATCATCGCCGCGATCTCATCGCAAATAACGGCCATTTCCACAGAGCCGTACATACCGCTGGCCAGGGTGCCAAGGGTCTGGGTCAGGGTCAAGCCAGCCAGGGCGTTGAGCTGCATTCCCATTGTAGCCTGGGCTGCGGCTTCAGCGTCAGGCAGCTTAGCTTCAACACCGCCACCCAGGCCAAAGGTGGGCAGCTGGTAGAACAGGCCAAGCTGGGCAACGGCGGCGCGTGCCAGGGTCTGTTCAGGGCTCCCGTATGTACACTGTGCAGTGGCCATATCCATTACCCCGGTATGCGGGGCATACAGCACCGGGTGTCCGGGTTTGATGATCTGCGCCAGGGTGATCCCTAACAATGCTTCGGCATTGATCTGCACCAGGGTACCTGCCAGGCTGGCTGGGCTGGTGGCGCCCATCATGGGTCCGGGCGAGGACATGATCGGCACATTATTCTCGGCTGCATCCAGCATCCCCTCGAAGTAGCGGGCGATAACCAGGGGGGAGACCGGTTGGGCAAAAAAGATAATGGATGGCCGCTGGCGGAAACTGCTCTCTCCTCCGCTGGCAGCGGCAGCAAACTCGATCAGGCGGGCTGTATAAACCCGGCCAGGGGAAGAGGTAATCACTGGCTTGGTTGTATTCCGCAGCAAGGCATCATATTCATAGTAATGGGATAGATCAGGCGGCACATCCCGGGCAGAGCACAATGTCATGACGAAATCGATATTGGCCAGTGCCTGGCCAACGCGAGTGCAACTCACCATGTCGGAAGTGGATGGCAGGCGCGGGCCGCCCAGTTCGTAATCGAAGAAGTTCGGCTCTGGCGTGCCGCCCATGCCATAGTAAATACGACCTGGCTCCAACAGCAAATCCATTTTTTCTTCGCGTCCGTAGAGCACAAAGGAGCGCGGAGAGGATTTGAGGGCGCCTTCGACCATATCGGGCGGCAAGCGAATGATGCGCTGCTCACGGTCGACCATCGCTCCAGCCTGGTTGAAGAGATCAAGGATCAGATCCGACTCGCTGAGCATGCCGTGTTCTTGGAGCAGCCTGAGGGAGAGATGGTGGATACGCTGCACGTCATCCTCGGAAAGGACTTTGAGAGAACCGCCGAATAAACCTTGTTTCATGGTTACCTCCAAGCGAAAAAGATGCAGGCCGGTTGGCGGATGCCTGGCCATTTGGGAAACACGCCGCTCTGTAAACGTTTACAGATTGGGATATAGTATACCCTGTAGGGAGAATCTGATCAAGAGAACGAATGTTGACACGTAAAAATCACACTGCTATAATGAAAACGTTCTCATTCGCCCTGGAGGTTATCTTCTGATCCAATATTTTCTGAGTGAGCGCCATGACACAAATCCGCCGCCGTGCCTCCCTAAAAAATGTCGCTGAGCTCGCTGGAGTGTCGATTGCCACCGCCTCTCGCGTATTGAATAATACCGGCTATATTTCCGAAGACACCCGACTGCGGGTTCAAGAAGCCGCTGAGCGCCTCAACTACCAGCCCAACCTGCAAGCCAAAGGACTGCGCCGCGGCTCCAGTCATACCATTGGCCTATTGATCCCAAACCTTTTGAATGCTTATTACACCACCCTGGCGGACGCAATCAGCCAGCACCTGGTAGATCTGGGCTACCAACTGCTGCTTTCTTCCACCCGAGATGACCCGGAAATTGAACAGGACATGCTTAAAGAATTGGTGGGGCATGACGTGGATGGGCTGATCTGGATCCCATGCGCCACGCCGCCGCGTTTGCTGGAGTACCTGGTCAGCCAGCGTACGCCGACGGTTGCCCTGGTGAGGCGAGTGAGCGGAGATGTGCTGGATACCATTGTGTTTGAAGATTTCCAGGGCAGCAAAGCGGCAGTCAACCACCTGCTACAGCTTGGGCATCGGCGCATTGCCTATATTGGTGGTGATACCAAGTACAGTTCCAACCAGGAACGCTTGCAGGGTTACCACAGCGCCATGGGTGACGCTGGCTTGCAAGTCGACGAGACTTTGGTCAAGATTGGTGCGGTGCGCAACACCTGGGGATCTCAGGCAGCCAGTGAACTGCTGACGCTGGTCCAACCGCCCACCGCAATCTTTACCGGCAGCAACGCCATTATGCCTGGGGTGATGAAAACGCTGCGGCAGCAGCATATCTCGATCCCTGAGGAGATGTCCCTGATCTGTTTTGATGACCTGGACTGGTTTTCTTACTCCAACCCACCAATCTCAGCGGTTGCGACCAGCCATGAACGCCTGGCTGGAGCTGCGATTGACCTCTTACTGGAGCGAATGAACGAACCTTTGGATGCAGAACGCTCACCGGTGTTCACGAAGATCAATTTTGAACTAGTGGTACGCTTTTCCACTGCTCCTCCTGGTCAGTAATCCTCGCACTGATCCCTGGTATTGAATATCATACCCCGCCGGTATTGGCTTCAGCTTGATGTAGTTCACTACATTCAGGTGAGAAATGGAATTTTCTTTTTCTCCGGCAATGGTGAGCAATTGGATGACTACCCGAAGAACAAATATATAAATATGGCAGTTAACCTGTTTTTGATAGGATATAATTGTGGGTGCCTGGGTAAAACACCAAGTTGTGTCACCTATCCTGTTTGCCAGGGCAGTGATTTCGTTTCAAACCAATGCTAAACGAAACCGCAAATATCCTGGGAGTATTGATAAATAGCCAGGAGAACGTTTTAAGTTGAATTTGTAAGGAATTCTCTTAATCTCTGATTAAAAACAAGAGCTGGGCTGGTGGAACGATTACATGAAAAATTTTCCCGAAGTGGGGAGGAGGGGCTTTGATATCTGAGCCAAAGGGACTTAGTTGGAGGGTTTTCAACCAACTACATGATTACCGATTCTGGGTTGCATTGCTGATCAGCGCGATAGGGGCAGTGGGTCTTTATATAACCAGCCGGTACAATTACCTGTTGTTCCATACCTTGGTGGAGTTATTCAGTATCGCAATCGGCTGGAGCATGTTTGTGTTGGTTTGGAATGCCCGGCGGTGGATGAATAACCCATATTTTTATGGGTTGGGGGTTGCGCTGGCGGCGGCAGGCTGCATCGACCTGATCCATACCCTGGCTTATAAAGGGATGAACCTGTTCCCGGGATATGACAGCAACCTGCCCACCCAACTATGGATTGCTGCGCGGTATCTCCAAAGTTTATCGATGTTCTTTGCGGCAGTTTGGTTGATCGAATTACCATCTGTTTTCTCTGATGTTGGTGGAGGGAAAGAAAAATCGATCCGGATCTTGGAAACTGGACTGTTTCTGGTCTATTTTGGTGTCACGATCATATTGATCTTATTAATATTTGCCCGGTTGTTCCCGGTCAGTTATGTGGAAGGGCAGGGCTTGACGCAATTTAAAAAAATTAGTGAGTATGTGATCAGCTTAATTCTGGTGGCTTCACTGGTTGTGTTGTGGAAAAAGCGCCTGTATTTTGACCGTTCAATGCTTTTGTTAATCATGACAGCTACCATTGCAACCATACTTTCTGAACTGGCATTTACATTTTATGTCGGAGTATATGATTTTTCTAATTTGGTCGGGCATTTTGCGAAGCTAGGAGCTTTCTCCTTGATCTATCTGGCGGTAATCAAGGCTGGTCTGCAGCGCCCTTATGGACTGCTGTTCAAGAACCTCAGCCAACAAACAGAGGCGCTTCGAGAGAGCGATGCTCGTATGCAGAATGCCTTTGATTTTGCACCCATTGGCATGGCCTGGGTATCACCAGATGGACATTTTCTGAAAGTCAACCCTGCAGTTTGCCTTTTGTTAGGGTATCGTGCGCAGGAATTATTGGGGATGACTTTCCAAGAAATCACACATCCTGATGATCTGGATACCGATCTTACGTTATTGGCTCAGACGCTTGCGGGAGATATTCCCTCCTATCAGATGGAAAAGCGTTATTATGATAAAAATGGTGATTTGGTATGGGCTTTGTTGAGTGTATCCCTGGTGCGCGATGAACACGGCCAACCCAATCATTTTATTTCACAAATCATCGATATTACCGAACGAAAACATTGGGAAGCGGCACTCCAGCAGGAACGCGCGGCACTTGAGACGCGAGTCCAGGACCGGACAATCGAGTTAAGCCAGGCTAATGCCTCCCTGATGCATGCTCTACGGGTAAAAGATGAATTCCTGGCCAGCATGAGCCATGAACTGCGTACACCACTGACCGGCATCCTGGGGTTGACAGAAGTGGTCCGGGCTGGAATTTATGGGAAGTATGACGAGAGAATGGAAAAACCTCTGCGTAATATTGAGGAAAGTGGTAAGCACCTGCTCTCGTTGATCAATGATATTCTCGATCTCTCCAAAGCAGAAGCACGGATGATCAAGTTAGAGATGTCCCCGGTTTTGGTGATGAGTGTGGTACAGTCCAGCCTGCGCATGGTACAGGAAAGCGCTCAACAAAAGCAGATTCCCATCGCAATGAGCTTGGAGACCGGTGTAGAAGTGGTGGAGGCTGATGAACGACGATTGAAGCAGATCCTGGTAAATTTACTGAGCAATGCGGTCAAGTTTACCGGTGTGAAGGGAAAAGTAGGGATTGATGTGGTGGGACAGCCTGGGAGAGACCAGATGGATTTCGTGGTGTGGGACACCGGGATCGGTATTGATCCAAAGGATATGAACCGTCTCTTTGTGCCTTTTGTGCAGCTGGATTCCCGCCTGGACCGGCAGTATAGCGGGACTGGCCTGGGATTAGCCCTGGTATACCGGCTGGTGGAACTACATGGCGGCAGTATCCGGGTTGAGAGCCAGCCGGGAGTTGGTACACGTTTCACAGTCAGCCTGCCCTGGAGAAATACTCATAATTTTTCTGGGGGAAGTGAGAAAAATAGACCATGCACCCCTGCCCTGTTATCTCCGGGAGAGAGGGAGAATCAGGATAAAAATCCTGTTCAGTGCCCGGTATGCCTGATAGCAGAGGATAATGAGATTACCCTCGGCATGCTGCGTGACTTTTTGACTGGTAAAGGTTACCAGGTTCATGAGGCTCGTGATGGGGCAGAAGCCGTGCAGAAGGCGAAGGACTTGCGACCAGATGTGATCTTGATGGATATCCAGATGCCAGTGATGGATGGGATTGCTGCCACCCGGCACCTGCGCGAGGATTCTGAACTGAAGAATACCCTTATTATTGCCCTGACTGCACTGGCGATGGTTGGTGACCGGGAACGCTGCCTTGAGGCGGGTGTTGATGAATACCTGAGCAAACCAGTGAACCTGGGTGAATTGGAATGTATTCTGCATGATCGGGTCAAGCAGAATGGGGGATTTACTTGATGGAGATTATCACTCGCCATAAATTTCTGTTAAACGTTGCTGCAGGATCAGGGGGGGGGCGTGGCCGTCTGGCAGACGTGTCCCACCCAACAGATTGAGCCATCCGGGCGAATCACCCGGAACTCAACCTGTTTGCCTGGATTTTTAATCAGATTGCAGCGGTGGTCGAGATATTTCGCCCGGTCATCTGGGTGGATAATACTATCCAGCAGGGCGGCGTCCTGGAGAAACGCCTCTGGCGGGTAACCGGTCATGCGCAGGCAGGAGGGAGAACTATAAACGAACTGGTTGTCCGGGCTGAGCCAGAATTCCCAAAGGCAATTTTACATCCATGCTCTCAGAAACACCATAATTCTACGCAATCTGCAAGGATTAAGGTAAAATTATTTGTAAATGGAGAAGTTTACCCGCCGTGAATTTCTTTTGAATATCGCTGCTGGCAGCGCTGCCCTGGCATTGCATCATCTTGCGCCAGGCACGAAGCCGGCGGTGGGAAGACCGTTTCAGCCGGAGAGCATTCCGCTTAGCCGGGTGGTTCATGTGCATAATTACCAGGCTACTTTCTGGGATTATTCCACCGGTTGGTATGGAGATTACGTCAACCAGGCGGTGGTGGATCAGATGACCGACCGAGGGTTGATGGACCTGACAGGCGCCTTCAACCTGGCAGATGCCTGGAGGGTGTTGATCCCGGAATATATCAGCGGTCAGAAGGTGGCGATCAAGATCAACCTCAACAATGCGAGCTGTTATTCCGATGGCCAGGTGATCGATGCACTGCCGCAGCCGGTCAATTCTGCGATCCGGGGGCTGAAAGCCATCGGGGTTGCTGAAGGGGACATCTGTGTGTATGACTGCACGCAGGGCTGGCACCTGGGCGAGATGCCGCAGCGATTGGCGCAGAAGATTACAGCCATTTACCCGGGGGTGCAGTTTTCCCCGCCAGCCGCCGCCTGCTCGCCGGCGACGGATTACAGCGGCAGTGAATATATCCATTTTAATGTGCCTCCTGATCGCACCATCAGCGACCGGCCAATCTGCAATGCCCTGGTTAACGCCACCTATCTGATCAATGTGCCCATCATGAAAAAGCACGGCATGGCAGGCGTGACCCTGGGGTTTAAGAACCACTTTGGCTCTTTTGATGGCTGCGACCAGGTGCATTGGTCAATTGAACTGGGTGACCCAGGTTACCTGTCGAGCTACAATGGTCTGGTGGATATTTATCAAAACCGGCATTTCAAGGATAAAACGGTGCTTACCATCGGGGATGCCCTGTATGGGGCGCGATTTAACAATTACGATGAAGTTCCCAACCCATGGCCCACCTTTGGCGACCATTCGCCCAACAGCCTGTTCTTCTCGCGCGATCCTGTGGCCATTGACTGTGTGATGTACGATTTCCTGGATGCCGAGGGTGGTGTGCCGGCTGGCTCGGATGATTACCTGAAGCTAGCCAGCACCAGCGGATTTGGCACCTTTGAGCACCGCGACGCCTCCCAGCAGTATCACATCATTGACTACCGGCGGATTGATCTGCCGGAAACCATGCAGCGGGTTTTTCTCCCTTTGATCACCTCCAGGTAGCGAGGGCCTGTGGTTGGTGGATCCGCCTGGCTGCGCCGGTGGTGCTCGGTCGTGATTGCGCTTGTGGGTTCCTCACTGTTCGATCTCTGCCTGGATGCGATGAAACCCAAGAGCCTGGGCGGCGCGTAGACGGTACAATCCGTCCATTAAGATGTATCCATCGCCGCTGCGCCTCACCAGGATCGGGGGGAGGACGCTCCCCAGGCGGCGGGCACGCTCGATTGTTTTCTCCAGCTTTGCCTGGTCCAGCACCAGGGACTGGTGAAAAGGACGCAGCCGGATGCGGTGCAGTTGGATCTCCACACTCGTTACGGATGGCCCAGGTTTCACCGCACTGGCTGGTGCAGGCGCTGTACGAGTGGGTAGGTTGATCACGAGATGGAAACCGGTCTGCTGCAGAAATTGGTCGGCGATATTTGCCAGGGTCTTCTCAACTTCCATGGATTCGGCTGTACTGCCCAACGACACCCCGACCTGTCCCTTTTCGAGGAAGATGCTAGGGCCTTTCACTGGCCGCAAGCCGTACTGTTCAAGCAGCCGACGGGCAGATTCCAGGATGGCGCCCTGGTTGGGTTGAGGATTGATCGATAGGTGCCAGCCTGTCTGAAAGGCCAGGGCGTCAATTTGATCCTGGTAACGTTCACCAACCTGTTGTGAGACGAATGAAAGCACGATTTCATTGCCTCTAAGGCTGGTGCGGTACAAACTGCTGCCCGCCAGGGCAGTTTTAATCGCATGGTATGCAGCGTTGATTTCCCAGGGCTGACCAGCGGGACTGGCAGGGCGAGCGCCCTGCTTTGGGAGGGCAGGAGCCGCCCGGCTGATCTGAAGCTCAAACCCACTTGCAATGCGGAATGCCTCAGAGGCCAGGGTTAGTCTGGTATCCGGTTCTTCCGTGAGAATAGCTACATCTGAGGTGAAAGCTACGGTGATACTCACCATTCGCCGGTCACGATGGATAGCAGGCCCTTTCACAACACGCCAGCCAGCCGGCAGGACCTGGCTGGCAAGGGTGTTCAGGGCAAACTGGTTGGCTTCGGGATTTACCAGCACCTGCCAACCCACGAAGTGTGCCAGACGCTCGAGCAGATCAGCGTATTTTTCCTGGACCATATCGGGGAAATCGAAGGTGACCGTCAGACTGCGTTGTTCCAGATGGTAGCCGCACTTGCGCAGACCCACTTCGGGTGGGAAATATGCCTGGGTGTAGGCGAGTGCCTGGTTAGGCTCCATCCCCTGAGGGCTCTCCCGGTTGAGGGTGGTCAGAGATGCATCAACTGGTTGATAGCGATCCAACTCAGCAGAGGATGGCGGGAGAACCTGGTCTGTTGGGCCATGGACTGCCAGCAAATCCTCTGGAAAAACAGATTTGCTTTCGCCGCCGGGATCCAGGGGGCGAACAACCAGACGGTCAATTAATGTGGACAAGCAGCTAGCCGCATACACCGTACCATCCAGATCGCGCAAGATCAGCCACTTCCCTGCCAGGAGAGGCAGTTCATCCAGGCGCTGTCGTCGCTGCAGGGTGAGCTCAACCTGGCTGGCGGAGCGGGCGTGATACAGCCCCTGGCGCCAGGCCTCGAAATGGATGCCCTCCTGCTGCAAAGCGGATTCCATGCGCTTCATCATCGTGCCTAAATCCATGTCAATGGTTTCATCTCCCCACCAGGTATTGACTAGCTCCGTCAGGGTGAAGAACCCTCCTACCGGAGCCGCGATCTCCAGCCACAGCTGCCGGGCATCCACAGGGGTGCCAGGGCTGCGTCCGGAGCCGGGCGGGGTGGCCTGCGTGGCCGAACGGCCAACGCCATGCCTGTCCAGGCGGGTTTCAACAGATTGCCCGGCAAATGGCAGTTCAACCGAACGCCCGCGGCTGGCCAGGGCTTGCTGCAGGCTGAGGCGGGCGGCTTCGTCGCCATGCACAAGCAGGATTCGTCCTGGATTGAGTGTTTCCACCAGGCTGACTAGCTGCGCCTCATCGGCGTGGGCGGAGAGAGAATACACTCCCAGGCGGCACTGCACATCGATTTTTTCTTTGCCCAGGCGAATGGTGCCCGCGCCGCGCTCGGCTGCTTCCTGCAGGCGCCGCCCGGGGGACTCCTCATCCTGGTAGCCGGTGAGCAGGATTGCATGCTGCGGGCTTCGGGCAAGCAGTTTGGCGTAGGAGAGCGAAGGGCCGCCGGCTAGCATGCCGGAGCTGGCGACAATCACCGCTGCCCCCGGATCCCAGCAGATAGCGCTGCGCTGGTCATGGGATTGCACCGGCTGGATGTGTCCATCGAAGAAAGTGGCGCGCCGCTCCTGCAGCGGCAGGGGGAGGTTATCGGCGAAGCTGGTGTAGGCGGCGCAGATCGAACGCACCATGCCATCTGCCCAGACGGGCACGCCTGGTAGGTCGCCGCGGCGTTGGGCTTCCGCCAGGATCAGCAGGATTTCCTGCGCCCGGCCCAGAGCGAATGCCGGGATGAGCACTTTCCCCCCGGCTTCCACCACGCCAGCCACGGCTTCAACCAAGCGGCGCTCCTGGACCAGGCGGTTGGCATGTAGCCGACCGCCGTAAGTGCTTTCCACCACCAGCACGTCGGGCTGGAAGGCTGGGGCGTGGGCGCCGTCCACGGTGCGCTGGGGGGAGATGGACAGGTCGCCGGTCACCAGCAGGCGGCCTTCGCTGCTCTCCAGACCGATCATCGCCGCTCCGGCGATGTGTCCGGCGGGGAAGAAGGTGACCACCAGGCCTTCGCCCAGCGGCAGGCGCTCTTTGAATGGGACCGGGACGAAGGATGACATCAGCCGCTCGACGGCGCTGTCATCGAACAGCGGGAGTTCACCCTCCTCCTCCAGACGGGATTGCATGATGCGGCGGGCGTCCTGGTGCAGCACGCGCACCAGGGCAATCGTGGGTGAGGTGGCAAAGACCGGCGCCTGTGGGAACCGCCCGTTGACAAGCTCCAGCGCTCCGCTGTGGTCTGTATGCGCATGGGTGAGCAGAATGGCATCCACCTCCCCGCCCTGGTCCAACAGGCTGAGGTCCGGAAGCTGGTCGCCCGCCAGCCCCCAGCGCGCCCGGGGGGAGGGGCGGATGCCGCAGTCCACTAAAAGGCGGAGGCTTGCGGTTTCAACCAGCAGGCCACTGCCTCCAACTTCATCAGCGCCGCCAAGGAAAGTGAGTTTCATTCTTTGTTGTCTTCTAATTCTTGAACCAGGATATTCTGCTGTCGATGAGAAAAGCAGTCTGTGTGTCGTGGAAATTATAATTGATCTGCCATCAGCAGCCAGTGAAACTTATCAGGCTTTAGGAAAGCGGCGCGATTTGGTTTGCCGTGGTTGTTCCGTTATGATAGAATGAAATCCTACAAAGTCAGCTGAATCGTGGTATATCGAAGTTGCTCGCCAGTTTATGGAGATTGTGATGACCGGCATGCTTCCTCGTGACTTTAGTACCGTAGATCGTAAAGCGCGCATGAAAATTGAGTCTGGGGGATTACCAATTCGCCCCGCGCATGAGCGGATCAATGATTTTGATGAAACCATCATTCGCCTGGATGAAGACTGGGCCAAGATGGAAGCCCTCCGCTGTATCCACTGCCCGGATCCGGCACCTTGCTATAAAGCCTGCCCCGCCGGGAATGACATTTCTTATGCGATGTGGTTAATTGAAAACGGTCAGTTTCTGGAATCGGCAAGTGTTTACCGCAAGACGAGTTCTTTACCAGAGGTTTGCGGGCGCATCTGTCCCCAGGAAAGGCTGTGCGAGGGCGCCTGTGTGCGTGGCAAAAGAGGCTCCTTCCCCGTTCCTACTGGAGTGCTGGAGGCTTTTGTAACTCACTATGAGCGGCGCAAACAGGGGGTGAATATTCCGGTGGGGAAATTTACCGGGAAGAAAGTGGCGATTATCGGTGCTGGGCCAGCAGGGCTGGCCTGCGCGGAGCAACTGGTCAGGAATGGGCATTGGGTGACTCTTTTCGATGCCCGGCCTGCGCCGGGTGGTTTGCTAATTTATGGCATTCCAAACTTTAAGCTTCCCAAAAAAGTGGTTTTTGATATCTGGGATGATCTGCTGCGCGCGGGGGTGACTTTTGTAGGGAATACGTATATCGGCCCCAGGATCACGGTGGATAAACTGCTATCCAGTGGATACCATGCCGTGTTCCTGGGGGTGGGAACAACGGTGGATGCTGATTTGGATATTCCTGGGAAAAACCTGGCCGGGATCTATAAAGCTACAGATTTCCTGGTCAGGGCAAACGTAGATATGGACTTACTCCCACATGAGATGTGTTCGCGGCCGCAGGTAGGGAAAAAGGTGGTGGTGATTGGAGGCGGCGACACCTCTTCAGATTGCCTGCGGACTGCCCTGCGTCTGGGTGCCCAGGAGGTTACCTGTCTCTACCGGCGTGGTGAAGAAGAAATGCCTGGTGGGTACAAGGATCGCAAATTTGCAATGGAGGAGGGCTCACGATATCATTTCCTGACCCAACCGGTAAGGTTTATTTCTGATGCGGGTGGGCATCTGGCGCAAATTGAATGTGTGCGGACCGAACTGGGTGAGCCAGATAAGAGCGGCCGGCGCAGCTTCTCTATTGTGGAGGGATCTGATTTTATTTTGGATGCCGATACAGCCATCCTGGCAATCGGTTACAAACCAGATCCGATAATCAGCTCTACCACGCCGGGCATTGAAACACATTCCAATGGACTACTTTTAGCCAATGACTTCACCGGGGCGACCAACCGCCGCGGGGTGTTCACCGGCGGCGATGTTGTCACCGGTCCGCACCTGGTGGTGACGGCTATGGTGGCAGGTCGAAAAGCCGCGGTAGCCATCGACCGCTATCTGGGTTGGTAGCTTGCCAGCCCAATTTGAGGCGCGCTGAGCCTGTCGAAGCGACAGCCATCGACTGTTATTGGGTTGGCAGCATGCAGGCTATACGTACAAATCGTTGAAGTAATTAACCAGGAACATGTTACAGATCTCATCCGGGAGGGCGTCAAGGCTCTCGTTGATAAAGGCCATCTCAGTTGGCAGGTCGGTTCCCACCAGGCCTGCGCTGGCTGCAAGTTGGCCGAAGGCCGCGGCTGGGTCCGGGCTTTGCAATGCCGCGCTGACCATCGCCCGGATGCCGGCGGAATCAAGCGGCGGTTTTCCCCTGACAATTTCCATGCATTGGCGCAGGTCCTGGAGCAGGGCATCAACGTTATGCACGGTGCCGTGGTTGACGGAGATGTGCAGGTTGCGCGGGGTGAGCGGGGTGGAGAACTGCCCCTGGATATACCAACCGCGCCTGCCCATCTCGTCGGCCAACTGGTAGACATTGACCTCATCCGATGCGAAGGAGAACATGCACATGGCCGGCTCCCCCAGCACGCGCAAGCCGGGGATAGCCCGGATGCCCGTGATCAGCTTTTGTGTGGCTTGCTGCACTTCCTGGATGATGCGCATGTATCCTTCCTCGCCAAGGAAGTTCAGGATCGCCCAGGCGCCGGCCATGGGGCCGCCGCTCTTGGAACTTAACACTGTGGGGTTGATCAGCGTGTAAGCGGTCGTGTCTGTGCAAGCGAAAATCTGATACTTGCGGATGTCCTTGCTGCGGTACATCACCACCGAGCAGCCCTTGGCAGCGTAGCCATACTTATGCAGGTCAGTCGAGATCGATGTGACGCCGGGTACGGTAAAGTCGAAATCGGGAACCGGGTAGCCCAGCTTGCGCATAAAGGACAGGTGCAGCCCACCGACGCAGGCATCCACGTGGAAAAGCAGCCCGTGGCTTTGGGCAATAGCGCCGATCTCGCCAATCGGGTCGATCACGCCTTGCGAATAGCTTGGGGCGGAAGCAACCAGCAGGATGGTATTCTCATTAACTGCGGAGGCCATTTCCTCGGCGCGCACACGGAAGGTTTCCGGGTCGATATCCACCAGGACAGGCTTGACGCAGAGATAATGTGCTGCCTTGTGAAAAGCAGCGTGAGCAGTGCGCGGTAGGACCATCTCAGGCTGGGTGATGTGCGGCTTTTCAACCCGCGCCATGTCGCGCGCCGTTTTGACCGCCAGGATAATGCTTTCGGTTCCGCCGGTCGTCAGGTGACCGACTGCATGCTCATCGCCGCGCAGCAACCGGATCACCGCCCTGGCTACATCCGTCTCCAGCTTGAGCATCGAGGGGAATACGGAAGGATCCAGCCCGTTTTCCGTGAGAAAGGACAGGTAAGCCTGGCGGGTGACCTCGGCTGGATCCTCTCCAGGGTTGTAAACATAGCACCAGACGCGGCCGGACTTCCAATCCATGTCATTTGACTTGAAGGCCTGCAGGGCGGCGAGAATTTCGTCTTTGGATTTACCTATTTCGGGAATATTCATCACTTTCTCCTATGCATATTTTCTTGTGTTACGAAAGAGATCCAGGTAGTGGATAACGGTCTCAATGCCGCGGTAGAAATTGGGCAAGTAAAGTTTTTGAATGACTGGATATTCAGAAATAGGGTATTTTTTGGCATCATATTTGTTACCC
>CAIQIV010000638.1 GCA_903871905.1 uncultured Chloroflexota bacterium | reverse complement strand
GCGGCGGAAGGTGTACAAGGCGCGCACCTCAGCGCAAAAATGGTTGTTGGTGGTCTGCTTTGGCTACATGGGCTACCGCAATGCCCGGTTTGGACTGATTTCCTCCCATGAAGCCGTCACCGCCGGCGGGCGTGAGGCGCTCATGCGCGCCAAAGAAGCTGCGGAAGATGCGGGCTTTGAGATCCTGCATATGTATGTGGATGCTCTCTGGATTCAAAGGCCAGACTGTAAGACAGCCGCGGACTTTCAGCCAATATTGGACGAGATGACCCGTCGTACTGGCCTTCCTATTGCTTTGGACGGCGTCTATCGCTGGGTCGTGTTTCTGCCCTCTCGTGTCGACAGCCGCGTTCCAGTGGGCAACCGCTACTTTGGGGTCTTTCAGGACGGCTCCGTCAAGGTGCGTGGGCTGGCTTCTCGCCGCAAGGATACCCCGCCGTGGGTCGCAACTGCGCAGATGGCACTCATCGAGCACCTGGCCAAAGCTCCGGATGCCGACAGCCTGGGCGCTTACATCCCTGGCGCTCTCAATATGCTTCGCCGCGAGCTGGATCGTCTGGTTTGTCTTCAGGTACCGCTGGAAGATCTATTGGTCTCAGCCCGGATGAGCCGGCCGCTGGAAAAATACAAAACACCCTCTCCCGCTGCCCGGGCCGCCGCTCAATTAAGCAAGTACGGTAAAACCGTCGAACCTGGCCAACGCATCCCACTGCTGTTTGTGCGGGGTGAGCAGCGGGCCTGGGCATGGGATCAGCCGGAGGAATTCAATCCTAAAATGCTCGACCTGGTGGTTTATCGAAAACTGCTGATCCGGGCTGCTTCCGATGTGTTTCAGCCTTTTGGTTTATCGGAAGCAGACCTACACCTGCGCATGGAGGGCAATGCCTCGGTTTTATCATTGCCCTGGCCAGGTGAAAAGCAGAAAGTCCTTATCGCTCCTTCATATGCACAGGCATAGGTCAGGAACATGATCTCTCATTGTTTGCGCTATTTCTTATTGATGGTCTTCAGCCAGTGGTGGAGGCTGTATCTGGGAAGTCCGTTATCCCCTGGAAATATCGAAGCCGTATTTTTCAAAGGAAGCGAAAATGATGTTCTTTGCTTCCTCGGATCTGGCTTCGAGCTGGCGCGCTTTGATTTCAAGATCCGCTTCAAACAGCGCTCGGGCCGCCAGGCTGCGCTGCTCCCCAAGAACGTGGGCGAAGGACGAAAAGCTCTGCAGCAAAGCCGGGTCAGGGTCGGACAAACCCAACACTTTGTAAACCTTGGGACCAAAGAATCCAGCCAGACTCAAAACCTCACTGTCTTGAGGAATTGTCTTGTCGTGCATCCAGGCCAGGACGGTTTCAGGGGTATACCCTAATTGTGAACAAAAAGCCAGGAAATCTTCCTCGCCTGGCTGTGTTCGATTCCAGCGCCTGTATTCTTTGGTAAACCAGTCCGAGAATTTGGACATAAGGAGTAATTGGGGGGTCAAGCCTGCTGGTATTTATGAAAAATATGTTCGGTTCTAATCATAGTATATTTTGCAATTTCTCGCAACATATCCCAATCCTTCCCGAACATCCGATCCGACGATTCGAGTTACGCAATATCCTTGTAAGGATTACACAGCCGTAGCCAGCCTGCCCGGGCCATCATCTGGTCGCGACTAGAGCTGCCGAACTTTTCTTCAAGGTTATCCAAATACTTACGCACCGTTCGGGTGGTGATCGTTAAATCTTCTGCGATTTGATCCGGTGACATTCCTAAAGCCAGGCATTGCAAGACCTCTGCCTCCCGTTTCGATAAACAAGGGCTCTTTATATACGCTGGCAGAACTGC
>CAIQIV010000637.1 GCA_903871905.1 uncultured Chloroflexota bacterium | reverse complement strand
TGGATGCCCTGGTCCCCAACCGCCTGACCACCCCCAATACCGGCATCCTGGCCCCCTCTGCCTATCCCGCCGAGTACGGCCCGGTCAATCCCTTTGACACCGGCACCGGTCCCTTCGTCCTGAAAAACGAAGTTCCTGACCAGAGCCTGTCGCTGGTGAAGAACCCCAATTACTGGGGCGGCAACGTGAACCTGGACGAGGCGGAAGTCCTGTTTGTGCCTGATCCCCAGGTACGCGCCGGCATGCTGCAGAACGGCGAAATCGACATCGACATCCATGTGCCTGTCGAGCAGATCCCGACCCTTGAGTCAGATACCAACCTCAAGATCCTGCGCATGCAGACCCCTCGCACCACCACCCTGCATATGAACCTGAAGGGAAAGCCCTTCTCGGATCTGAAGGTCCGCCAGGCTGTCAATTACGCATTGGATAAAGAGGCCATCGTGGCAGCCACCCTGGAAGGGGTTGGCTCACCTGCAGTCGGCCCCATCTCGCCGGCTGAAAAGTGGGTCAACAAGGACCTGGTCGGCTATCCCTACGATCCGGAAAAGGCCAAGGCGCTGTTAGCTGAGGCTGGTATCAAGGAAGGCGAGCTGACGGTTGGCCTGTGGACCTACCCCGCTCGCGCCAACCTGCCTCTGAGCGCTGTTGCTATCCAGGAAATGCTGTCCAAGGTCGGTATTAACACCGAGATCCGTATTGCTCAATACGACCCGATGGCGCCGGATGTCCTGGCCGGGAAGTACGATATGTTCATCATTTCCCGCAACCACTCGCTGGACACCTACGATCCTCAGGGCTTCTTCAGCTCGGATTACACCTGCAAGGGCTCGTTCAACATGGACCAGTTCTGCGACAAGACATTTGATGAGTTACTGGCCCAGGCAAGCACGATGACCGACCTGGAGGCCCGTTATGAAATCTACCGCCAGCTGCAGAAAATCCTGGTGGACGACCAGGCCGTGGGTGTGTTCTTGAACTACACCGAGATCGTCGATGGCATCCGCAGCAACGTGCTCAATTTCGTGGTGCACCCATTGGAGCGCTTTGTCCTGACGCCTGAGCTGGATATCGCCCAGTAATAACCGTTCGCTACCCTGTCTTTCAACAACAGGCTGGCACAGGTTGTGTCACAGGCGAGCAGAACCCTGCCTCGCCCGGCAATAACAGGCCTGTGCCAGCCTTATCTTTTCCAGGAACTGGATGTGAAAAGGAGTATATGAAATGAAACTGCCAAAATATATCACCTTCGACTGCTATGGTACCCTGATCGACTTCCAACTCACCAAGACAACCATCGATATCCTGGGTGAGCGCGCCAATGCCACCAATCTGCACGATTTCCTGATCGTGTTCCGGGATATCCGCTACTATGAGTGCCTGGGGCCCTACCAGCGCTACAGCGACCTGCTGCATACAAGCTTCAAGAAGGCCATGGACCAGTGCGGCTTAAGATACCACCACAGCGATGGCGACAAGCTCGTAGCCGCGGTCCCCACCTGGGGTCCCTTCCCAGACACCAAGCCCATCCTGGACAAACTGGCCCAGCACTGCAAGCTGGTGATCATCTCCAACGCCGAAGACGACATGATTGCCCAGAATGTGCGCAACATGGATGTCAATTTTTACGACGTGATCACCGCTGAGCAGGCGCACGCCTACAAGCCCACCCCACCGATTTTCTATTATGCCCTGCGCCGCCTGGGCTGTGACAAAAGCGATATCCTGCATGTTGCCCAGGGCTTTAACTACGACATCATGCCCGCCCACGGACTGGGATGGCAGCGGGTGTGGATCAACCGGAACGGCCGGCCTGGGAACCAGGAAGACTATGGTCCTTACATTGAACTGCCTGACCTGACCGGCTTGCCCGCGCTGCTTGGCATCTGATGAAATCTGCTGCT
>CAIQIV010000636.1 GCA_903871905.1 uncultured Chloroflexota bacterium | reverse complement strand
GACCAGGAGCTGCTGACCACAACCATGTCGGTGCTGATCGGCCTGGCGGTGGGCATCCTGTACGGCATGCTTCAGGGATATATTGTCTCCTTCTTAGGCGTCCCATCGTTTATCGTTTCCCTGGGAGGCATGTGGATCCTGAACGGCTTGATCCTGATCGTGACCGAGGGCAAGACCATCCCGGCCAACCAGCCCATGTTCTCGGTGATTGCCCAGGGCTACCTGCCTAAAACGGTCGGGTGGATCATCGCCGGGCTGGTGGTATTGGCCTTGATCTACCTGATGATCTCCAGCCGGCGCAAGAAACAGCGTTACGGTTTTGATCTCAACCCGCTGTACATGGATGTGATCAGGACTGCCATCTTATCGCTGGTGGTGGTGGGATACGTGTTCATGGTCAACCAGTACAACGGCCCGCAGATCCCGGTGATGCTGTTGATCGTGGTGGCGGTGATCGTGGCCTATGTATCCGACAATACCCGTTTTGGGCGTTATGCCTATGCCATCGGCGGTAACCGGGAAGCCGCCCGGCTGTCCGGCGTCAATATCCGCCGCAACATCTTCCTGATCTTTGTGCTGATGGGCTTCCTGTGCGGCGTGTCGGGCATCACCCTGGCCTCTTATGTCGGATACGGGACGATCGCCGCCGGCGCCGGCTACGAGCTGGACGCAATCGCCTCCTGCATCCTGGGCGGCACCTCCACGCTGGGCGGTGAAGGCACCATCTTCGGCGCCATGGTCGGCGCCTTGATCATGGCCAGCCTGTCCAACGGGCTGCAGATGATGAATGTCCAACCGGCCTGGCAGTACGTGCTCAAGGGCATGGTGCTGGTGCTGGCGGTTTTAATGGACGTCTACCTGAAGAAGAACCGCTAAGCCGCAGGCAATTGGATTGAATGGGATTGTGACCGGATATGGTCGTCACTGCTGATCAAAACCTGGTACGGAAACATAATACGGCCATTGTGCTCAATGTGCTCAGGCACCGGGCGCCGCTGTCGCGCGCAGAGCTGGCGGCTTATACAGGACTGAACCGGTCCACCGTCTCGTCGATCGTCAACGGCCTGGTAGCTGACCACCTGGTCCAGGAAACCACCCTGCAGTCGGACCGCGTCGGCCGGCCTGGGATGCTGCTGGAACTCAATCCCAACGGCGGGTTTGCCATTGGCATCGAAATCGGGGTGGATTTTATTTCCATCATTGTAGCCGATTTTGTGGCCAATGTGCTGTGGCGGGACCGCGTGGACACGGACCCATCGGATGGGGAGAAGACCATCCTGGACAGGGCGTATGACCTGACCCAGACGGCGCTGGAGTTTGGGCGCTCGCGCGGGCTGACCCCGCTGGGGGTGGGGCTGGGGCTGCCTGGCATCGTGGACCTGGAACACGGGCAGTTGATGTTGGCGCCCAACCTGGGGTGGAAGAACACGCCCCTGGCAGAAATGTGGACGCAGCGCTTTGACCTGCCGGTGTTTGTTGAAAACGACGGGAATGCGGCTGCCCTGGGAGAGTACTACTTTGGGGCAGCCCGGGGTCACAATACGTTTATCTATCTCAGCGCAGGCGTTGGCCTGGGGGCGGGGATCGTCCTGGATGGCAAGCTGTATCGCGGCAGCCAGGGCTATGCAGCTGAGATTGGGCACATGACCATCGACCCAAAAGGGGAGCTGTGCGGCTGTGGCAAGCGCGGCTGCCTGGAAACGGTCACCGGCCCGCGCGCTGTGGTGCGCAGCGTACACCAGGCGTTGGACCGGGGGAGACCCAGCCTGCTGCGCTCGGACAGGCCGGCGTCTGAGGTTATCACTTTCGATATGATCGTGGAGGCCTCACGCCAGGGAGACCAGGTCGCCAGGCAGGCCCTGATCCAGGCCGGGCGCATGCTGGGGCTGGGAGTCGCCAACCTGGTGAACATCTTCAACCCGGAGATGATCGTCCTGGGTGGGATCTTGAACATCGCCAACGACCTGCTGCTGCCAGTGATCCAGGAAACGGTGTTGGCCAATGCCCTGGACATATCCTGCCAGGCGCTGCAGATTACCGCTTCATCGCACGGGACCGAGGCCTGCGTGATCGGCGCGGTGGCGCTGGTGCTGGAGAACATCCATTCCGCGCCGCGCTTCTAGAGCGAATTGACGCGGCTAAAAGTTTGTTTCTAGATGCCCTCAGGAAGCGGAGAGCTCCCTGGGGGCATTTTTATCCCCCGGCCCGGCTGCCAAGCGCCTCTTCCAGAGTATGCGGCGCTTCCGAGCGTAACAACGAATAGATATGCATATCGTGATGAGCACCGCGTAAAAATACCGCCTGGCGCGCCATGCCTTCAAATTGAAAGCCGCACTTCTGCGCCACGCGCAGCGAGGCAGCGTTCTGCGGGATGATCTTCAATTCCAGCCTGTTCACGCGGTAAGTGGCAAAGAGCAAATAGGTAAACAGGCGCAGCGCTTCGCTGATGATCCCCCTCCCGCTCAGCTCCAGGTCAAAGAGGCGGTAGGCTACCTCGTAGTTATCCCAGTACTGCTCGGCTTCAAAATACTCCATCTTCCCCAGGATGGACCCGTCCTGCAGGCTGCAGACCAGGGCGTCCCCAGACCGCTCCTGCCAGAAACCCGTGCGCCGGAAGCGCTCATAAAAACCCGCCTCGGAGGAGAGGAATACCGGGTAATACAGCCCAAGCTGCTCAATGTCGCATTCCTTCTCGTACAGCCAGGCCAGGTCTGTCTCGCGCACAGTGCGTAGAAATATTTTTCTGCCCTTCACCAGCATGGCTCACCTCAAATCGGGATTGGTTTGGTGCTGAATGGCCTGCGCCACCTTGCTGCGCAGGTTTTCCATGGTATAGGGTTTCTGGATGAAACCCGCCAGGCCTTCCCCGGCAAACTGGCGCAGGGCTTCCTTTTCATCAAATCCGCTGCTCAGCACCACCGGCACCTGCGGGGCAATCTCCCGCATCAGGTGGAAAGCCTCCAGCCCACCCAGGCGCGGCATGGACAGGTCGAGCAGCACCAGGTCGACCTGCCCGGCGTGCGCCTGCAGGGCGTCCACGCCGGCCTGCCCATCATCGGCAGCGATCACAGAGAACCCAAAAAACTCCAGCAGGTCGGTACACACCTGGCGCACGATGCGCTCATCATCCACGACCAGCACGCATCCTTTGAGCGGCTTTTGGGCCGTTTCGGTTGGGCGGGCTGCAGCAGGTGCAAGAGAGGGTCCTGGCTCCTGCACAGGGGCATCGCAGGCCGGGAACAGCACGCGCACACAGGTGCCACAGCCGGGTGTGCTGTCGACAAAGATCGCACCCTGGTGGCCGCGCACAATGCCCAGCACGGCGGACATCCCCAGGCCGCGGCCGGCAACCTTGGTGGTGAAGAACGGCTCAAACAGGCGGCTGAGCATTTCGGCGTCCATCCCAACGCCGGTGTCCATCACTTGTAGAAAGACGAAACGGCCAGCGGGCGGGCGCTCATCCAGGCGGCTGTGTGCCAGGTCTGCCGGTATGCAGTCCTGCACGCCGGTGGACAGGGTGATCTCCCCCTTCCCGTCCTGAAGCGCCTCGGCGGCGTTGGTGAGCAGGTTCATCACCACCTGCTGCAGCTGGGCTGTGTCAGCCATCACAGCCGGCAGGGGGTTGTGAAGCGCCAGGCTCAGGGAAGTGGACTTAGATAACACAGCACGAAACAGGTGCACATTCTCTTCGACCAGGCGGCTCAAGTCCAGCGGATGGACAATGAACTGGCCGCGCCCGGAATAGGCCAGCAGCTGGCGGGTCAGGTCAGCAGCCCGCTGGGCGGCATGGATCGCCTGCTCCACGGAGAGGCGCGCCCGGTCTCCGGCAGACAGCTTCTCCTGTGCCAGCTCCAGGTTGCCAAGCATGGCCAGCAGCAGGTTATTGAAGTCATGGGCAATGCCACCCGCCAACACCCCCAGGCTCTCCAGTTTCTGGGCATGCAGCAGGCGCCGCTCCAGGTCCAGGCGCTCGGCCTCCGCCTGTTTGCGTTCGGTAATGTCACGGCTGATCATCAAGAGGTGGGGGGCGCCATAGAGCTGCAGGATGCAGGCAGACGCCAACAGGGATACCACAGAGCCATCCTTTTTCAGCCCGGACAGCTCAACATTTTCAACCGAACCGCGCTGCGCCAGGGTCTGGAGCAGTTCCCGGCGCTGTGATGGCTCCGCCCATAAATTCAGTTCCAGGCCGTTCTTGCCAAGCAGCTCCTGGCGGCTGTATCCTGACAGGCGACAATAGAAGTCGTTGACCTCTACGAATTCACCACTCTCCAGGTGGCTGATGCTGATGGCATCCGGACTGGTCTGGAAAGCCAGGCGGAAGCGCTCCTCGCTGTCGCGCAGCGCCGCCTCGGCCTGCAGGCGCGCCAGCACCTGGCCAAACTGGGCGGAGATTGCCTCGAATAAGCTGCGGGAGCCTTCCGGAAACTGATCCAGGCTGTGCGAGCCCAGGTTCAGAACTGCCAGCGTATTCCCCTGGAAGGTAATGGGGGTGAATGCCACGGCGCGCAGACCCTCCTGTTCCATTACAGGGCTGCGGTTAACTCTAAGCCGGGAATAGCTGCCGTAGACCGGCTGGCTCTGAGCCAGGCGCGCCTCGACCATCTCCCGATCGTAGCGCCCCGCCTGGGCTACAAATTCAGCCGACAGGCCGTGGTGAACCGCCAGGACAAAATCCCCGCTGGACGCATCCACCAGGTACAAACCGCCGCAGTCGATCCCCTCGATGTGCACAGCGGCCTCCAGCAGGGCCTGCCCGGCAGCCTCGACGCTGCCTGACGCCGCCAGGGCCTGGCTCAGGTCACGCTGCTGGCGCAGCAGCGCCTCCGCCCGCCGGCGCTCAGCGATCTCCTGCTGCGCCTGCTCATACAACTGGGCATTGCGAATGGCGGTGGCTGCCTGGCCGGCGAAGATGGACAAGATGCGCGCGTCATCCGGGCTGAAGCGCCCCGGTGCAGCGCTGTCCAGGTTCACGAAGCCCACCACCTGGTCGTTGATGATCACCGGCGCGCCAATATAGGATTTCACCCAGGCGGATTCAGGGACAACCACCCATTCCGGATCGCTCCGGGTATCCGGGACAATATAAGGCTCCCCGGTTTCATAAATTTCATGCAGGTTCTTGAACTGGTCCAGCGGGAATTTCAGCTCCCGCACCGTCTCCTGAAAGGCAGGTCCCAGGCGTTCGTACCCGCGGGAGCGCTCCACGTGGACAGCAAGCCCCGGCAAATCGATCAGCATGAGATTGGCGGCATCGTGTGGCAGGATCTGGCGGACATTGACCAGGATGCGATCCAGGACCTGCTCCAGGCTGAGGGTGCTGTTCAGCCCGGCGGCCGAGTCGCGCAGCGCCTCGGACAGCAGGCGCCCGTTCCGTTCGGCTTCGCGGTATTCAAGCAAACGCAGGCTGGCTTCAGCCAGCAAGAAGATCGCCACGATCAGCGCGCCGATCAGGACGAACGCCGGCTCTAGCACCAGCTGGTAGCGCTCCCAAAAACTCAGCGGGCGGTTGATCACCTGCGCCCAGGATGGCCAGCGGGAAACCGGAATGGAGAAGCGAGCCAGCTGGGTGTAATCCAGCATGGCGCGGGAGACGCTCTGCTCCACAGGCAGCGAGGAGAACGGCTCGCCGTTCAACACACGCAGCCCCAGGCGGGCAGCCTGCCGGCCGTGTTCGCGGCCTTCAAGCAGCGCCCCGCCCAGGATGCCGTGCCCCAGGCGCGCTTCCTGCATGGCATACACCGGCACCGGGCTGGCAGAGGCGATCAGCCGGGTGCTCTCCTCGCGGCTGAAGGTCTTTCCGCCAGTATCGGTGACATAGGTCAGGATCAGCGCCATCGAATCGCCAGGAAGATGGGCAAGCTCCTCCGTTAACTTTTCCAGCGGAACTGCAGGCGCATACTGCACCTCCAGCTTCCCGGCAAACAGCGGCGCCAGGGCTTCCATCTGCTGACGCATCAACCTGCCGCTGGTGGAACCATCCTGGATGGCGTACACCCGCTTCAGCCCGGGCTGCAGGGCCATGGCCAACTGCAGCGTGGTGGCAATATCCAGGTTTTCCATCACCCCGGTGATCTTTTGCTGCCCGGCAAGCACCTGTGGATTGAAATTGTTGATCCCGGCAAATACAACTGGCACCCCCGGGAAAAGCTCCTGCCGCTTCTGAAGCGCCAGGTCCAACGCCGGGTCATCCAGGACAATCACCAGGTCCAGAGGATGATCGCGAAACTTATCCTCCAGGTGGGCTGTTTCCAGGGGAATCTGCTGCGGATTCCGGCGGGCATCCAGGTATTCAATATCCGGGAGGATGCCGGGGAGTTGCGCCTGCAGCTCATCCAGCACCCCTGCAATTTCACTATCGGTCCAGGCGTCCCCCTGGTGATACGAGGCCAGGATCAACACACCGGGCCGGGCGGTTTGGGCCATTGCGGGCGAAAGCAGCAGCGCCCCGGCGCAGACCAACCCCAGCAGGATTACGGCCGCCAACCTGAGACGGCCAGACTTCTTACCCGATATCTTCAAATATACTGCTCCATCTTCTGGCCTGTCGCCCGGGTCAGGACTGGCCCCGCGCCTGGAGCGCCAGGTCTACCTGTTCACGCAGGGCAGACATCGTATAAGGTTTTTGAACGAAGCCCGCCAGCCCTTCACCTGCAAACTGCTGGAGCGCGTCCTGTTCGTCAAAACCACTGCTCAAAACCACCGGCACATGGGGGTTAACCTGGCGCATCTGGTGAAAGGCCTCCAGGCCGTTCAAACGCGGCATGGTCAGGTCCAGCAGCACCAGGTCGATCTCTGCATGGCGCAGGCTGAAGATCTCCACCGCCTCCCGCCCATCTTCGGCAGTGAGCACCGAGTAACCAAAGTGTTCCAGCATGTCCTGGCACACTTTGCGCACCACCTTTTCGTCGTCAACCACCAGGATGAGGCCAAACGCGTCGACCTCCGCGCCGGTCTCCGGCTGGCTGACAGACGGCAGGGCTGTCACAAGTTGGAGAGGCGCAGTTTGCGGCGCAGGGAAGAGGGCACGCACCCGGGTCCCCTGGCCTGGGGCGCTTTCCACAAAGATCGCCCCCTGGTGGCCCCGCAGGATGCCCTGCACCGCCGACATCCCCAGCCCGCGCCCGGCGACCCTGGTGGTAAAGAACGGCTCAAACAGGCGCTCCAGCGTGGTTTGATCCATTCCATCCCCTGTATCACTGACCTCAATGAAGACAAAATTCCCGGCTGGCGGACGCTCGGCCAGGCAACTGTGAGCCAGGTCAGCCTCGCTGCAAGCCTGGGCGCCGGTTGAGATACGGATCATCCCGGGCCGTTCGCCGATGGCGTCCGCG
>CAIQIV010000635.1 GCA_903871905.1 uncultured Chloroflexota bacterium | reverse complement strand
GGCTGCGCTGTCCTCTGCTGCATAGCTCGCTGGCATGCGTTCTTCTGCCACCATGCGGTGCAGAGAAGAGCGCCGCTCCGCTTCACCGTCATAGTGGGGGCAAAACCCGCCGGGCAGCATGCCTAACCCGCCCAGAACTCCCAGGGTACCGGGCACCGAATCGGTGCTGCACTGTTCGAACCAGCAGTTTGCCCCTGCGCTGATCCCCGCCAGGACGGTCCCTGCCGTATACGCTTTTCGCAAGATCTCATCCAGGCCCCATTCTCGCCACAACGCCAGCATACTGCGCGTATTCCCGCCCCCCACGTAGATCACATCCTGCGAAAGGAGAAAGCCCTCCAGGTCTGCTGTAGGTAAATTAAAAAGCGACAAATAGGCAGGCTGGCATTCCAGGGTGGAAAAGGCCTTGTAGAAATTTAGGATATAGGCATCCGCATCGCCGCTGGCAGTCGGGAGAAAGCAAACTGCCGGGCGTTTTACATTACACTGCCCGAGTACGTAGCGGTCCAGGGCCAGGTTGTCAGGTTCCATCGAGAAACCGCCCCCGCCCATTGCGATGATCTGTCTTTTCGTCATTAATATTTTCCTTTATCTCATAATTTATACAGACTTATCAGTAAATCCCTGGAAATAGCCGGTAACGCACGCGCTGCGTATATTCTCGGTACCCCGGCAGCTCTTCCTTAAGGGTCCGGTCTTCCAATGCTGTTCGGGTCACTGCGATCACCAGCGCGATACCCGCGGGGATGAGGGTCCACAGGGAGCTTAATGCCAGCACGATACCCGGCAGCGGCAGGATATTCCCGGCATAGCCTGGGTGCCGCACAAAGCGGTAGGGTCCGCTGTCGCACACCACGTGTCCCCGTTCTGCCTGGATTCGTACAACACTGCTGAAGAAGCGGTTCTCCACCAATGCCCAAACCGCCAGTGCGTATCCGGCGGCGATGAATAGGAAGCCAGCAGCCGTGAGCCACAGCGGGAACTCGGGTGACCAGCCGTAGCGGTGATCCAACCCTGCCACGATGACCAGCGGGAAACCCACGCTGATTGCCATCAGTGGGGAAAGCAATTTATCCCAGGTTTTTGCAGATTGGAATGTCTCCTTTTTTTGCCGCTCTGCCTGCAATCCCGGGTGCCGCCTGTCTGCCAGCATCCGTCCCCCTATGCCGACGGCCAGCATGAATAGAGAGTAAACCCACGCCTGCCACCAGCCGGGATCTCCTCCGCACCCCAGCAGCGTCAGGGGTATGAAGCAGTACACCACGACCACACCGATCCATTGGCGGGCAGGCATACGTTGAGCTGCCTTTTGATCGACCATTTTCGAGTTCATAGAGCCCTCCTGGCGGATTGAGCATCCTTCCGCCATTTCATCATACTTCTTTCCGGGGTCGCTGTAAATCGCTCCAGCCGTCTGTGCCCACCTGTGCACTCCCAACAGCCCAGGACAGGCGCTCACTGGTGGGTCAAGTGGATGCCCAGCTGTTCCCGCGCCAGCTTCAGCCCCGTGGCAGTACGGAAGTTCTCCAGTACAGTCTTAATAAGATTTTTAGTATCGGTCTTCCTATCAAACTTGAGGGCTTCCAGGATGTCCGCTTCCCACACGATCTGGAAGTCGATCCCGTCGATGCTGGCCTTCGTATGGTGATGACCCACGATATAGCAGACTCGTTCGGTG
>CAIQIV010000634.1 GCA_903871905.1 uncultured Chloroflexota bacterium | reverse complement strand
GGTTGGGTGACGGTATCAGAACGTAGATCAATGGGGGGCATAAAACAGGACTCCTTTACAAGTATAGTCTACCAGGAAAGTGCAGAGATGGCGAAGACAGTTATCCCCTTGACTTTAAGAAAGCCCTGAAATACCACTCCAGTCCTCTGGCGGCGGCGGATGTTTTTCGGTATAATAGCGCCCAAACTTGATCCATAAGAATGCGGCAGTTACGCCTGTATTCAAGATCAGAATTGAACCAGCGTCCAAGTGGCGCTGGTGGAATCCTCGGGTATTATTGAGTTGTTCGTCCACTGGTTGGATGGCGGCGAACTGCTGGAGGCAATGCCGAGGACAACCTGCAATCGGTGGCTTTGTTCTTTGCCTGCATCGAGAGTAGCCGCACGGGACAGCCATTGTATCGTCCCAGACTTCCTGGTAAGAGCACAGGAGTCGCTGTGTTGTGCAGACCTGTGATGTGGTGTGCAGCCTGATCAACGTGGAGCAGCAATGACAGCAGGTATCGAACAAGTTCTAGTCGTAATGCACCCATCGTTCGACGCGGGTATTCTGGACAGGTACCCGGCAGTGTGTCGTTCGAGGCTTTGGATGTCAGTGAGGGGGTGGGTATGACCATTGGCTACGTTAGTCGGCGGATCGGAATATTTCTCCTCATCGTGATCACCGCGGTCACCATCAACTTCTTTATGCCCCGCATCAGGAAGGTGAACCCTATGGAGGCGCGGATGAACCAGCTTGCTGCCCAGGGCGGCGTCTACGCCAAGCAGGTCAAGGAAATGATCGCGATCTATAATCAGAAGTTTGGCCTGGACAAGCCTCTCTGGCAGCAGTACTTGACCTACTGGCAAGACCTTCTCAATCTTAATCTCGGCAATTCCCTGGCCTATTACCCGCAGACAGCCCTGGATATGATCGCCCGCTCCGCGCCGTGGACGATCGGCCTCCTGACCGTTTCCACCCTCATTGCTTTCACCCTCGGCACGCTCTTGGGCGCATTGATGGCCTGGCCCAAGACCAGCCGCATTGCCCTTGGGTTATCGCCGTTGTTCATGACTCTATCGGCCATTCCGTATTACCTGGTGGGTATGCTTCTCGTCTATGTGGTGGCCATGGGCTGGCGATTGCTGCCAGTCGGCGGGGCCTACACCTCCGGCGCTACCCTGACCTGGAGTTGGAAGATGGCGCTGGACATTGCTCGTCATGCCATTTTGCCAGCCGCCTCGATCGTTCTGAGCGGGATTGGCTCCTGGGGGCTGGGCATGCGCGCCATGATGACCACCACGCTGGGCGAAGATTATATTCACATGGCGGAGGCCAAAGGCCTGTCGCCCCAGACCATCTTCAGGGACTATGCGCTGCGCAACGCGCTGCTGCCTCAGGTGACCTCTCTGGCTATATCCCTGGCTACGGTGATGTCAGGCGCAGTGCTGGTGGAGGTGATCTTTGGCTATCCGGGTGTGGGAAACCTCCTCTTCAAATCCATCGCCGGGAATGACTACTTTGTCATCCAGGGGATCACACTGTTCATCATCCTGTCAATCGGCGTTGTGTTATTGGTGCTGGATCTGCTGTACCCGCTCATTGACCCGCGTATCAGGTATAGAAAAGGTTAGGTAATATGATAGCCAGGAATGGAAACGAGTTTCTCAGAGCGCTAGGTCGCAATCCCTTGCTGGTTGCGGGCATCACCCTGGTTACGCTGGTCTCCCTTTTCGGCCTGGTGGGTCGTCTGTTCGTGCCAGTGGAAATGTCAGAGGTGGGCGCTGCCCGCCCAGCCAAGCCGCCTTCGGCCGAACATCTGCTGGGAACCGATCAGCAGGGCCGGGATGTACTCGCCGATATTATTTACGGAACGCCGACATCCCTGGAGATTGGTGTGATCGCCGGCGTGATCGGCGTGACAGTGGGGGCTCTCATGGGCCTGATCGCCGGTTATGCTGGAGGCATCGTTGATGCGGTGATCCAGATTGTTGTGGATATCCTGCTGACGATACCGAGTCTTATGATCCTGATCATCGTCGCCTCCATGCTGGGCGCTGTCTCGGTCGAGGCGATGGCTCTCATCATCGCCGCGCTGGCCTGGATGTGGCCAGCGCGGGCAGTCCGGGCGCAGGTACTCACCGTTCGCGAGCGAATGTATATCCAGTTAGCCAGGTTCAACGGCGCCAGCGACTTGAAGATCATTATCGGGGAACTGCTGCCGAATCTGATGCCATACCTGGCAGCTAACCTGGTCGGCGCGATTTCCGGAGCGATCCTCGCCTCGGTGGGACTCTCGACGCTCGGGCTAGGGCCAATGACCAGGCCATCGTTGGGCTTGACCTTTTACTGGGCCATAACCTACGGCGCCTTGATCCGCCAGATGTGGTGGTGGTTCATGCCGCCCATTGTTATCATTGTCATCCTCTTCCTGGGGTTGTTCCTGCTGAGCCAGGGCCTGGACGCGATCGCAAACCCCAGGCTCCAGACCAAAGTGTGATTCCAGGAACCTGCGCCGGCCAGCCCTGGCTCAGGTCTGGCGATCCAACTCATCTCACAGAGGTGCTTTTTGAACTCGAACATCCTTCAGGTCCGCGACCTTCGGGTGACTTACTATACCCGTCAGGGTGCACTGCGGGCGGTCAACGATATATCCTTTGATCTGCAGGTCGGAGAGCGCCTTGGCCTGGTCGGTGAGTCCGGCTCCGGCAAGTCGACCACAGCGCAAGCGCTGATGCGCCTGATCAAGCC
>CAIQIV010000633.1 GCA_903871905.1 uncultured Chloroflexota bacterium | reverse complement strand
TGTCCCTGGCATCTTCTGGCTGCTGCGGGGCACTTGCACCCCATCGGTTCCTATCACATACATTTCCCCTGGCCCTACATGCTCCAGGGTTTGCCGGAGCAGGCAGGCACCGGCTTTTTCTGGATCAAACCTTGCTCGACTAAACAACCGATACCATGCCGTCCAATCTGCATCCGTCAATCCCATGGCCAGCAACCCTTGGGTTATGGTATGCCGGGCGAATACCATGATCTCGCTCAGTACCAGGCTCACTACCCGCTCATACACTCGATCTTGGTGGTATAGGTGGCGATAGCTTTCTAGATTTTGAATTAGGGCCTGCAAAAGTTCGGGAATTGTGTTATTCTTCATTTGGGGATGTCTCCTTCTGTTTGTTTTGGCTTCGTAACCTAACTTTACAGGAAAGACATCCCCTTTTCAAGTCCCTTTTTTAAAAGGCCAAACTCCAGGGCCGGGGTGAGGGTCCCTACCCCGCCCTCCGGTCCGGTACCAATCCCATATGGACCGCCTGCGCCACCGCCTCCGAGCGGTTAGCGGCCCCCAGCAGAGACTGGATGCGTTCCATGTGGTATTTAACCGCCGACTCGGTGATATGCAAGTCAGCGCCGATCTCCTTGTACACCTTGCCCTGCGCCACCCTCTTGAGGATCTCCACCTGCTGCAGCGACAGCCCGGCGGCAACCAGATCCTGCCTGGCCCGGCTCTCGCCTGAAGCGCCTGCCCAGCCCGAGCTTTCCGCCAGGCGCACCGCCAGCCCAGGCGCCAGCGGCGTCTCGCCGCGCTGCACCGCCAGCAGCGCCCGGAACAGGTCCTCCGGCGGCTGGCTCTTGAGCAGGTAACCCGCCGCGCCCTCATGGAGCGCCTGCACCAGCTCATGCTCATCCGCTGATATGCTCAGCATCACCACCCGGGTGTGCGGCGAGGTCTCCAGGATCGGACGCACCACCTGTACCCCGGTCCGCCCCGGCAGGTGGACATCCAGCAGCAGCAGGTCCGGCTTGAGCTCACCCGCCAACCGCACCGCCTGCTCAGCGTCTTTCCCCACACCCACCACCACCAGCCCGCGCCCCTCAAGCAGGTTGCGCAGGCCTACCGCGAATAACTGGTGGTCGTCCACCAACACCACCCGGAGGCCGCCCAGACTGGCGCGCACCAGGTCCGCCTGCAAACGGGTGAACTTCAGCAGCACCTGCGTCCCCTGGCCCGGCGCCGAGCGGAACTCCAGCTCCGCCCCGGCTTTTTCGGCCCGCTGGCGCATGATCTCCAGACCGAAGCCGCCCTCCGCCTCCGCCGCAGCAAATCCCACCCCGTTATCAACAACCAGGACCTGCAGGACATCTGGCTCCATGGAGAAGATGATCTGCACCTGGGTGGCATGCGCATGCTTGCGGGCATTGGCCAGGGTCTCCTGGATCATGCGCAGCAGGTGGACATATACCGTCTCTGGCAGCACGGCATCGATCGATTCTTTCGGCAGGCTGAGGCGGGTTTCCATCCCGGTGATCATCTCATAGCGCTTCAGGTACAGCTTGAGCACATCGGTGAAGCGCTCCGCCGATTCCACCTGGGTGCGCGTGTCCAGGATGTACTCGCGCACATCCCGGCTGGCGCTCTGCGCCGCCAGGCTCAGCGCCTCAAGCTGCCCCTGCGCCGCGGCATAGCTGCCCTGCTCCACCTGCTCGCGGATCGACTGGGCGTTCAGCGCCAGGTAGCTGAGCACCTGACCCAGGTTGTCGTGCAGCTCCTGCGCCAGGCGCTGGCGCTCTTCCAGCAGCGCCGCCTGGCGCGCCAGGGTAACATCCGACAGCACAATCAACCGCCCGATCTCCCGGCTGAGCGGATCCTCCAGCCGCGACACGCGGGCGAAGTAATAGCGCTGCTCATCCCCCACGAGCATAGAAAACTCCGGGGGGTGTTTGCCGTTGCAGCTGCAAATGGCATCCATAGCATGCGGCACCCCCTCCAGCACCTGCTCCAGCGGCCAGCCAATGGGGTCCTTGGGAAAACCAGCCGCCAGCCGGCGCGCTGCCGCGTTGAGATCCACCACCCGCTTCTGCCCGTCCAGCACAAACATGGCGTCGATCATACTCTCGATCACCGTTTGCCGTGCCACCGGCGCCAGGTCCAGCAGCCTCAGGCGGAAGATGCCAAAGGCGAACAGCAGGCCGCTGAAGGTGATCAACAGCGAGGTCGGGTCAAAGCCGGGCGGCACACCAACCTCCGCCACGTAGAACACATTGCCCAGCCATGGCACCAGCGTCCCGCCAATCAGGGCATAGGTCTGCGAGCGGTACGTGGCCGGGTAATGGAAGATGGCGCGCAGCAGCAGCACCGTCCCTAATGCCATCAGCAGGTAGGAATAGCCGATCACCCCCACCCAGAACCAGGCGCCGTGTCCGTAGACCAACAGGTTGCGCCCGGTCAGGTCCGGGGTGTAACGGGTCCAGACCAGGTAGTGCCAGTCATTGGTCAGCACCAGCAGCCAGTTAAACGCCGGCAGAACGAAGAGCAGCGCCACCCAGCGCCGCTGGAGCCAGCGTTCCATACGGCTGTACTCCAGCGCCAGCAGGAAGAACATCACCGGCGTGGTGACCACACCCAGGTATTCCAGCTTAGCCCAGAAGACCTTGGCCGGGATGCTCACCGCGGCATACTCCAGGGCGGTGAACCCGGACCAGACCGCCGAAGCCAGCAGCAGCCCGGTCAGCGAGCGCCCGCCGGGCTGCGCCAGGCGGCGGATAGCCAGCAGCGCCACAGCCACAGCCAGCACCGCCGCCAGGGCGCTGGTGATCACATAGGGTGTGATGACATAAACCATGGGATTAAATGAAACAGGGCTGGTTCAGCCGTCTTCCTTCAACAGCGCCAGGAACGCCTCTACCACCTGCGGGTCAAAGTGCCTGCCGGACTGCTGGCGGATATACTTCAGCGCCTCATCCTGCGGCCAGGCCGGGCGGTAGTAGCGGTCGGAGCACAGGGCGTCCCATACGTCTACCACGGCAAAGATGCGCGCCGCCAGCGGGATCTGCTCACCGCTCAGCTCGCGCGGGTAACCGCTGCCATCCCACTTCTCGTGGTGGCAGTAAGGGATGTCCATCGCCTGGCGCAGGAAGGGGATGGGCTGCAGCAGGTCACGGGCGTATTCCGGATGTCTACGCATCACCTTCCACTCCGCCTCGGTCAGCTTATCCGGCTTTTGCAGGATCGAGTCGGGCACGCCCATCTTGCCGATATCGTGCAGCAGCGCCCCGCGCCGCAGGTGCGGCAGGGCTTCCCGCTCAAGCCCCATGCGCATGGCCAGGCGCACGGTCATCTCCACCACCCGTTGGGTGTGCTCTTCGGTTTCCTGGTCGCGCAGGTTCAGGGTGCGGCTCCAGCCTTCCAGCGTGCGCTCATAGGCCAGCGCCAGCTCCAGGTTGCTGTGCTGCAGGCGGTTGAACAGCTCGGCGTGGTCCATGGCGATCCCCGCCTGGTTGGCCAGGGTCTGCAGGAAGTCGTACCAATCCTGGTCCGGGTCCAGGTGCGAGCGGTGCAGCACTTCCATCACCCCCAGCGGCCGCCCGTGGGCAATCAGCGGCACGCCGATAAATACCTGCATCCCCTCGTCGAGCAGCAGCTGCACGCTCTGGTCGGGAAGCAACACGCTGCGCAGGTCGGGAATGACCAGCATCCGCTGATCCCCCACCACCCGGCCTGCCAGGCTGGTTCCCAGGTGCAGGACGGTGGGTCGCATGGTTGGGCGGTTAAAGCCGCACTCGGCGCTCCTTCTCAAGGTCTGGGTTTCCGGCTCATAGACCAGGAGGCAGGCCGCGTCGACCCCCAGCTCATCCACCGCCTTCTCCAGCAGCATGTTGAAGACCAGGCCCAGGTCCTGGTTGCTGCTGATCGCCTGGTCCACCACACGCAGCGCCGACAGGTTCTTCAAGTGGCGCTCCATCTGCTCGTGCAGGCGCATACGCTGGATGGCGCTGCCGGCAATCTCCGCCAGCGTGCTCAGCAGCTTCACTTCCATGGGGGCGATCTGCCGCGGCAGGCGCAGCGCCACAAACAGCACCCCGACCATCTCCTCCCCCGAGCGGATGGGCAGGCAGGCCCCGCCGTAGCCGGCTGGCACCTGGCTGCGGCTGGCGTCCAGGATCCTGCCATCCTGGGCAAATTCCGTCGAGAGGTGCGCCTCGCCTGAGCTGAACACGTGCCCGGCGATGCCCTGGCCTGGCTGCAGCGGCGCCTCCTGGATCCCGGCAAACCAGCCCTGGCAGGCCACGGGGCGCAGTTCCCGGCGCTGCGGGTCATACAGGTGGATCGCCCCATCCGGCACACCCAGCACCGCCAGGGTCTCATCCAGCAGCAGGGGCAGCATCTGGTCCAGCCGCCCCGCCGAGCGCAGGGTGACCGAGATGCGGTATACCGCCTCCAGCTCGGCCGCCCGGCGCTGCAGCGCCTGCTCAGCCTGCTTGCGCTCGCTGATATCGCGGGTGATGGAGATGATGTGGGGCACGCCCTCCAACATGATGACCCGCGCCGACATCAGCGCCGTGACCAGCGAACCGTCCTTGACGCGGTAATCGGCCTCCAGGTTCTCGCAGAAACCCTTCTCCTTGAGCTGCCGCACCAGCTCCTGGCGCTGCGCCGGGTCGTTCCAGATGTTAATCTCCAGCGAGGTGCGGCCGACCACCTCGTCGTGGGTGTAGCCGGTGAGCTGGGTGAAGCCGTCGTTCACATCCACGTACAGCCCATCAGCCAGGCGGTTGATGTTGATCGAATCGGGGCTGGTGTGGAAGGTCAGGCGGAAGCGCTCCAGGCTCTCGACCAGCGCGGCCTCCGCCCGCTGGCGCTCCTGCCGCTCGCGCAGCGAGTTCAGCCCGTATGCCAGGTCATCCGCCAGCTGGGCCAGCAGGCTGACCTCCTGGTCATCGAAGCCCTGCCCTTCGCCGGCATACAACCCCAGCGCGCCGAAGAGCTGGCCTTTGTAGACCAGGGGCAGGCTGAACGCGGCGCTGAAGCCGCGCTGCACCGCTGCCTCCCGCCAGGGTGTAAAATATGGGTCGGCGTAGAAATCCTGGATCAGGCAGGGCTGCCGGGTCAGAAGCGCCCGGCCGGTCGGACCTATCCGGCTGGAACCCTCCTTCCAGGAAATGGGAGCCAGGGAAAGAAAGCCGGCTTCATGACCCGCCCAGGCCAGCGGGCGCACCGTGCGCTGCTCATCCTGCAGCGCTTCCCCCACCCAGGCCATGCGGTACCCGCCGGTCTCCACCATCACCTGGCACACCTGCTGCAGCAGGCTGAGCTCATCGTCCGCCCGCGCCAGCGCCTGGTGGCACTGGCGCGTGGCCTGCAGGGCGCGGTTCGCCTGGCGCAGGTTGTGTTCGCTGCGCAGGCGCTCCTGGCGGTCGCGCAGCGAGAGCAGGCCAATGACCAGGGTGGCTGCCATCTGCTCCAACAGGTCCATCTCCTGGGGGTCTTCATCCATTCGCTCGGTCGAATACAGGGAAAGCGCCCCCAGCGGGCCCCCGTGGTGGAACAGCGGCAGGCAGATCGCCGTCCGGACCTGCAGCCGCTGGGTGAAACCCTTCCAGGGCGCAGAGCCCGGGTTGTTCTGCACGTCAGGGGTGAACACGGTCTGCCGGGTGCGAATGGCCCGCGCCGTCGGTCCCAGGCCTTTCTCCCCCTCCGCCCAGGTCAGCCGGCCCAGTTTTTCCAGGTCCACATCGATGCCTGCCCAGGCGACGGGCAGCAGCGTTTGATCTTTGTCCTGCTCGGCCAGGCCCACCCAGGCCAGGCAGTATCCCCCCACCTGCACCAGCACCCGGCACACGGCGGTCATCAGCAGCCGCTCGTCCTCGGCGCGGGCGATGGCCTGGTTGCACTGGCTGATCGCCAGCAAGGCGCGGTTCACCCGCTGCAGCGCCAGGGGGGTGGGGTTGGATGAGCTTGCTTCTGGGTCCGGCATTGGTTTGCAACACTTGCGTCAGGTGATCAAAACACAATCCTCTGGCAAGTGTACCATAAAGGCCATCAGACGCCAGCACTCTTTCGGGTAGTTTTTTACCAGAATTTCAACGCCCATCGGGTATAATACCCTCACCAAGCTTGAACAACCTGAAACCGAAATGGTCCTCTGCAGCCGGCGGGACTGGCTGGACATCCTCAAATTGAGAGAGAAGCTCATCTTGAAACGCAAAACAAAGAAAGAGACGCGCGTCAATAATGGGTTATTAATTCCATTAGAAAAACCTGCCCTGGCATATTTTTGCAAGGTGCTCCCAGCCTGGGTCACGCCGGACATACTGACCCTCTTCGGCTTGCTGGGTTCTTTCATGATTTTCTTCGGCTACTGGCTGACCAGCGTCAACACCGCCTTTTTATGGTTGGCCAACCTGGGTTTTGTCATCAACTGGTTTGGCGACAGCATGGACGGCACCATCGCCCGCTACCGCCATATCGAGCGCCCGCGCTACGGCTATTTCGTGGACCATGCGCTGGATGCCCTCAGCCAGGTGCTGGTCTTTGTCGGGCTGGGGCTCAGCGTCTACATCCGCCTGGACATGGCCATGTTTGCCCTGATTGGCCTGCTGCTGCTCTCAGTGCTGGTGCACTCGCTCAATTTTGTCAACGGCGTCTTCCGCATCACCTACATGCAGTTTGGCCCCACCGAGCTGCGCGCCCTGGCGGTGCTGCTCAACCTGTCTTACCTGGTGATCGGCATCCCCAGCTTTGAGACGCCGCTGGGCAGCATGGGCATCTACGACATGGTGCTGGGGTTGATCGCCGCCGCCGAGCTGGGCATCTTCATCTTCCAGACGATTAAGTGGGCGCGCATCCTGGACGCCCAGGACCGGCGCAAACGCGCGGAGGATGAGCAGGCTGACAAATCCGCGGCGCGCAGGACCTCAGAACCGGCAAAGACCGGCGCCGAGGTGGACCAATACTAATCCTGCAGCATGCAGAAATCTGAACTGCTGGCGCGGTATGACCGCGAACAACGCATCGAGCTGCGCCTGCCAGGCATGGTCTATGAGCAGGCCGGGCGTGTGCTGCGCGATACCAGCCTGGAGGAGGGGGCGGGGTTCATCGATTACGCCTGGCTGGACGCCGGCTGCGCCGATGCGGAAATAGAAGCCCAGGTGGCTCACTATGCCGCGCTGGGCCTGCCCTTCACCTGGAAAGTCTATGACCACGACCAGCCGGCCGACCTGCGCCGGCGCCTGGCCCGCCGCGGCTTCACCACCGGCCAGCCCGAAGCGCTGCTGATCCTGGACCTGCACACCAGCGGGGAAGGGACCGCCCTCCCGGCGCCGGACAGCCGGCCGCAGGCGACCAGCAGCCAGGCGGGGGCAGACGGGATGGTCCTGCAAGAAGTGACGGACGCCGCCGGGCTGGAGGACATCCTGCATCTGGAGGACCTGGTGTGGCAGACGCCGCACCAGGGGCTGAGACAGCACCTGCTGATCCTGCTGGAGACCAGCCCGGACCGGCTGTCGCTCTTCGCCGTGCGCCGCAGCGGCCAGGTGATCGCCGCGGCCTGGACGCTCTATTCCCCCGGATCGCAGTTCGCCCGCCTGCTGGGCGGGGCGACCCTGCCGGATTACCGCCGGGGCGGCTGCTACACCGCCCTGCTGGCGGCGCGCCTGGAGCAGGCGCGCCAGCGCGGCCTGCGCTTCCTGTGCGTGGACGCCAGCCCGATGAGCCAGCCGCTGCTGGAGAAGCGCGGCTTCGAGTGCCTGGGCTTCTCCACCCGCTGCCGCTGGACCCCCTTGAACCATTGATGCGCGGAAATTTCCGCTTTCCAGCCGGGCTACTCGGAAGCCCTGCTCACCACGGGGAGAAATGTACGCTGCGAGATGAGCAGGAGCTGGCTGAAGAAGGCATCCGACCCGCCGTTTGAGGTGCGGAAATCCTCCCCGGCGCCGGGGTCAAAGTCCACCAGTCCCACAAACTCGCCCGCCCCGTACACATTATCCGTCATGTCCAGGGCCAGCATCCCGCTGTCGCTGCCGCTGCCGCCCCAGGTCCACGCCCGGTAGAAGCTACCGCGGCTGTCAAACTGGCTGATAAAGGCATCCCGCTGGCCCTGCGAGGCATGGCGGGTGATCCCTTCACCCGGGTCAAAGTCAAAGGCGTCCGAGAACCAGCCCGCGGCAAAGAGGTTCCCGGCGCTGTCGACTCCCAGGCTGGTGGCATTGTCGCTGTCGCTGCCGCCCCAGGTCCTGGCCCATACGAAATTCCCATCCGGGTCAAACTTGCTCACGAAGGCGTCCTGCCCGCCGTTTGTCGAGTGGCGATCTTCCCCGGGCCCCGGGTCGAAATCGCAGTCCAGGCTGGCATAGCGCCCGGACACGTACACGAAATTCTCCGCATCCACCACGGCGGTGCCCATGGCGTCTTCCGTCCCCTGCCCGCCCCAGGTGCGCACCCACAGGAAGTCCCCGTTGGCGTCAAACTTGGTGAGGAAGACATCCACCATGGCGCCGCTGTCCTGCGCCGGGTGCCCGAGGCCGGCGCTCCCGCCGTCGGGGTCAAAGTTGATATCCTGGCTGGCATACATCCCGGCCACGTACAGGTTGCCCTCCCCGTCCACCGCCACACCCGGCCCGTCGTCATAGCCCTCGCCGCCCCAGGTCTGCGCCCATTGGAAGTTACCATCCAGGTCAAACTTGCTGAGGAAGGAATCAAAAAAGATGGGGCCGCTGACCGGCGGGTGGTTGGCGTGGTAATCATGGCCTCCCCAGGGGTTAAAGTCGGTCACCCCGCCGGAAAAATCCCCGGCGACATAGAGGAAGTTCCCATCCACGGCAATCGAATACCCCTCGGCGCCGCCCGCCGCCCCTTTCACAGTTTCAGGCCCCCAGGCGCGCACCCACTGGAAGGTCCCATCCGGGGCAAACTTGCTCAGGTAGACGTTGTTCTGGTAGACGGTGCCGCTGATGCCGTTTGAGACGTGGATCTCATCCACCGCCGGGTCCGGGTTGAAATCCACCGTGTCCATGAACGGCCCGACCACGTAGGCGCTGCCCGTGCTGTCCACCCCTACCCCGTAGGCGACGTCCCGCTTGCTCCCGCCCCAGGTTTTCGCCCACAGGAAGTTTCCGCTGGAATCAAACTTGGTCAGGAAGGCGTCAATGGTTTCGTTGTAAGAATGGTGGTCTTCTTGAGCGCCCGGTGCCGGGTTAAAATCCACCGCCCCGCTGAATTCCCCCACCAGGTACCAATTTCCCGAGGCGTCCACCGCCGTGCGCAGCACCCGCTCACTGCCGCTGCCACCCCAGGTCTTCGTCCAGCCTTTGGACAGGGTAGCCGGACCGGACCGGGATGGCGACGAGCGTGCAGGGGAGAGGGTTTTGCCGGTTAGAAAAAGGGAAATAATGAGGAATGCGACTGAAACAAAGATTTTGCATTTCATATTGGCCTCCTTGCCATTCATTATATTTTTATTATACTCTCATCATGGCAGCCAGTCACATTAATATCATTGCGATCTTCAGGGAAGCCGTCCATTTAATAATCAGAAATTGAAATGAATTCACACTCTCTTTACAGTCCTTTTCACACAATTGTGTACAATTACAATATGTCTTCACAACTCCGGGAATTTTTGAAGCCCAGGCCGCTGG
>CAIQIV010000632.1 GCA_903871905.1 uncultured Chloroflexota bacterium | reverse complement strand
GGCAGCCATTTCATCCGATGCTTCGGGAGGAACAAACAAGCCGCCTTGAGACTGCTCTAATACCCGGTGCGCTTCTCCATCCACACTGAGCAAAACCGGACGCTCACACGCCCAGGCGTCAAACATTTTGGATGGCAGAGCCCCTTTAAAAAGCTCCAGGTTTTTCAGGGGAATCAGGGCAATATCCGCCGCGGACAGATAGGCCGGCATGAACTCCCGCGGCTGCTCGGAGACGAAGCGCACATTGGTAACCCGGAGCTGCTGGGCCAGCTGCTGGATTTCCACCTTCTTGGGGCCTTCGCCAACCAGGACAAACAATGGCTCTGGCTCCGCGCCCAGCAGCTGCGCAGCTTCTATGATAGACTCCAGACCCTGGGCAACACCGTGGATCCCTGCATAGATGACGATAAGCCTGTCCTGCGCATCCAACTCCTGTCGGATCCTTGCCCTGGCTTCCTGGTCAAAGTGGAACAGGTCGACGTTCGATCCATTGTGGATCAGATGCAGCTTTTCCGCCGGGATGCCACGCTCCAGCAGGCGGTCGAGTATGCCCTGGGTGACAACGACAATGGCCCTGGCCCGCTGGTAGCATTTTTCTTCGAGGCTCGTGGCGAGCGCCACGGCCCTGGGGCTGCGGATCTCACCCAGCGCCACGGCGGATTCAGGCCACAGGTCGCGCACCTCAAAAACCAGGGGGATGCGGCGCAGATAACTGAGAAACAACGCCGCCCCGCCGACAAAAAGCGGAGGCGAGCTGGCATAGATCACATCAAACGGCCGCCGGATCAGCGCCAACCCGGCAAGGGCAGCACTCACCATGAAGGACAGGTAAAAGAGCATGCGGCTGCGGAAACTTTTTACAGGCGAAGCTTTTACCCATACCCGGATGACATCAATGCCTTCAAGCTCTACCCTTTGAAACAGCTTGCCCTGGTATTCAGGGGGAATGATCCCTGAAGGATGGTTGGGGATTTCGGCAATGACGGTCACGGAATGACCAAGCTGGACCAGGTTCCTGGCCATCTCGATGGCGCGGGTCTGGGTGGCGCCTGCCTCGGGTGGGAAATACTGGGATAAGTATAGAATGCGCATAGAATAATCAGGGATGTCTGAGCTGGATAGGAGTATTCTCCTTACACATCCGCCAGCATCTCGAATTCCAGCCGCAGGCTTCGCACCCAGCAGGAGCCCGCCCGGGCAATTTCTAGTACTTTCTGGACCTCTCCATTGAGAATCTCCATCTCCTCACTTTGGGGTTCCAACTCGTGGTCGATATTGACCAGGGTGGAGATGATGATCCCCTGGACCTGGCGCTGCTGGATGCAGGCGCCCAGTTGGTCCACGCCTCCAAGAACCTCAATCCCATGGATGATCCGGCGCGCCATCAATGGGTCATTATCGATAAAGCCTACGGGCTGGTATCCCAATTGAGGCTTGAGCAGCATCCAACGCAAGGCCATCTCACCGGCATCCCCGGCGCCATAGATCAGGATGCGTTCGTTGTTCCCCCGGACCTGGGGGGCAAATACTTCGTCAATTATCTTGAACGAGGAGCGGGTCGCCGAGATACCCAGGAAAAGAAAGAGACCATAAGCGATGACCGCAAAGAAAGTGAAGTGGAATACCTGGTTGAAGATCAGGGCAAAAGAGCCCAGCAGCAGAACGCTCAAGGCGCTGGCCTTTGCAAAGCGGATAATCTCGGTGACCCCGACGTATTTCCACACCCCCCGGTAGACCCCCATCAGGAAAAAGGATGCATAGGTGCAGATCAGGACGAAGGGAATGTTGTTTAAGATGATTTGCAGATGGGTGTTGCTCATTTTGAACCCCAGGCTGGTCCAAACGCCCAGGTAGAAAGCAATCCCGATGATGAAAAAATCCAAAATGATCTCAAACACCCGGCGTTTATAGGTCAGGTTGACCATCCAGCGGGTGATGCTGCCGGCGGGGGCGGCTGGCTGGCTCCCGGTAACCACTTTTAATCGACCCAGGTATGCGGTCAAAATGGCAAGGGATACCACCAGCACCGGTACCATGACCAGGCTGACCCAATAGCCGCGCGATTCGATCAGCACACCGGTTAGCCCAGACAGCAGGGCCACACCATACATCACAAAGAGCGCCTGGCGCTCATTCAATCCAAAGGCGATCAGGCGGTGTGAGGTGTGATCTCGCCCACCCTGGACCGGTGACTGGCCGCGCAGTACGCGAGTGATGGTGACCAGCGTGGTGTCCAGGATTGGCAGCAGGAAAAGTAAGGTAGGGACGCCCAGGACAGCAAAGACATTGGACGCTTTTGGCTGGCGGGCAATTGCCAGGATGGACAGCGTGAAGCCCAGGAAGAGGCTGCCGCTGTCACCCATGAAGATTTTTGCGGGGGGGAAATTGAAGACCAGGAAACCCAGGATGCTGCCAGCAAGCGCCAGGGTGAGGACCAGCAGCAGGATTTCACCCCCCTGGAAAAAGAAGTAGGACAGGAACAGTGCGGTGATCAGAGAAACACCGCCCGCCAGGCCGTCCATATTGTCCAACAAATTCATGGCATTGGTGATCCCCACGATCCAGACCAGGGTGAGCAGGATATTGGGAAATTGAGCAATGATAACGTTGGGAATCTTGGTGGTGAAGAAACTGGTGGTGAAGCCCAGGAAGATTGCCAGCAGGGCGATGATTATTTGCCCCATGAATTTTGTGGGCGGCGAGATGCGTTTAAAATCATCGTACAGGCCCAGAAAGAACATCAAGGCGGAGCAGGCCAGGATTTCCAGGTGGATCGGCGGCATATGACCCGTAAACAGCCAGCTCACCAGGATGACACAGGCAAAGGCAGCAAACATCCCAACCCCCCCAAGCGTTGGGGTAGGAGTACGGTGCCAGCGGTCCTCGCGTGGCTGAGAAACTTTGCCAAACCGGAAACTAAGCCACCGGACCCATGGGATGAACACCATGCTCAGAGCCAGGGCCAGGACAAATGTCAGAAGATTGTTCACGGTAGAGCCTGGATCTGCTTAATAAACGACTCCATGGGTCCTTTCTGGTCATCCGGCGCCGAATTCAACGCATCTGTAGCAAATATCAGGGCGTTGGCTTTATCTCCCTTTTGGGCGTACATCTGGGCGACCAGGGCGCGAATCTTCCATGCATTGCTCGCCCCTGGGTTGATCTTCAAGACTTTCTGGTAGACCTCAATCGCTCGATCGGTGCGGTTCAACTGGCGCAGGGTATCTGCCTGGGAAAGCATGGCGTTATACATGATCTGTGGATCCGGGTATGAGTTCACAATAGAGACCGCGGTATCGAAATACCCCAGGGCCTTCTCCAGGAGGGCAGTCTTCTTAACTGTGTCGGTGATTGCCTGGCTTTGGCGCAGGTAGTAATTCCCCATCAGGCTTTGTGTCCAGGTAAAATATGGGTCGACCTGAATCGTGTGCTCGAGAATTTTCACTGCTTCTTCTGGCTTGTTAAGGATCTCAAGCATCAAAATGGCCCATTCGCCCCACAGGGTGGAGTTCTGCGGGCTTAATTTCACCGCTGCTGAATAATATTTCGATGAGATTTCCCCTCTTTCATTCCGAACCACCGGATCTTGGGCCTGTGAAGCATACCAGCTGTACAAACGCCCAAGGTTGGCGGTATGGTCCGTGTTCAGCGGATTGATTTGCTGGGCTTTTTTCAACTCCAACTCGGCTTCCTTGACCAGTTTATCCAGCTCCGCCTGGTCTTTGACACCCTTAGCCTGTTCAAGAAAGCTTCTTCCCAGGAAGAGATAATAGAAATCTTCGTTCGGGGTCAGCTCCAGTGAATTTTGGTATAAAAGCGTGGCAACCGGCCACTGGTTTCCTGAGGTAAATGACTCCGCCATTTTATAGGAGATATCAGCATGGATGACGCGGAGATTGGTTGTGGAAACCATCAGCGCTACCACGATGAGGGATATTGGGGCAAAGATTGCTCCAGCCGGTGAGGCTGTTTGTAATTTTTGCATCAGGTGAATGGTCAGGGAAAATGCGATGCCTACCATGAGCAGGAAAAGATAGAAATAATACTTGGTCAGTAAGCCGGCGATTTGATCCACCTGGTCAAGTACCTGCTGGACATTGGTGGGGGCAAAGCTGGCGATAGATGCTAGGGTGGAGGAAAGCCACAGCCAATAAATCAGGATCACCGCAGCTGTGATGCCAAGGATGGAAAGGAAGGCCTGCAGCCAGGATTTTATCCCCTTTGCTTTCTGGTTTTCCGAGGTAAAGACCAGGGCAATGGCGACCCAGG
>CAIQIV010000631.1 GCA_903871905.1 uncultured Chloroflexota bacterium | reverse complement strand
GGGGTCTACAACCTGGGGGTGGAAGGGATCATGCTGTTAGGCGGCTTTTCCAGCTTTGCCGTGGCATATTGGACCGGCAACCTGTGGTTTGGGGTGCTGACCGCGCTGCTGGTGGGGGCGCTCATCGGTTTGGTATTCTCCCTATGGGTAGTCACGATCCAGACCAACCAGGTGGTCACCGGGTTTGCCATGCTGATCCTGTGCAACGGAGCAGCAATCTACTTCTACCGGCTGTTCTTCCCCACCTCACAGATGACGGTCGTGCCGCAGGTTCAGCCATTCTCGCCCATCGCCATCCCGGTCCTGTCCCAGATCCCCATCATTGGCACGATCCTGTTCAAACAGGATGCCATCGTTTACCTGATTATGCTCCTGGCAATCATCAGCGCCATCATCCAGTATCGCACCCGTTTCGGGCTGCGCACCAGTGCGGTAGGCGAGGCCCCCGCGGCGGCTGACATCCTGGGGATCAACGTCCCCCGCCTGCGCTACATCAACGCCACCATTGGCTCTGCCCTGGCCGGGTTGGGCGGGGCATATTTCTCCCTGGTTGTGCTGGGGTTCTACAGCGACACGATGATTGCCGGGCGGGGATTCGTCGCCCTGGCACTGGTGATCTTCGGCCGTTGGGATCCTTTCTGGGTGATTGCCGGCGGTGTGCTGTTTGGGACATTCGATGCACTGCAATTCCGACTGCAAATCTTGAACGCCCCGGTGCCCTCCCAGTTCCTGATCATGGCGCCTTATGGATTGACGATATTGATGCTGCTGGTAGGTCGCAAGCGGCAGCCGCCTGCTGCTCTCACCCAACCCTATGCCCGGGAATAACCCGCGGGTTATTCCCGCCTGGAACCGTTGTAGAAGTATTTGTTGACGCACGGTCTTGAGCCAGACTGAAGGAGTCTGCAATGTTTGACTTATTGATAGAAAATGGAACAATCGTCACCGCACAGGGATCTTATCCAGGTGCACTGGCAATCAAAGGCGGGCTCATCGCCGCTCTTGGGCAGATCGAGGCATCCCAGGCGCAGGAAGTGCTGGATGCCCGCGGCCTGCACATCCTGCCGGGCTTGATCGATGACCATGTCCACTTTCGTGAACCGGGGTTAGCCTACAAAGAGGACTTCGAGAGCGGCTCACGCGCCGCGGCCATCGGGGGCGTCACCACGATCTGCGATATGCCCAACACAAAACCTCCGCTGACCACGGTGGATGAGTTCCGCAACAAGCTGGCGTTGATCCGGGGCCGGTCGTTCGTCGACTTTGGCCTGTATGCCGCCCTGGTGGCAGACAACACCTCCCAGTTGATCCCCCTGGCGGATGAAGGAGCCATCGGCTACAAGCTCTACATGGGAGAGACCACCGGCTACATTCGCTGCCCGGATGACGGCATCCTGTTTGAATCCTTTAAAAACGCCTGCCAGGCCGGGCTGCGGGTCGGGGCGCACGCTGAAAATGATTGGATTCTCCAGCATGAGAAAACCAGGCTGATCAACCAGGGTCGGACCGACCCGCGCGCTCACCTGGATTCGCGCCCGGCTTTCGCTGAGTTGGAAGCGATCAGCCGCGCCCTGATCCTCTCAGAAGCTGCTGGAAATAAGTTTCATGTCTTCCACCTGTCGACCCGCCAGGGGCTTGAACGTATCCGAGAAGCCCGCTCCAACGGGCTGCCTGTAACTTGCGAGGTCCTGGTTGGACACCTGCTGTTCAACGATGAAGCCTATGAGCGGTTGGGCAATTTGATCAAGCTCAATCCCCCTATCCGAACCCGCGAGCATCAGGAAGCCCTGTGGGAAGGCCTGCGGCGCGGCTGGATCGATATGCTGGCCACCGACCATGCCCCACACAGTTTTGAGGAAAAAACAGAGGCCAACGTCTGGAAAGCAGCCGGCGGCTTTATCGGAGTGGAGACAGCCCTGTCCCTGATGCTCACCGAGGTCAACAAGGGCAAGCTCAGCCTGGAGCGCTATGTCCAGGCATCTGCTGAGAACCCGGCGAGAGCCTGGGGCCTTTACCCCCGCAAGGGGAGCATCCAGATCGGCTCCGATGCCGACCTGGTGCTTGTCGACCTGAAAAAGCAGGCAGTGATCTCAGCCGACCGGCTGCACAACAAGAACCGCCTGACGCCCTACGAAGGCTGGAAAGTACTGGGCGTTCCGGTGTACACATTCCTGCGCGGCCAGAAGATCGTGCAGGACGGCGAGATCGTTGGACAACCGTGCGGCGAGCTGGTCAAACCTCAACGCTAAGGAGCCCAGGATGGACCAGGTTTTTGAACTGATCGAATCCCGGCGCGAAGCCATCATCGCCCTGCTGCAGCAGTTTGTGCGCATCCCAAGCCCAACCGGCTCAGAAGGCGCCCTGGCGGCATTTCTCCATGACCGGCTGCAGCAGATCGGGCTGGACACCTTTACCAACCCACTGGGAGATGTGACCGGCGTTTCAAAAGGCGCCCGACCCGTCTTCCTGTTGAACACGCACCTGGACCAGGCTGAAGCGGGCGATATGCTGGATGCCTTTGCAGGCGTGATCCTGGATGGCGAGCCGTTTGGGGTCACCGGCCCGGTCGTTTACGGGCGCGGCACCAATGGACAAAAGGCATCCCTGGCGGCTATGGTGGGGGCTGCCCAGGCAGTGCTGGATGCCGGTATCCCGCTGCGCACGGGCTTCGCCATCAATGCCGGTGTTATGGAAGAATGTGGCGGACATCTCTCTCCCCGGCAGCTGCTCGAAAAGGATAAACTGCCGGTGATGGCGGTGCTGAGCGGAGAGCATACTGATCTGAAGCCGGTCAATGGGCATCGCGGCATGCTGCATATCCATCTGCGCATTACGGGCAAAGGAGCACATGCTGCCGCACCGGCCGGCTCCAGCAGCGCCCTGACGGGGATGGCCCGTGTCATCCTGGCCCTCGAGCAGCTCAACACCGGGCTGCCCAAGGATCCCCGGTATGGGGAGGCCCTGGTTTCTCTGAACAGGCTGACCGTCACCCCAAATATTGTCAATGCTATCCCGGATCTGTGCGAGGGCATTGTGGATGTGCGCCACCCAGCCTCTGTACCGCGGGAGACCATCATCCCCACCATCACTACCTGCATTGCGGCGGCGGTCGCTTCCCAACCAGGCCTGGATCATACCGCCGAGGTTAAACAGCGCCCGGTGAGAAGTTATACTGGATTCGAGGGAACCTCCGATGGCAGCATGCTGCCATTTTTCACCCCACCGGACGATGCATTGGTCACAGCCCTTGCGGACTGTATCCAGGCTGTCACCGGGGAGCGACCCGCTCCCAGGCTGTGGACGATCTCCAGCGAGACCGGTTACTTCTCCACCGAAGCCGGTCTACCGGTGGTGGCTTTCGGTCCAGGAGAAGACCGCTTCACCCACAACCGCTTTGAACATGTGAAAGTGGAAGATGTGATCACCACCACAAAAGTCTATGCGGCTATGATCCTGAAAATGTGCGCTTGAGTTATGCAGAAAATGCCTTACGGAGAAAACAAGAGATGAATGTTGCTGTCGTGGGAACGGGAAATGTTGGGTCGGCCCTTTTATTTCACATCGTGGATGTCCCCTCCATCGACATGATCCAGGTGATGAACCTGACCCATGAATGGTCAACGGCTGCCATCATGGACGTGGTCAGCGCCAAGCCATGGGCTGGCCCCCGGCTTACGGCGGCTGCCTTCGACCAGCTGGACGAGGTAGATGTGATCGTCTTGACCTCAGGTGCGCAGATGAAAAAAGGACAGGGCGGCAAGGATGTCCTGAATAACAACATCGAAGTAACCCGCAACATCCTGGACTCCCGGAAGCTCAAGCAAGACGTCACTATCATCGCCCTGGCAACCCCTGTGGATGACATCACTGTCTTCATCCAAAGGCAATACCGTCTGCCTGTGGAAAGGGTGCTGGGCTTTGGCGGCGACCTGGACCTCAACCGATTGAGCTACGTCCTGCAATCCCAGAGCCTGCCCAATACAGGCATTGGGATCATCGGCGAACACGGGCAGCGCATGATCCCGGTATACCCAGAAGAGAAGGACTTTGAACAGGTAGCCCACAAGGTACGCAATTTTCTGGGTGAAATCACCGCCTGCGGGGGCAGCCCCCGCAACCTGGCGACTGGTCTGCTGATCGCCAGGCTGGTCGACAGCATTGTCAATGATAAAAATGATGTTCACTATGTCTGCGGTTTCCACCCGCAGCACCGGCTCTACCTGACCTGGCCCTACCTGATCGGCCGTCATGGCGTCGCTGCCCCCCAACCGGTCAGCCTGCCGCCAAAAGCCCAAAGTGCACTGGACGCTCTGCTGGCGAGAAAGCGAGAAGAACTATCGGCGTTTGATTAACGACCGGACAAAACCTTGACCCGTGTGACCCCGGTAGGCACGCCTGTGTCTGCCGGATGATGAAAATCTAACCTGTCAAAATCTTTTGATCAAAATCTTTTTGGAGGACTGAAGATGTTCAAGAAAAGCACTACCCTGTTGGTCGTCATGCTACTCATCACCATCCTGTTTTCCGCCTGCGCCCCTGCAGCACCGACCGCGGCTCCGGCTGCACCCACCACTGCTCCCGCCGCCACAGAAGCACCGGCTGCGCAAGCGCCGGCCGCCAGCTCTCCG
>CAIQIV010000630.1 GCA_903871905.1 uncultured Chloroflexota bacterium | reverse complement strand
CCATCCTCCTGCCAGGCGCCGGTTGAGAGCCTCTTCATCCAGATGCCCACAGGTCTGGTAGAATGCAGCCCATTCGCGCTGGATACGCTCCATCAAGTCATTCATATCCTGAGGTAGCTCAGGGTAGCCAAAGACGTGCAACTGTCCTTCCAAAGATTGTTCCTCCAAAATATTTCTACGATCCCCTATCCGCCAATTATATCCCGGGACAACAGAAAACCAACCCATCGATGGATTCGATTTAACATGGTGCGATTGCCCCAATCAAATACAGAAGAATTGCCGTTGCGGAAGAAGTGTCCTGTTTGATTGACGGACTGAGTGTTACAATAACCCACCATGGCACACAAATCACCTGACCCCGACTTGTTCTATTCATTGTATACTGGCATCTTTAAGCCGCAGATGATCCGCCTGGCAATCCAGATTGACCTGTTCTCAATGTTGGATGATGACCCATTAAGCTGCCCTGAGCTGGCTGAGGCCTGCCAGTGCCATCCACAGGGCCTGCAATCCCTGCTTGATTACCTGGTGGCGGTTCAGCTGCTGAACTGCATCCAGGGTAAGTACTCCAATACCCCAACTTCCGCTGCTTTCCTGAATCGGAGGCGTAAGAGCTTTGCCGGGGACTGGTTCATGGTCGAAACCTCCCCCGCGGTGTGGGATGGGTTCCTGCAGGCTCTGCGCTACGGCCAGCCAGCTTATCCCATCATTCCATTTGAACAAGACGCCTGGCTGGAAAGCTACCGCACCCCGCGGCTGGAATCAAGCCTTGAAATGTGGCATGCCGCCGGGATCGATCCGATGTTGAATATACCCATACGCATCCTGGACATCGCTTGCGGATGCGGGATAAAAAGCTTCGCACTGCTTCAAACCAACCCCAGCGCTCGAGTAGTCTGCATTGACCGGCCAGAAGTGCTGGACGTTTCCACTTGCCTGGCGGGGAGAATGGGGGTACGTACCCGATCATCCTTTCGCAAGGGTGATCTGTCAACCATCAGTTTAGGCAGCAGTGAATTCAATGCCGCTCTGTTAGGCCAGATCACTTATTATCTGACACCAGACCAAAACCTCGAACTTTTTGACCGCATCTTCACCGCCTTGCTGCCCGGTGGTCTCCTGCTGATCGACGCCGCGATGCGTATGGAGCAGCCCGAAGAAGCCTCCAGTATGATTGATTTCTTGACCTGGGCTTCCAGCGGGGGAGGAGCATACCCCTTTGATGCCTATAAGCGTTGGCTTCTAGCCTCGGGATATCAGATGGTTGAACAGATTGGCAGCACCTGGTTAAAAGCAGTCAAATAGCATTCCACCCGGACATTCGCTGGCTGGTTGTGGGCCTGGCAGCTCGCAAATTCTTTGTGGTTTTTAGTACATAAGTCCTTTTGCCAATTATTATGATCGGGGGTATAGTCTAATTAACAATTTAATCGGCGGTAATTGTATATTCTTCAAAATATTATTCTCCCGTAAAGGAAGGTCTCAATGACCCGTCATACCCCTATCCGTTTCCTTGCGGCGCTGCTGCCCATCCTGTTATCAGTGCTGGGACTCGTCACGATCTTTACCATCGCTGTGTCCCGCCAGGCTGCCGCCTCCCTTCCCCCACCCGCAAAAGGCCCAGAATTTCCCCCCGGGACCACCCTGGTCCCCCTGGGCGCTGCCCAGCCT
>CAIQIV010000629.1 GCA_903871905.1 uncultured Chloroflexota bacterium | reverse complement strand
ATATGCTTCTGGAATCGTCCCCAGATGAATTGCCAAGATGCCTGATTTTGCGTCATGATATTGACACCGATCCCGGTTTTTCCAGGCATTTCCTTGCATTGGAAAAGGAGATAGATGTATCCTCCAGCTACTACTTTCGCCTGTCCACTTTAGATGTCCGCCTGATGCAGAGTATTGAGGCAACCGGTAATGAGGTTGGATACCACTTTGAGGAAGTTGCTACTTATGCCAAGATGCATTGTCTTAAGACAAAGGAGCAGGTGATGGAACATATGGATCCGATCCGTGAATTGTTCCGAGATCACTTGACCAAATTGAGAAGGCTTACAGCCTTACCCATTACCACAGTAGCCTCGCACGGGGATTTTGCGAACCGGCGGCTGTCCGTCACAAACAGCATTTTATTGGATGATTGGAAACTCAGGGAAGAATTACAGATTGAGTTTGATGTGTATGATCGTACATTGGAAAAATTGGAGATTGCCCATTTCACAGATGCCCCATATCCTCAATTTTGGAAACCTGGTGACCCGGTCGAAGCGATATTGGCTGGAAAGCAATTTGTATATGTGCTCACTCATCCCAGGCATTGGCGGTCGAATGTGAGCAGTAATCTGAGAGATGATCTGCAAAGGTTGGTAGAAGGGATACATTATTCGACTTGCAGGTAGATATCCATATGAATGTAGTGATGCTGCTGTCAAATGCCTTCAGGCCCGATCCCCGGGTGTACAAAGAGGCTCTCAGTATGTCCGCCTATGGACACCGGGTGACGATTGTCTGTTGGGATCGCGGCGCCGAGCTGCCGGCGCAGGAGAAGCTGGCGGAGAATGCCGAGGTGATCCGGGTCCAGAATGTCCCGTCTGCCTACGGGATCGGCGCCCGGCAGATGCTCAAGCTGCCGGCGTTCTGGCGGGAAGCCCTGCGCTGGGTGGAGCGCATCCAGCCGGACATCGTACACTGCCATGATTTCGACACACTGCCGGCGGGCCTGGCCTGGGCGAAACTTCACCGCCGGCCGGTGATCTACGACGCGCATGAATATTATGCCGAGTTGTGCCGTCCCCGGCTGGCCGGCTGGGGCGGAAAGCTGATCTACCACGGGATCAAGCTGGCGGAGCTGGCGGCGGCCAGGTGGGTCGATTGGATCGTCACCGTCGATCAAAACCTGGCGGAAATCTACCGCCGGCGCAACCGGCATGTGACCGTGATTGGGCATTATCCTCCCCGGACCTTCATCGATGAAGAGCGGCGGATCTTCGCTGCGCAGCAGCTCACCCTGGTATATGCCGGCCGCCTGTCCACGGATCGCGGGGCGCTCTACTACGTGCGCCTGCTGCGCACCCTGCTCCAGCTGGGGGTGCCGGCAGAATTGAAGCTGGTGGGATTGTTCGTGCCGGCCGCCGAGGAGCAGGCGTTCTGGCAGGAGGCGCAGGGGCTGGAGCAGCACATCCAGGCCCTGGGATGGATCCCGTTCGAACAGGTGGCGGATATTTTGCGGACGGGGGATGTCGGGCTGGCGGTCCTATCTCCGGAGCCGCGTTATGTGGCCTCGGTCCCGGTTAAGTTGTTTGAATACATGGCGCTGGGGATGCTGGTCATAGCCAGTGATTTCCCATCCATCCGGGAAATCATGGAAAGCTCGCCCTGTGGGGTGCTGGTCGATCCTTTGCAAGACCCGCTGGCTGCGGCACGACTGCTGGTGGATTACTGGGCGCGGCCAGAAGAGGCGCAGAGATTGGGAAATCAAGGGCGCCAGGCGGTGAAGACCCGGTATAATTGGGAGAAATTAATGGAATATCTCGATGGTATTTATCGAGATATTGGACCTAAATAGAAGCCTGAAGACCAAGACTGCGAGGTTCTATGAAAAACAATGATGCAGTGATCCATCCTTATCCGCCGCCGTTGATCGAGGTGCGGGGCAGTCACCGTGAGATGGGAAGGCAGATCGGTGAGGCGGTACGCGACCAGGTCAAGAATTCGATTGAGAACACGCGGGCGTTGATCGACGTGACCTATGATGCCCTGCAGTTAACCTGGCAGGGAGCGCAGATCCAATCGCGCAAGTATTTGCCGTTCGCCCAGGAGCGCTACCCGCAGTATATCGATGAGATCCAGGGGATCGCCGAGGGAGCGAATGTCTCTTTTGACGATCTGATGGTGCAAAATGCCATCGAAGCGGTCACCATGGATGCCCTGCACCTGACCAAGTGCACCAGCATGGCGGTTAACGAAGACCGGACGGTAAACGGGCACGTGTTGGTGGCGCACAACGAGGACTGGCTTCCGGAAGATGAACAGGATGTGTATCTTGTCCACGCCACACCGGAAGATGAACCGCCTTTTCTT
>CAIQIV010000628.1 GCA_903871905.1 uncultured Chloroflexota bacterium | reverse complement strand
CGGCTTACTTTGCCATGCTGGGCTATGCCTCTGGTGAGCTGCCAGACACCACGCAAACCTGGTTGGATTTACTGCACCCGGATGACAGGCAGCCGGCACTGGATGCCAGGCAGGCCTGCCTGGACGGCTTAAACCCGCTCTTTAACCTGGAGTTCCGTATGCAAGCCAGGGATGGGTCCTGGATTTGGGTCCACGGCCGTGGCAGGGTGGTCCGCCGGGACACGGACGGTGCGCCGCTGCGCATGGTCGGCACTCATGTCGATATCACCGCTCGCAGGCGGGCAGAGAGCGGCGCCCGTGCCCGCGAGGCTGTATCCCATCTCTTCCAACAGCCAGGTACCCTGGAAGCCACCTGCCAGATCCTGGCCGAGACCCTGGTGTCCACCCTGGGATTTCCGATTGCAGCGATTGAGTTCTATAATCCTATGGAAAGGGTCATGACCTTTGCTGGGGCCGCGGGAATGCCAGGCCTTCCGGAAGGGACGCAGATCCCAGTCGCTCAGACCCTTTCTGGAGTGGTGGCAACCACTGGTGTAGAATTGCTTGAAATTCATGCCAGCCAACGGATCGAGTATCATTATGCTGCGCTGCGCAGCCTGGAGGTGGAAACCTTCCTGTGCGTGCCCATTCTCATCCTGGGTGAGGTGGCGGGGACGCTGTCTCTGGCTGACCGGCGCTCCCGCAGCGATGGCGCGGTCTGGCTTTCGGACATGCGTACAATCGCATCAGCTCTTGGTTTAGAAATCCAACGGAAGCGAGCAGAAGACGCCCTGCGAAAGCAGGAGCACGATTTCTCCACCTTGATCATGAATGCCAGCGACATTATTGCCCGCTATGACACCGACCTGCGTATGGTTTACTGTAACCCGGCAGCAGAGCGAATGTTTGGCGTCGCTTCAAACAGCTTACAGGGAAAAACTCCCCTGGAAACCGCACAACTTGTGCAAGGCGCTCAATATCGTGACTTTGTGCTGCGTCAGGTCCTGGAGATGGGGGTTGAGCTAGATGCAGAACAGGAGTTGCCAACCACGGGAGGAATGCGCACCTTTCATACTCGGATCACCCCCGAGCGCTCTGCAGAAGGACGCATCGAAAGCCTGTTAGCCGTCTCGAGGGATATCACCCGCCTCAAGCAGGTGGAGGTGGAGCTGCGCCAGTCTGAAGAGCGCTACCGGGGGCTGTTTGAGGCGTCGCCGGTATCTTTATGGGAAGAAGATTTTTCGGCTGTATTTAAATATCTGGATCAGTTGAAGGAGCAGGGGATAGAAAATGTGCCGCGTTACCTGGAACTCAACCCACAGGCGGTGAAGGAATGCGCGTCGATGGTCCAGGTGCTGGATGTGAATCGTGCCACACTTCAGCTCTACGGCGCCAGGGACAAAGCCGAGCTGCTCAGTAACCTGACCGTGGTTTTCTGTGATGAATCGTACACCTTCTTTCGCCAGCAATTAGCCCAGGTCTTGCAGAACCCTGATGATTCCATCTTTTCATTCTTTGGCGTAAACCAGACCTTGGAAGGCCGGCGATTAGATATTCAACTTGTGTGGTCTCTACTTCCCAGGCAACTTGCCAGCAAGGTGATTTTCATTGTTTCAATCATTGATATGACGGACAGAATGCAGGCTGAAGCCCGTATAACGGAACAGCTGGAAGAGCTGCGCCGTTGGCAGGCCATCATCCTGGGGCGTGAGGACCGCATCCTGGAATTAAAAAGTGAGATCAACCGGCTTCTGGCTGAGGCCGGGAAACCGCCGCGTTATCCCAGCGTTATGGGTGAGCTCCAATGAAAATCCGCACGGTCATTTGGCTGGCAATGGTTGGCTCAACGATCTTGATCGCCATCGTGTTTACTCTCCTTTTTTATCTGATGTGGAGCAGGTCCCTGACCGCTGGTATCGACCGGGAACTTTTTACCGCGGCGATGATGGCCAGGGCGGTCCTGCCAGCTGATTATCATGACCGGATTTCTGGGAAGGACTCGATCAGTTCGTCAGAATATCTGCAGGTGGTAGAACAGTTTAACACACTTTGCCAACAAACTGGATTGGAGTATTTATGGAGCCTGATGGAGGTGGATGGAAAATATGTATTTACTTCAGCTACCTCACCAAGCAAGATAGCAAGCCAGAATGACCAGGCAGGCTTCTTTGAAATCCATTCAAATCCCCAGGCTTATAATGATGTGTTTCGCACCATGCAGCCAGCCTATGAGTACATTGAGGATAAGTGGGGATATCTGCGAGCAGTATTGGTCCCCTTTTATGATGATCAAGGGCGGAAATACCTGATCGGCGCCAGCCGCCGCACCGCTGATATTGCTGAACAGCAAATGGAACTGTGGCGTTACTCTGTGGTTCTGGCGTGCTGTGTGATTTTGTTCGGTACCCTGGTCAGCTTCTTATTGGCCAAAGCATTGACCCGGCCCATTGACCGGTTAATCGACTCAGTAGCCCGTGTGGCGGCTGGGGAATATCACGATACCAGTGAATTTAATCCCAAAGCTTATTTCACATTTGAACTTGCCAGCCTGGCGCTGAGTTTTGAGTTGATGAAATCAGAAGTTCGATCAAGAGAGCAGGCGCTGCGTGAGAGCGAGCTCAAGTTTCGTTCGATTGCTGAGAACTCCAATTCCCTGGTGGCAATCAGTAGCGAGCAGGGAATCATCACCTATGCATCCCCGGCTGCCCTGGCTTTGCTGCAGTATACCCCCGCTGAAATGTGCGGCTGTCATTTCACCCAATTCCTGGATGAGGCCTCTATCCCCAAAGCCCAGGCTTCCTTCCAAAACGCGCTGGTCAGCGGGATCGGATCACGAGATCTTGAGCTGTGCATCAAGCGAAAGGACGGCTCCACGTTTATGGGTGAGCTCAATGCGACCCATTTCCGCCTGGACGAGCAGATGAATTCGCTGGTAATGATCCACGATATATCAGAACGAAAGCAGGTGGAGGCTGTTCTCCGTGAGAATGAAGACCGGCTGCTGCACATCTCCAGCATGATATCCGACATTGCATACTCGTGTGCAGCGGATGAGTATGGAAGTTATGCGATCGATTGGATGATGGGCGCCGCGGAACGGGTCAGTGGTTATTCGGTGGCGGAATTTATGGCCCTGGGGTGTTGGGGGAACCTGGTGGTTGAAGAGGACTTCCCAATTTTTTCGAGCCAGGTGATTGGCCTGTCTGCCGGAGAGTTCGGTTCCTGCGAGCTGCGCATTCGCCACAAAAATGGTGAAATTGTCTGGCTGGCCTCCTACGCGGAATGTGTTGCCACGGCAGATTGCGTTCAACCCCACCGCTTGTTCGGCGCCCTGTTAGATATCAACGGGCGCAAACAGGCCGATGCGGTGATTCAGGCAAACCAGATGGAGTTAACCCGCTTACTGAAGGATGCAGACCGCTCTCGCCTGGCATTACTCAGCCTGGTCGAGGATCAAAAAGTAGCTGAAGAAAAGATCAGCCGGCTAAATGTCGAGTTGGAAGGCCGCGTTGCTGAGCGCACCGCAGAACTCAGCCTGGCCAACGATTCCTTAATGCAGGCCTTGCGAGTTAAGGACGAATTCCTGGCAAACATGAGTCATGAGCTGCGCACGCCCTTGACCGGGATACTAGGGCTGGCAGAAGTCCTGCAAGCCGGGATCTATGGGGAGCATAATGAAAAAACCATGGTCGCGCTGCATAATATCGAGGAAAGTGGGAGGCACCTGTTATCGCTGATCAATGATATTCTGGATCTTTCCAAAGCCGAAGCCCGGATGCTGGAGCTGGACCTGCAGCCGGTACTGGTGATGAATGCAGTGCAGTCCAGCCTGCGCATGGTGCGGCAGGCGGCTCAAAAGAAGCATATCAACATCTCCATGGCGCTTGATTCGCAAGCAGAGATCCTGGTTGCTGATGAACGCCGCTTGAAACAGATCCTGGTTAACCTGCTGAGTAATGCCGTCAAATTTACCGGGGAGGGCGGCGCGATCGGGGTTGAAGTGGCTGGACGGGTGGAAAACCGGCGCATGGATTTTATGGTGTGGGACACCGGTATTGGCATCGCTCCCCAGGATGTCAGCCGACTGTTCCTGCCATTTGTACAATTGGATGGGAGCCTTGAACGCCGATACGAGGGCACCGGGTTAGGATTATCCCTGGTTGCAAAATTGGTGGAACTGCATGATGGCAGTATCCGGGTCGAAAGCGAGCCAGGCGCCGGTTCTCGCTTTATTGTGAGCCTTCCCTGGCAGCGGGCTGAGGTTGCAAACACCCCGCCATCTTCGATTCATCCTCAAAGCAGTCTATTCGAAGTTGTGCCTGGCAGTGCGGTAAAAACCCCAAACGCCGACAAACCGCTGTGCCTGGTTGCGGAAGATAACGAAGTCACCCTGGGGATGCTGCGTGATTTTCTGATTACCTGTGGCTACCGGGTAACCGAAGCGCGGAATGGAGCGGAAGCTGTACAACGCGCCCTTGAAGCCCCCCCAGATATTGTTTTGATGGATATCCAGATGCCGGTCATGGATGGCCTGAAAGCCGTTCGCCGGCTGCGTCATGATCTGCGCTATGATACGATCCCCATCATCGCCCTCACTGCACTGGCGATGCCCGGCGATCGCGAGCGCTGCCTGGAGGCCGGCGCAAATGATTACCTGAGCAAACCGGTGGATTTTGATGGTTTGAAACAAATGCTGGACCGCCTGGTTATTAAACGATGACCCCAAAATAATTGCAATTATTGTCGACCCACATATAGCAATTGTGGGGAAGCATTTTTGGGAATTTCGTATAAGCTTGGTGCGTAAGCGCCGAATCGAAACCGGCTACTAAAATGCAAAATGTGGAAAAAAAGACTTCCGAGGTTTGAAACCTCGGAAGTCTTTCTTTATTCAGAAATCAGGTGGTAGGGGTCTCAGCCCGGCGGCGGAACCAGGTGCGCCATTCTTTGTTCTCCCATACAACCAGGATGGGGGCGGCATTGAAGATGGAAGAATAGGTGCCCGAGAACACACCGACCAGCAGCACCACCACGAAGTGGCGGATGGTCACCCCACCAAACAGGGCCAGCGACAGCAAGGTGAACATCACGGTAAGCTGGGTGTTGATGGAACGCACCATGGTCTGGACGATGGAGTTATTGACCACTGTCTCGTAGGGCATGCGGCGGTAGACGTTGGAGTTTTCTCGGATGCGGTCAAATACCACAATCGTATCATGCACCGAGAAACCGATCACGGTCAGCAGGGCGGTGAGGAACAAGGCATCCACTTCCCAACCCAGGAAGTGACCAAAGATGGCCTCCATACCCACCACCACCAGGACGTCGTGTAGCATGGCAATGATCGCCGCCACGCCGTAGCGGAAGGCATGCTGCACCCCGCGGAAGGCAAAGGTGATATAGAGCATAATCCCCAGCGCTGCCAGGGCCACTGCCCCAGCCGCGCGGGTGGCTACCTCGCGCCCGACCGAAGGGCCTACCGTATCGAAGCGCAGCACGGTCAATTTGACCCCCAACTTATCTTCCAAGGCTTTCATGATATTGGCGCGCATGGTTTCATCCATTTGCTTGGAGCGCACAATAAAGCCAGCATCCCCGGAGGTCTGCACCAGCGAGTCGCCGAAGCCAAACTGGTTGTAAACGGCAATAATATCAGACGGAGCCGGTGCGGTGCCCGAGTCGATCTTCACTTCCAACAGGCTGCCTCCGGTGAAGTCAATGGCCAGCGGAAGCCCCCATACCAGCAGAGCCAGGACGCCAGGGATGATCACCAGCAGAGATATTCCAAAAAACCAGTAGCGATACTTTACAATTTCCATTTTTCGATCTCCTACACCCCAAACCACTTGTCGTGATGTTCTTTAAACTCGATATTATCCAGCACCAGGTGCAGGAAGGTGCGGGAGACGATGATGGCAGTGAACATACTGACCAGCACACCAATAGCCAGGGTCAGCGAGAACCCCTTGACGATGCTGGCGCCAAAAGTCATGCCGAACCAGAAAAGAATGGCGCAGGTGATCAAGGTGGAGAGGTTCGAGTCACGAATAGACGGCCAGGCACGGCCCCACCCCAGGTCGATCGCCTGGCGCAGGGTACGTCCAGAGCGCAGTTCTTCACGCATACGTTCAAAAATCAGAATATTCGCATCCACCGCCACGCCAATGCTGAGCACAAACCCGGCAATACCGGGGAGCGTCATGGTCACCGGGATGAACTTGAACAACGCCAGGGATATCAGGATGTAGACCAGCAGGGCCAGGTCGGCGATCAGGCCAGGAAGGCGGTAGTACAGCACCATGAAAATCGCGACCACGGCCAACCCGATAATGCCGGCGACCAGGCTTTTGTTCAGCGAGTCCTGGCCCAGGGTTGGGCCGACGGTCTGGCTGGTGGCGACCTTCAATGGCACGGGGAGGGAGCCGTAGCGCAGTTGGACGGCAAGGTTGTTAGCCGATTCCTGGGTAAATTGACCGGTAATCACCCCCTGGCCATCGGTGATGGCAGTCTGGATGCGCGGGGCAGAAATGATCTGCTTATCCAGGACGATGGCCAGGATCTTGCCCACGTTGGCGCTGGTGAAATCAGAAAAGGTCTTGCCTCCATCACTGGTGAGCTGGAAGGCAACATTATATTCACCGGTTTGCGGGTCGCGCTGGACAGTTACATTCTTAAGCTCAGCGCCAGTCATCACCGTATGATAAACTCTGGCTGGATTGGTGATGCTTCCAGTAGCGCTGATATTGCCCGATGCACCTACCGTCTGGGTGGTTGAACCGGAGGCGGCAAAATCCGTCTGGATTTTCTGGTTGGTGTTCTCCAGGGCGAATAATTCGGCATCAGGGACGTTGGCGAAATCCACAAACTCCAACAAACCAGTCTGTTGGATGGTAGAAATGGCTTTTTCAGGATCTTTCTCACCCGGAAGCTCTACCACGATACGCCGGTCTCCGGCAAGCTGCACCATCGCCTCGGTAACGCCCAGGCCGTTAACCCGGTTTTCTACAATCTGGCGCGCGGTGTTCATGCTTTCCTGGCTGATGGCTGTGTCTGCCGGCACGTCTGCCTCAAGCAGCGCCTGAACACCACCCACCAGGTCCAATCCCAGGCGGAATTGGATGGCCTTGCTGACCGAACCAAGACTGATCCCGGAATTACTCGGCAGCACGATCCAGATTGCCACCGCAATAATCAGGAGAATCAGAATTAATAATGTCGGGATACGTTTTGTCATGCGCTTCTCTTCTCCATACTCAAGCAAATGCCAGCGCGTGCTGGCCGTTAGCCAACGAAGGCTGGCAACCGGGCATTATACACGGAAAAAGGGCAATTGTCCAATTATTATTCAGAGGTTCAGAGGTCCATGAAAGTGGGGAGAGCAGGTGCAAGATCGAACACTGCCAGGGATAGGACGACCGGCCCAAAAGCATTCCTTGATATCGATGTGCAGGGATGCTATACTGCAAACAGCAGTGTGCTGCCGTAATCGCGCCAGAAATAAACCACGCGCTGCCTAGGAGAAGAACAAGATGAAGATCGCGGTAATCGGCGGCGGTTCGACCTACACGCCGGAATTGATCAAAGGCTTTTTGGACCTGGGGCCAAATTTTCCGCTCAGTGAGCTGTGGCTGATGGACATTGACGCCGGACGCCTGCAGGTGGTGAGCGGCATTGCGCAGCGCATGGTCCAGGCGGCGGGGGGGCAATTTAAAGTCCATCTGGCTACCGAGCGGCGGCCGGCGTTGGAGGGGGCAGCCTATGTAATCACCCAGCTGCGCGTTGGGATGATGGCGGCGCGGCGCGAGGACGAATACCTGGGTCGGCGCCATGGTCTGATCGGACAGGAGACTACCGGCGTGGGCGGCATGGCCAAGGCGCTGCGCACCATCCCGGTGATCCTGGAGATTGCACATGAGATGGAGCAGGGCGCACCCGGGGCGCTTCTGGTGAACTTCACCAACCCCTCCGGATTGGTAACCCAGGCATTGGCCGGGCATGCGCCGCGCACCCCGACGGTGGGAGTGTGCAACGCCCCGTATCACGCCCAGATGGACCTGCTGGCGCTGCTGGAAGGAGAATTGGGGCAGTCCATTGACCCCGGGCGCACGGCGCTGGACACGATTGGCCTCAACCACCTGACCTGGCACCGCGGTTTCACCTTGGATGGGGAGCAAATGTGGCCAAGCGTGCTGCGCCTGTACCTGGAGCAGCAGCGCAACAGCCCCTCCCCCGTTCTTGATCCGCGCCTGGTCGAGGCGCTGGGGATGATCCCCAATTACTACCTGGGTTTCTATTACGAAAGCCGGCTGCGCCTGGCAGAGCAGCACGAATGGCCTCCCTCGCGGGCTGAGACGGTCATGCAAATTGAAGAGGATCTGTTGCACAAGTATGCTGACCCACAGCTAAGTCAGCCCCCGGAAGGGTTAATGAAGCGCGGCGGGGCTTTCTACTCCACCGTGGCTACCCGCCTGATCCATGCTCATCTCCACGACCTGGGTGAGACACACGTGGTCAATGTGCCTCATGCCGGAGCGGTTCCGGGATGGCCTCCTGACTGGGTGCTGGAGCTGCCCTGCCGGGTGGACCGCCAGGGGTTTCACCCACTGCCCGCGCGGCCGCTGCCGCCGGCTTGCTTCGGGCTGCTGGCGCAGGTAAAATCCTACGAACTGCTGACCGTGCAAGCCGCGGTAACCGGAGACCGGGATGCCGCCTACCAGGCGCTGCTGGCCCATCCGCTGGGGCCAGACGCCAGCCAGATCCAGGTGGTCCTGGATGATTTACTGCAAACCCACCGCCGCTACCTCCCCCAGTTTTGGCCAGAAAAAGCACCATGATCTTCCTGGGCGCGGATGTCGGCGGGACGCATACCCGTGTGCTGGTGGGGGATGAAACCGGTCAGGTTTCAGGCATTGGTGAGGCCGGGCCCGGAAACCACGAGGTGGTCGGGTACGAGGGGTTGAGCCGCGCCCTGCGCCAGGCGAGCTCCGCTGCCCTGTCCCAGGCTGGCATCACCCTTGAGCAGGTGTCGGGGGCCGGCTTCGGTGTGGCAGGGTACGATTGGCCATCCGAGCGCCCGGCAACCCTGCAGGCGATCCGGCTCGCCGGCTTTGGCATGCCGGTCGAGGCAGTCAACGATGCGCTGATTGGGCTGCTGGCTGGATCAGCCGAAGGCTGGGGGGTGGCGGTGGTTTCGGGTACCGGCTGCAACTGTCACGGCTGGGACCGCACCCGCCAGCGCCGAGGCCAGGCCATCGGCGCCGGATTGATGGTCGGCGAGGCAGGCGGCGCATCCGAGATCGTTGCGCAGGCTGTGGCTGCTATAGCGCACGAGTGGACCCGCCAGGGGCCGCCGACCGGGATGACATCCCTTTTTGTCACCCACTGCGGCGCAAGTTCCCTGGCGGACCTGCTGGAGCGCCTGGTAATGGGCAAACTGCACCTGGGTGCAGCCCAGGCCCCCCTCGTGCTGCAGGCTGCAGCAGATGGAGACGAGGCTGCACAGGGCATCCTGACCTGGGCAGGAGAGGGATTGGGGGCGATGGCGAATGGGGTAATCCACCAGCTTGGTTTTGAGCAAAAGAGCTTTGACGTGGTCATGGTGGGCAGTATGTATCGCGGCAACTCCTGGATGGTGGAGGCCCTGCACAAAAAAGTAGCAGAGGTGGCACCGGGGGCGCGCCTGGCGCCGCTGAACCTTCCTCCGGTGGCAGGCGCGCTGCTCCTGGGTATGGAGGCAACCGGGTTAGCTCCAGGCGAGGCGGTGCGTGATAGGCTGGCAGCCAGCTTAAACCCGGTGGAGATCTTCAAATCCGAGAAAGCTGCTGAAATCTCGAGTATCTGAGGGGGACACGCCAGTTCAGGCGGCCTGGATCCGGTATTGCAGGTATTCTAAAAAGCGCAGCGGAGATGGGAGCATCCCCAGTGCCTGCGACAAACGGCGGAAACGCTGCCAGTGGCGCTGCAGCCTGGCAGGCCTGGACAGCGAGGCGGGGGCAATCCGGTTGACTTCCGGCGCCTGCGAAGTCTTTGGAGTTCCGGGATCTGTCATCCAGCGTGAAGGAACCGGCAGGCACAGGCTGCAGCCCAGGAACTTCAACGCCGCAGCAAAGGGACGTTCCACCTGCGCTGTCCGGGCTAACCATTCTATCCATTCCCAATCGACGGTCACTCCACTTTGCAGGATCAGCCCTGCATCCGCCAGCGCAGGCGGATAGGTTATCCCCATGCTGGTTGCAGCCGCCAACATTGCAGTTGGATCCATCGCCAGCAACACCGGGTCATCGGCTTCCAGGGCCAGTGTGCGCTGCAGAAAAGCCCGGTCAACAGCATCCCCAGGCCAGTCTTCCAGGAAATGCCAGCGCAGCAGGATCTGCTGCCCGCTGGCAGATTTCAAACGCAGCGACGAGCGCCAGGTGAAATATGCTGCGGATCCAATCCGCTCATCATCTGGCTTTGGGCGCCAACCCAGCTCGCCCAGCCGGCGCAGCGCTGCCTGGATATGAACCACCGGGACAACAAACGGCAAGGCGAGGCGCGGCCGCTCAGTCAGCCTCTCTCCGCCTGGCGGGCGGGCCAGCTTGAGCACGCTGGGGCCAATCCCGGCAGAGGCCAGGTCCTGCGCCAGGTCGCGGGCTGACTGCAGCCCCAGCTGGTGGGCATACCAGGCCTTGCGGTACACACCGCGCAGCCGGCCGGGCCAGGGGGTCTCAACGCCAAGTGTTTCCAGCCGGGTGACCAGCAGGGGCAGCAGCTCGAACTGGTCAAATGGCAGCACATCCAGGTCGGTGACCGCCAGCCAGGTGTCCAGGGCGGTGCGCGCCTGTTCAGGGTCCAGGAAAATGGCCTGGAGGAGGAATTCCGTTGCTGTCACTTAGGTCCCTTTCTCACGCTTGCGCAGCACCGAATGCCGAAGCACGCTGAGCCATTCTTTTCGATACAGATCGACCTGCGCAGACAGGTTGTACTGGTGAATGCGCTTGTATAACACGGGTTTGGGGATCACCGCCCAGACTGCACCGCAGTCTGCGGCGCGCACGAACCAATCCGAATCACAAGCGATTTGAAAAGCGGGATCGAAAACACCCACTTTTGTGAAAGCCCGGCGGCGCGCCAGCAGCGTTCCGGGTGTCTGCCCGGCGTGATCTTGTTCCAGCTTGCCGGGATGGTATCCCGTGCGCGGAAGATCACCGTCTGCCTGGTAGAAATGGACCAGGCCGGTTACAAAATCCAGGTCTGGTCGTTTCACCAGCTCATCTATCTGCACCGCCAGCTTTTCCGGATGCCAGCGGTCGTCGCAGTCCAGAAAGGCAACCAGCTCACCGCGGATGCATTCCAATCCCAGATTGCGGGCTGCTGCCAGTCCCAGGTCCGGCTGTTCAACCAGGCGCGTGCCCGGAAAGTGACTGACGATGTCCGTTGTGCGGTCTGAAGATTGGCCGTCGACCACAATGATCTCATTCGCCGGGTGGGTTTGTTCCAGGATGCTGTGCAGCGCCTGGGCAATGAAGCGCTCGCCATTGCGCACAACGACGATTACACTGATGCTAAAGGATTGTGGAAAGCCGGTCATCTCCATAATCAATATTTGAAAAGGGGCAGGATCACCAATGCCTCAGATGGGTTTTAACCAGACGGTGAAACCTGCCAATGTAATTGTGTTCCGCCAGGTTGTAGATATCATCCTGAGGGTGATATCCTAGAACCTGGCATGTTTCCTGGATATCAAAGCGCTGCTGCCTGTTGTTGGAAGTTCCGTGAAAGATGCCGAATCTCAGATCCTGCGGAGCGGTGACCGCGCAGTCCATCAACTGCAGCAAATCATCACCAGAGATACCGATAGCCAGGCCTGGATTGCCTGGCACCATGGAAAGCGAGCGGGGTGGGAAATACCAGCCGATCCGCAGGCAGATAATTGAAATTCCCTTTTCTTGCGAATAGTGCCTGGCCAGCATCTCCCCCCAGGCTTTGGATATGCCGTAAGCGTTTGCTGGACGTATCGGCATGTGGGCGTCTACCCTCATATCTCGCGGGTAGCCTATGACCACCTGGACACTGCTGGCAAAAATCACACGTCTGCAGCCGGCTGAACTGGCGGCTTGCAGAACATTTAACGTTCCGGTGATATTCCTTGAGGCGATGGATTCCCAGGCGGCTTTCGGATTTGCCTCAGCGGCCAGATGGACCACGGTATCGCCATGATGGAAGTAGGGGGAAATCTCATTTAGCCTGCAAATATCGGCCCGGAATAAGTGTAGACCTCTTCGGGGTTGAAATGGATGGATATCCAGCAAGGAGAGTTTGTAACGGTCAGCAAACCCTTGAATCGCCAGGCGACCGATCCGGCCTGCCGCGCCAGTGATCAGGAGAGATTGCTCGCTTGGGCTCATGGCTTTCCATCCCGATGGATGTCACGGGACACCTGGTCTCGCCGGTACGCCAGGTTCTCACGCAGCACGCGGAAATAATCGCTGTTCTCACCGCTCAAGCGGCGGGTGATATTGTTCCCGTGAATGCGCCGGCGCAGCACCAGATCAGGCAGAATAGCATATGCCAGGTTCAGCCTGCAGGCGCGCGCCCACCACTCGATGAACTCTCCCAGCTTATAACGCGTGTCGAACAAGCCGATGCGCAAGAAGGCGGTACGATGAAGCAGCAGTGATCCTGCCAGCAGGCTGCCCTTCTCATTTTCAGTTTTAGCCAGCCGCTGGCGTGAGACGTCATCCAGGTCAGGGCTCAAGAAGTTTTCCACACCCCCAAGAACAGCTTCCAAAGAGGGTTGCTCAGTCAAGGCAGCCACCTGGATCTCAAGCTTGTTGGCGGTCCACAAGTCATCCGCGTCCAGAAATGCCAAAAACTTCCCCTTCGCCACCTGTACGCCTGCATTTCGCGCCGCCCCGATGCCCTGGTGCACCTGGCGGATGATCTCAACCGGCGCCCGCTCCTGCTCCAGCTGCTCAATCCCGCCGTCGCTGGACCCATCATCGACAACAATCACCTGCTGCGGTGGAAGAGTCTGGTCCAGGACAGAGCGCACGGCTTCGCTCAGGTATGGTCCGGCATTATAAACCGGGATGACAACGCTAATCGTGGGATAACTCACCCAGGGTTGCTCCACCAGGCGACAGAAGCGCCGGATTTATATCTCACCTGCCCGGCGGCGTTCCAGTCGTCGTCTGAGCATTCCAAAAACCCTATCCTGGGTTCCAGGCTGACCAAGCCAGGTATTTTCGCCGTGATAGCGATACCACAGCACCACCTCGGGGCGTGTGAACCGCAGCAATCTGTGATCTTCCAGGCGCTTGAAGATGTCCATGTCTTCACTAAAGCGCAGGCTTTCGTCAAATTCACCAATTTCATCAAAAACAGGGCGGCGAAAGAGCAGGCTGCCGATGTTGACCAGGTTTCTACAGGGGCCGATCAGGCTGCGCTGCCCGTCAACCAGGGTAAACGTTTGCGTGCCCCCCCAGGTATATTGGATCTGTGGGTTCGCCTCCAGTACGGCAACCTGCTCCACCAGGCTGTTTTCTTGCAGCAAATCATCTGCATCCAGGAAAACCAGCAGCTCTCCACGCGCCTGCCTCAATCCCTTGTTGCGCGCTGCAGACGGTCCCTGGTTTTCCTGGCGGATCACCTGCACAGGAGCGCCCTGCTCCCGGGCAAACGCCTCGGCGACGCCGGCGCTGTTATCACTGGAGCCATCATCCACCACGATAATTTCCAGAGGGGAGATTCCCTGGCACATCACGCTGTGCAGCGCTTCAGCCAGGAACTTTGACCCATTGAAAACAGGGATGACAACCGAGAGCGTGGGCTGGATCATCGTTCCCCATCGAGTGCTGTGGCGACTGCCGCGATATTTTGTTCAGCATCGAGAGCAAGGTCCAACCAGTAAGCGGGAAGCTGCCTGGATAGGGCGGCCATAAAACGCATGCTGGACTCCTCCGCCCCTGGCAGCCAATGCAGCGTGCTCGGTCCCAGCACTTTGAGCACATCCGAGGAGGAGGCAGGCCGCAGTGCCGCCTGAGAACGGCGGGTGATGTTGGCTATCAAAAAAAAGCGAATGGGGAAGCTGGTCACCATGCGCTCCCGGTATTCAGGATACAGGTAGACCAGGCTTTTTCCACCCTTGGTCAGCTCATCATACCCGCCCACCAGGTGTTGAAATTGAGGTAAGGCATCGAGCATGTCACCTTTCAGCTTGGCCGCGCTGAAGATACCAAAAGCCTGCGGTCCAGGCGTCAGGGTCGCCAGGCATTTGTCATCGCTCAGATAGCGCAGTCCAGGGTGCTGCAGGCAGGCCAATGCGGTGGAGGATTTCCCGGCGCCGGTATTCCCTACCAGCAATGCTCCCCCCTGTTCAACACCAATGGCCGCGGCGTGCAGGATATGCCAGCCGCGCTCATTCAGCGCCCAGTGGAACAGGGTTTGCAATGGGGCAGCACGCTCATAGATGGTTAGGGAACCTGGGTCAGGAGACCAGAATAAACCCTGGCACGTTCCCCGGTCATAGGCATACACGATATGCGACCACGGAATATGCATGATCAAGACGCGCCCGTCATCGATCATCGCCCAGCGGTGATTGCGCTGGTAATCTTCCAGCGAAAAGGGGGGCGTGATGGGCTTCACCCCGGTGGTAGCACTGTCCCATATTTGCAGTTGAATGACCGTTGAGGCTAACCCCGGGTCTATCTCCAGGTGCGCCAGCCCGGGCCACATTGCATTGAATAAAGCCTCTCCCCAAAAGTGCAGGCCAAAATTGCTGCCCGCAGCGCGGATGGTGCGCAGCGTGGGTGGATTCGTCTGCCGCAGGTTCTCAAGCATTGAAAGGGATTGTTCGATAAAGTGCAGTGCTGTTGCCATGGTTTTTCCGCTGGCAATTGTATACAAGACCGCTCATCCGGTCAAGCAAACAACGGCTCATTATTTCCGGGGAAGATGGTTGGCAATTGCTGGAGGCAACCAGCACTTAATCCGGCGGATCATGCCGCGCTTGAAATGTTTGAGCAAGACCGGTATGGGGATATCCTGTCCATACCGCCAACGTCCAAAAATTCGTAATGCCGTGTATACTCCGGTGACGCGCGCCAACCGTTCCATGCGATTGTAGCCATAGAGGGGAGTGCCAACAAAAACCGGAGAGATGGCGTGCCCCCAGCCTGCCAGCTCAGAAAAGGTGCTGCCGGTGGTACCAACTAAGGCATCCGTGGAGCGCAGCAGCCACAGGTCCACCAGCGCCTGCTGGACGCCCTCCACCCGGCTGCGCTCCAGGGATGTAGGGCGGCGCTGCGCCAGTCGGCTGCCATACCGCTGTACAAAGCAAGCGTGGACCTTTGCTCCCGTCTCAGCCGGATTTTCATTGCTGCACAACAGGATCCCCGCCTGCGGAAAGCGGTCCAGCAGGCTGTCCACCGCTGCCAGCGCCGATTCCAGATTACCGCTGATATCTGGACGGGCTTGGACAAAGTCGCCCCTGCGCATGTGGACCCCAATCATGGTCGTCCGGAAATGCTCGTCTCGAAAAGCGTCCACCTCTGCCTGGATGACCGGAATGGGTTGGAGCTGGTTGAAAATCGCCAGGCTGCGGTTGAACAGCTCGGCATGTCCCGCGTACTGTTTCGGGCG
>CAIQIV010000627.1 GCA_903871905.1 uncultured Chloroflexota bacterium | reverse complement strand
TGAATGGCAACCACTTTTTCCACCCACACCACCCTCTGGTTGGTGACCAGGAAATAGTCATTCTCCCAATCCAATAAGTTCCAGATTATCAACAGCAGACCTGCACCCAGCATGAATATCCCCAGGGCGCCGCCAATATCAAAAAGCAGGAATTGACCGCTCGTAAAAGCAAAGGCGATCACTGGCAGGGACAAGACAAATACAAATGAGGGGAAGATCATCCGTGCCACTAAGAAAATGATATGGCGGCGGGTGATAAAGTGGACAATTTCATCCCTGGAAAGCCACTTAAAATCCAAACGTCGTGCCAGGCGCCGGCTCTCTGCAATGATCCTCAGATTCTCGGCAAACTTTGGATATTGCTCCTTAATAATTTCCAGGTCATCTGCAGAGAGGCACAACAAGGTAGACTGCCGGGCGGTTACTGCAGTCGATGTATTATGATGCCCGGGCCAGACGACCTCTTCGCCAAAAAGCTCCCCCCGTCCCAATTTGTGGAGCAGACGGTTTTCACCGTCCTGATTATGAAATATCCAAATATTTCCGGATAGGATAATATACAGCCAATCCGCCAGGGAGCCTTCCCGAGTTAAGACTGTGCTTCGCTCAAAAGTCAGGGTTTGAAAGGATTCAAGGATTGCACCGATCTGCTCCTCATCCAACCCATAAAAGAGATATCCTTGTTGGAGAAGGCGGATGGTTATCTTGGGATCTTCATACATAACCTGATTCTAGCATGAACAATAGAAAATTGATCTCTTCGTGGTAAAATCAGTCCGCTATTTTACCTTTGGAGGAGCATCATGCCCATACACTTCGGCACTGACGGCTGGCGAGCGGTTATTTCGGATACATTTACATTCACCAACTTACGCCTGGTTTCACAAGCCATTGCGGATGCCGTTGCATCCGAATCCTGGGTTCAGGGGATGCCAGAAGTAAATGGGATTGATCCCAATAAAATGGTGGTCGGATTTGATACCCGCTTTCTCTCAGACCGCTATGCGGCAGAAGTTGCCCGCGTGCTGACTGCTAATGGGTTCAAGGTATTCCTCACCCAATCAGATGCCCCAACGCCAGCAATTTCCTACAGCGTTCGCAATATGGGCGCCATTGGTGGTGTGATGATCACGGCCTCTCACAATGCTCCACGTTATAATGGGGTGAAACTGAAAGCATCGTATGGAGGCTCCGCCCTGGGTGAGCAGTGCCGCCTGGTAGAGGTGTTCCTGGGCTTGAACGAGGAGCGCGCCCGCGGCCCCAACTTGATGGAAATGGAACAGGCCAAAAGCTTTGGCCTGCTGCATAAATTTAACCCCATCCCGGCTTATTATGATCATCTGCGCACGCTGATCAACTTCGATGTGATTGCCGATAACCCCCAGCGAGTCGTGGTTGATTCGATGTACGGCTCCGGGCGTGGGGTGATTAAAGGCATCTTACAGGGCACCGGGTGCGAGGTGCAGGAAATCCGAGGCGAAATGAACCCCGGCTTTGGCGGTGTCCACCCGGAGCCAATTGCCCAACATCTGGGCTCGCTGGCCGGGGCGATCAGCACCCACATGGGTAATTATGGCCTGGCAACGGATGGAGATGCCGATCGCATCGGCGCCATGGACGAGCGGGGTAATTTTGTCGATCCGCACAAGATCATGGCGCTTGCCATGAAATACCTGGTGGAGAAACGCGGCTGGTGCGGACCGGTTGTGCGCACGGTATCCACAACTCGCATGATTGACCGGCTGGCCAAGGCATGCGGCGAAAAAGTTTATGAGACCCCGGTCGGGTTTAACCATATTGCCGATTACATGATGAAAGAGGATGTCCTGATCGGAGGCGAAGAATCCGGCGGAATTTCTTTTAAAGGCCATATCCCAGAGGGAGATGGCATTTTAATGGGGCTCTTACTGGTGGAGATTGTTGCCAGTTCAAAGGTATCGTTGTACGAGTTGGTAGAAAACCTGCTGACAGAAGTTGGGCCGGCATTCTACAAGCGGAATGATTTACGCTTAAGTCACCCAGTTGCCAAAGATAAAATGACCAGTTTCCTGGTCGACTGCGCCCCAGCAGAGATTGGCGGCGAATCGATCGTCGAAGTCCGGACAACTGACGGGGTAAAATATATCCTGTCGGATGACTCCTGGCTGCTGATCCGGCCATCAGGGACAGAGCCTGTGCTGCGCGTTTATGCGGAAGGCCGAAGCAACGAGATGGTCAAGGCTCTGCTCGACTACGGGCAGCAGGTGGCAATCAGCGTCACCCGCAGTTAGGTTGTGCGCAGCCGGCGGGCGGCAATAATTACCACCAGCAAGAGCAGTGCAATCCCCAGCATGGCTGGCAGACCGACATCATCGGCAAAACCGGTGTCTGGCAGCCCCGCAGGTGTCGCGGTGAAGGTTGCGGGGATCACCACCGTCTGGGTGACCCGGGCAGCCTGGGTGAGCAGTGCAGCCAGGGTCTCCTGGTGAATATCCTGCGTTGGCGGCTTTGTGGGCGCCAGGACTACAACCACCGGTGTCCTGGTCGGGGTAAGCGTGGGGGGGTTCAAATTCGGGGTAGGTGTGCGCGTTGCAGCCGCGGCCAGGGCGATTGCCTGCTGGGTTTGTTGGATGTAAAGGGCAACTTCAGTATTCTGGGCATTGACCGTTGCCAGCATGGCCAGGTCCCTGGCGCGCTTTTGCGGCAGCCAGATCAAGGCAATAATGGCAATGCAAACCAGGGCAAATACAGCTACCGCAGCCAGGATTCCTGCAGCGATTAAGAATGTCCGGTTGTCCGTACTCGGAGATTTCGGCGGCTGGATCGCAGGGCCACTGCTAGAATCAAAGTTGAATTCGCTCATTTATCTCTCCTCTCCAGATAATTCATACACTGCATCCACCAGGCTACTCCAGAACTTCCAGATTCGCGAGGGGAACTCGAGAAATTTCTCCATTCTCCAGGCGTATCTCTGCAGCTTGAGTTCGCACGCCATTCAGTAATTTAATCACTCCAGTTAATCCAATAATAACACCAATTTTACCGAGACCGGGATGCCGTGCAAGACGTACCATCTGCCCTTCCCTGAACTCAGCGGTCTCAGGAGGACGTCCGGTTTCAGAAGGCGCTGGCAGTGGGATAATGATCTCTGGACGCACACCTGTATACAAATCCCAGGGCTGAGCCATCACTGCCGCTTCTCGTTTATCATTGGTACCAAGAAGCTTATAAGCAGAGGAGTTCATTGGCAGGCGGCCAAATCCTTCAAGGACCAGGATAGGGATTTGAGAAGCCCCAGCTGGTTTGATTAAATCTACTGCCATGCTGGCCAGGACCAACCCTTTAAGCGGAAGCTCACTGGCTGCACGCAGCGTGTCCCCATCCTGGCAGTGTCCTCCTACGACCACTGAGCCGCGCAAGCTCACATCCAGATTTGCCGCAGTGAGAACCTCATCAGGCCTGGAGGCCAGGCAACGCAACATGCCGAAATCCATGTGATAGTTCCCCCACACGCCCTGGATCAGCGCCCCGCTGGTTTCCAGGATCGCACCCCGGTCTGGGATCAGCTCTTCCACTGACCCTGGGAATCCTGCCAGCAATTCTTCTGGCTGCCGCTTAATTTCAATTAAAACCTGGCCGTTTGCTACCAGAACAACCCGTCCATTCACCGGTGAGCGGACAATCCTACGCGCCCATTTTGAATGTTCTGCGATTAAGTCGTCCTCGGCCAGGTCCATCCCCGGCTTGCATTGGATGCATCCATCCGCCTGGGCGGGTGCTATACCAAGCCCGTGCGCCACGTCTAACATGAAATGCTCAGGTAGAGGCCGCATCTCGCCAATTGGATCAAAAGGAGACACAGACTGACCTTTGCGGACCAGGATCTTTCCATTTCGAGGCAGAAGGCGCTCACGCCGGATGGTGGTTAATGGCAGGATGTGGAGAACAGGAGCCAGCATGCTTATCCTCCCAGGCTCTGCAGCCATTTTTGTTGGATTTCCCGCCGCCTGGCAGGGTCGGAAGGCAGCCGAAGCGGGCGGCCTCGGGCATCAATCACCAGACCAAGGGTGCCGCCATGGACTTTCAACTTTCCACCGTGTCCTGGACCTCCCATTCCTACGTCATAGCGGTGGTAGGGATGGATCTGCAAGCGTGCCGACTGCCCTCTCGGTAATCTCAATACCTGGATCGTCCCCTGCTTCACCTCCAACGTCTCTTCGCGCCCATCCTCATAAGCAATCTTTAACTGCATCACATCAGTATTTGCCGGTGCATTCCCCATAGGTGAAATCACCGTACCCAGGTGAACAAAGGCATGCGAATCCAATACCTGGATCGCCAAATCAGGTTTGACTGCAGCCGCCACGCCCAGGGAGGGGATTAAGTGATGCTGATCCAACACCATGGTTGTCGCCGCGGTGGGTTGGATCCCATCTAAAAGGATTAATGCTGTCTGGGCAAGTTTTGGCGCCCGGGTCAGCACACTCCCTGAAGCCAGAATTGGCTCAAATGAAAAATAGGAGCTCCGCACCAGCTTGCGAAAGAGCGCCCGCTCACTCACCTCTCGATATGCATGGGAGATTATAACCCTGGCAACCGCCTGCTCGAGAAATAATTCTTCTACTGAGGAAGGGATGGAAGCCGGGTAAAGCGCCTTATTCGCCAGATATTCCTGGATCGTGGTTTCGGAGATCTCCACCGGGAGCCAGTTGATAATCTCCCGCAGGGAAGCATCCTCCAATAAACTGCCCAAGCCGACACCCAATCCAAGCCTGGTGTTCACATTCAGAACTACATCCCCAGCGTAGGCTGCTGCCACCGTTGTCGCTGAGGCGCCAACGTCAATGCCAAGGACACCTTTGGAGGTCTTCTGCAACTTGCTCAAAAAACGCACCACCCGCCCAAAGGCCACCGCAGTCGGTTTAAGTCCCCCACCCGCCCAATCATCCAACTCATGCACCCCAGGGATCTGGCGGGTGCGAATACTGCGATACTGCTCAGCAAGCTGAACGACTCCCCCGTCCAACTGTTCTACATCCAACATGGGTCGGACATTAGGCGCAAAACGCACGCGGGTGATCGCTCCAAGGCTGGACTTCACCTCGTCTTGCACCGCTCGATTTCCGACGTACAGCACTTCCGGCTTGGAATCCTGCGGCATTAAAAAGCAAGCAATGCCTACCGAATCCAGGCGTTTTAAGATTGTATGTTCAGCGCCGCCATCTGTTCCTCCAGCTACCAGGACTACATCGGGTTGGAAACGAATGATGGCATTGATATCGTCTTGTAAAGACTGGTTTTCATTCAAGCCAAATTTCTGCAGACTGCCACAGTAAGTGGTCTCAGCCAGGTGCACTGCACTTTCAAGAGATACGTCATCAAGGAGTCCAACTGCCACAATTTTTAAAGGTGGTCCGGCAGATATCGTCGCAGCAAATGCATCCACTCCTAATAAATCACTTTTTGCCGGCAGTATCAGACGGCTGTTTTCATCCAGAATGCGCCAGCCCGTGTTTCCAGCCAGTTCGTCGATGGCTGAACGAACTCCCTCGCTAACATCGTGGAACGGCGCACCAGCAGTGGTCGGCGACACTCCGGAACCCATGAATCGATATTGTCCATCCACCAGGTTAAATAGAGCAGCCCGCGTTGACACTGCACCAACATCGACACATAAAACGGATTCGATCTGCAGGGTAAGATCACTCATGGTCATTCACTTCAACGGCACCAAGGACAAAACGAAAGACAGCAGGGCTTCAACCCTGACCACCAGGGCGCCAATGGAGGCAGCAAGAACACCGGCAAAGATCGCGCCCAGGGCAACTGCCACAAATACCTGGCCAATCCTGGCGCTGGCCTCGATCCAGGGCAGGCGCGCAGGAGGACGGTTTGCCCCAGGACGCGCTCCAAAATGGAAATATGCTAACGTGGTCACTGTACCCACCAACAGGATGACACCATTCACCATTGGCAGCCAGGGGACAGAGATGCTTTCCTGGGTTGGGGGCAGCAGCAGGACATTCATGGACGCCCACACCTGGGGGACGATCGTCCCGGTGATTGCACCTCCGATCACACTGGCGGCTCCAACCCCGGCGAGGTAGGCCATCGCCGGGTTCCCCCAAGGGGTAAGGCGTGGAGACAATTTTGTCAGCAGCAAGCCCGATAAAATCAGGGGAACCAGGGCAAACAGGAGCTGGGTGCGATCGCCCAGAAGAGGAAGGATCAGGTGCGGAAGCAGAACGTTGTACCAGACAATCACTGCCGCGTAGCCAGCTGCTACCCCAATAAATATGCTGGTAACGATGCGAAACAGGACATTATCCCCCAGGAAGTAGCTTAAGGCCATCAAGGTCAAGAAAAAGGCAACAAATCCTCCAATAATATCGGTCATTCCGGCCAGGTTCATGCTGTTTTCTTCTCCCTTCCAGTGGGAGTCCGCCTGGCATCACCTGACGGGACCGCATTAGACATCAACCCACCCACTAATATCAATATCACTGCGACAAGCCCTCCCAGGCTGAAAGAAGCCCAGTATTTCTGGTTTGCACCATCTGCGAAAGCCAGGCTTTCATAGGCTACCCCCCCAGGAACGCCGGAGATGATCCCCTGGACTGGCATTGGATAAACGCCAAAGTAGGGCTGCACAATGGGCTCAATCTGGGCACTGGTGATAAAAACCATCGGCACAAGCCCCAGCAGCGGCCTGACCTGCTCAATCCAGGCCCGGCTCGCATCCGGATTGTCTGTCAGCACCAACAGCATGCCAAAATTCCCCAAAGAATTCATGCCAGAAAGTTGGGGAACCTCCCAGGCATACCGGCCATCCAGGGCGAAAGGCAGCACCTGTTGAGGAGTTTCGGCAAAACCCAGCAAGCCGGGTGGCCCTCCAGGGATGTATCCCAGGTTAAGGGTTTGCTGGGCCACCTGGTCTGAGGCGGCTGAAATGGATGCCAGGTATTCAGCCTGCGCTGGCCCGGTAGGAATGGTGGAGACAAATGCAAGAAAAGCACCCTTGTTCAGCAGTTGTTGGATCACCGGCCGAGCAGCAATGTCCAATTCGCCCGCTGCGCTGGCTGGATAATCCACCGCTACTAAAACCGGCAAACCGGCTGGCATAGCACTTACCAGTTGGTTTACTGCGGTGGCGGCTTGCTCCACCTGCGGTGGGTTGAATTTTGGATAATGGACCAGGAGAGGAACCAACACTGCCACCACCATCACCAGTCCCACCAGGCCTCTTAAAACCGATTTACCCGCTGCGCCGGCTTTCTTTTCCAATGGCTGAGCCTGGCCTTCTGTCCGGATCAGTTCAGCAAACAGCGCTGCGTGCTCATCCTGATACTCCGGAGGCTTCTTTTTTGTGGCTGCCGGCGTCATTTTTTGACCCCGGGCTATATCCGGTTCTACCGGTAAAATACCTTTGAAGCCCCTGAGCGGACCAATGTTCTCAACCGGTGCATCGGCATCCTGTCCCAGGTTGATCAATTCCAATGCAGCTACCGTGCGAATGGAAGACAGCCATGGAGGCAGCTCAGCAAGATCCGGTTCACCCCCAGTCGCAACTGGAGCAACTGATTGTTCCTCGCTTAGCGGTACATCCCCACGCAGCCAATCCGGCAGTTCTGCATCCGAGAGAATTTCTCCAGCCTCATCCCTTTCCGCGCCTAATGCACTGACCACCGCCGCTCCACCAATGATCTCTGCCCCCGTCAACCAATCCGGCAGCCCTTCCTGATCTGCAGGCTCCCCTGCGCCTGCCTCCATTCCGCTGATCCACTCAGGCAGTGATGCATTTTGCCCAGTTTCGCCAGGTGACGACAACCAATCCGGCAGACCTTCACCATCATCGGGCTGGAGCTCTCCACCGCTGTCGACACTTCCCGGCCGCTCAGGTAGAGAACCACCTTGATCACCCGTTTGTGAGGCGCCGCTGGTCTCAATTCCATACAGAATCCCAGCCCCCAGGACCCCCTCCACAGACCGGGTACTTTCAATATCAAAGGGTTGATTCCCCTCTTCTACAGCAGAAAAGGAGGGCCACCATTCAACGCTTCCCTGCGCTTCAGCCTGCCCGGAATTGGCTTCCGGCGCACTGCCAGGTATGTCCGTCTCCGGCATAAGCGGTGACAATTCATCATCCTGATCCTTAAGAATCAGCCAATCAGGCAAATCATCATTCCCTTTGCCTGTGCTTACCGGCTGACCACTGGCTGACAGCCAGTCCGGCAATTCACCAGCCAGGTCAGGTGTTCCTCCTGTTTCTTCCTCCCACTGGGCACCGACATCCGCTGTTTCAGCTGGAGCGGCTTTCTCAAAAAGCCAGTCCGGAAGGTCATCGGATGATTCAAAAGGGCTCTGATCAACCGATGGATCGCCAAAAGCACCTTGCGGGCGGTCTTCGGAATCACCCTGCATTCGAAGCCACCCACCATCCAGGTTTTCCTCGCTGACCGGTTTTGCTTTCGAAGATACCTCCTCGCTTGACCCAATCAACCAGTCTGGGAGCCCCCCCTGAGTGTCACCAAATGGCTGATCATCGCCTTCCACCGGTTCATCGGAGCGCAGCCAATCCGGCAATTCATCCTCCCCTCCACCATGCGAGGTGGTACCGCCGCCGCGTAACGAATTTAACCATCCCCCCATTTCATCCGCTTCACCCCTGGCGGGTACCCCCGGAGGCCCTGCTCCCGGAGGAGCCGCATCCCGGTCCGCATCCGATTTGATCCGCAGTGGTTTTAGTCGAGCCTGGCAGTACTGGCAGGTTTCATTTTCTGCTGGATTTTGCTTGCCGCACAGTGGACATCGAACATCTGCCATGACAATCAGCCCTCATATGGCCGGTCAGAACCGGTCAGGATACGCAGGCCTGCTGCGATTGCACCCAAGGCAACCCCCAGAAGAATACCTCGCCCACCCGCCATCGCAGGAACCTGGATGATCCAGGACCGCAGCCCACCCAACAGGGGAATATCCAGGAATGGTAAAGTGACCATCCCTAATAGCACCAGGATCACGGTGATGATAAAAATGACTGAAAATAAGTCATTGCGATACATAAAAATGCGGATGCAGGCCATGATCAAGACAACGGTCAAAACAGCCATCAAGCTGCTCTCAACAGGCAGGATAATGCGGTTGTAAGCGAAGGATGCCGCTGTTGAGATTGGGCCGAAAAAACCGATCAGCGCCAGGGAGGCAAAGAATGAGATCAAGAATACCAGGCTATAAACCGCACCCGTTGTCCGGCTGGTCGATTTTTTCAGGTGAATGCGCACCATGTTTCCAAGACCAACAATCAACGCAGTCCCCGCCAGGATAGCCGCCCAGCGCAAGAAGATTGAACGCAGATCAACCAGCAGAGGGATCTTAAGAAAATACCCCAACAGCACGATCGCGCCTACAGCTATCGCTATGGCAGTAGAGAGAGGAGACTTAAAGGATCGTTTCATAGAATCCCCAGGAATTTCAATATGGCCCCCCCAAGGATCACTGCAACCAGCAACCAGCGCAGAACATCCTGGGCTCTCAGGCTGGCAATGTGGGCAGGGCCAGCCTGTACATAGGCTCCACTGGCATACAGTTCCTCTCCAACCAATGGATTTTGCGATACCGCATAAATCACTGCCTGGCCGGTCAGTGAATCGCTTCCTCCCAGGGTAACGCTTCCTTTTTCCTCAGCAGCGTCCAGGATCAACCCGGCCTCACTGCCAAAATGCCCGGCCAGGATGGTCGTGGAAACATTCTGGTCAAGGATGACCGGTAATGTCCCTACTGCATAGGAAAACGGGGTCACACCACTCAATTGACCACGTGTGGTATCCATCGGACGGTCGTCTTCCGCTTCCTGATGCGCCCGGGCCAATGTATCCTGCGATAAAACCGATAACACCCCATCGCCGCTGGTGGCAATCGGGGGCTGATCACTGATAGAGGCCGCTCGGGCAATACGCCGCAGCAGGCTCAATCCCACTAACCCCGATGCACCTTCGAGCCCGACCAGGCCACCAGAGCCGATAGAGACATGGATGCGCTGACCAGCCTCAACAGCCAGGCCAATTGCCCGCTTCAGCCGGTGGATTGGCACAAGCTCCCTGAAAACACTTTTTTGTTGAAAGCGTTTTACCAACTGAAACATCAGGATCAGGGCCAAGAATAAGCCGGTCAGTAAGATGCCTATCATCCCTGTATCAAACAATGAGGTTTCGTTCAACTCTTTGCTGTCTCCCGTAAAAAGGAAGCAAATTCCCGCGCCTGCTCAGGCTCATCCAGCATTTCGCCTAAGGCTTTAAGATGGTGGGTTGGTACAATTGAGCCCAGGAATGGTTCACCCAGGTATACAATTTGCGCTCCTAAGATGCTGAGTGGACCGAGCGCTTCGATAACCGAGGCAGCCCATCCTTCTAGCCCCCACCGGTACAAGATTCCGGCCCATACCCGCCAGATTTGGTGATCATTCACCTGCATGTCATGCAGTATAGCATAAAAATCAGCATTCGTGAATCGCCCAAAAGTAATGGTAAAGACCAAACGATACGCTCACCTGGCACAGCGAAAACCCAGGTAGCTGCGTCCTTCCGTGGGAGGATTCCCCAGGCGATTAGCCGACCGGACAACCTGGCCATCACTCATCCAAGATCCCCCTCGCATGACCTTGAGTTCACCCCAGGCTGGACCCGGCGGATTCTGTTGAGGGGAGTTGGCGTAATACTCCTCACCATACCAATCAGCTACCCATTCCCACACGTTACCTGCCAGGTCCAAGGCGCCAAAAGGGCTGCCCCCTTCCGGGAAACTGCCAATAGGAGTGGTATCCCCAAAATTCTTGTTGAAATTCAACCGGGTCTTATCTGGGGGTAAGCTGCCCCAGGGGAACAGACGCCCATCTGTACCGCGCGCAGCTTTTTCCCACTCTGCCTCAGTAGGCAGCCGCCGGCCTGCCCACTTGCAGTAATCCGCGGACTGCTGCCAGGTAACAAAGAGCACCGGAAAACGGTCATACTTGGAATAACCGTAGTAGCTGGCGCGCGAGAACGAGCCGGTATTCACCGGACGGGTACAGACACCAGCCCGCACACATTTTGCATACATCCCATTGGTGATCTCGGTGCTGTCAATCCAGAAGGATTTTAGATAGACCTTATGCTGCGGCCATTCATTGGACTGAGCCAGTGGATCAGAATCCGCCGAGCCCATCAGGAATTCTCCAGCTGGAATGAACAGCAGGGCCATGTTATCCTTCTCTGCAATGATCGATCTTGCTGGAGTGGTGGTCGGGGTCATCTCCGAAGTAGGGGATATTTCAGTGGTTGTTGTAAAAACCACCGAGGGGGTGACCTCGATAGTCGGTAGGATTACCTGGATGGTAGGGCTGGTCGCAGGCGCAGAATTGACCGCAGGGGCCGCGCTGGTAGGCACCGGGGAGGCAGTAGCTCCTACCACGGTTTGTTTCAGCCGGGTGAAGATTGCGGCCACAACGACAGCCACCAGGATGAATACTGTCACTGCCGGGAGCCATAATCGGTGGGCCAGCATCCCCTGTGCTGGAGGTGGGGTTTCAATAAACGGGCTGGAAACCGCCGCCTGCCTCGGCACAACCAGGCGCTGCACCGGTTGAACCGGCTTCACCGGCTGGAAAAGACTGTCCCTAAAATCCTTTACGGATTGAAAACGCTCACCCGGCATCAACGCCATGGCTTTTAAGACAACCTGCTCAACAGTCAGCGGGATCGCACCATTCAATGTCCGTGGACCTGGAAGAGGAATCCCCAGGGTCCGCTCCACGCTCTCCACAGGTTCCTGCCCGGTCAAGCATGCATACATGGTCGCTCCAAGAGAGTAGATATCGGAGCGAGTATCCGTCCTGCCCCGTCCATACTGTTCGGGGGGTGAGTACCCTGGAGTAAAAGCGCGCGCCCCGGCTGTGGTTTTTTGATTCAGATCGTCCATTTTAGCAATGCCAAAATCTACCAACACGGCTTTACCCTGGGGGGTGATCTTGACATTTGCCGGTTTGATATCCCGATGAATTAAAGGCGGCTGCTGATCGTGCAGGTAGATCAGGGCATCACAGATCTGCTTCGCCCACCTCAGCGTATCATCTAAAGGCAGTGGGGCAGACCGTTGGTCCAGCATGGATTGCAGGTCCTCACCCTCAATATAATCCATCACCAGGTACTGCCCTTGTGCTGGAACAAAGAAATGATCGTGGACAACCGGCAGGTTTGGATGCCGCAGGTTAGCCAGGATCGAAGCCTCGCGGGCAAACTGCCTGGCAGCCTCTGGAGAGGGGTCATTGTTCTCCTTGACCGCGCACGCCATATTCAGATGGATATCCCAGGCGCGGTATACCGCCGCAAAACCGCCTTCACCCAAAAGCTTGGCAATCCGGTAGCGGTTGTGCAGAACTGTCCCTGGTTGAAGTGTCATCCCTGTTTCATCCCAGGTTGAAACCAGATTCTCTGCATAGCCAATGCAACCTGTCCTTGGTTTTCTCGTAGATTATGGTGAAACACAGCCTGTCCAAAACCCGTTTCCAGGATAGAAAACAGGTTTATCCATTTGATTGAATGTATTGATGGAAAGTGAGGCCAATATGACTACCATTTCAAGGAAAAACTCGGTACCCTGGTTCCTCTGGCCATTCTGGGCATTATGGAAGCTTGTCACAGGCATCCTGATACTGACTGGCAGATTTGCCGCGGTGATCATCGGGCTGGTATTAATTTTAGCCGGTGGTCTGCTCAGCCTGACGATCATCGGCGCCATAATTGGTGTACCCTTGCTGATCATCGGATTGCTGCTGGTATTCCGAGGTTTATTTTAGTTCCACGCAGCAGCGGTTGAGCCCGGACAGCCAACCGCTGCTGCGCCTTTAAAGCCTATCTGGGCAGGGTGAAATGCATCAACCGGTTATTTCCGGCATCCGTGATCCACACGCCTCCATCTGCGTCGACCGATATACCCGTTGGCAAATTGAAGGTTTCCGGTGTAGCCCCCGCATCCCCCCAATACCTGACGAACTCCCCATTCGTCTTAAACTGCAGCACCCGGAATCCCTCGGGATCGGTCATATAAAGATTCCCTTTCCCGTCCAATGCCAGGTAGGGTTTATTATCCAGTGACTGGCCATACCAGGCGGCCATTTCCCAATTCCTATCGGGTAAATATTCCCCATCTTGTGTTGGTTTGAACACCTGGATGCGCTGGTTCCAGGTGTCTGCCACATAGACTTCCCCGTTGGCGTCCACTGCAACACCCACAGGTTCATCAAACTGGCCCACATCCATCCCCGCGCTGCCAAACTGGGTGATGTAGCTGCCATCCTTATCGAAAATCACCACCCGTTTGTTGCCAGTATCTGTCACAAAGACGTTCCCCTGGTCATCCACTGCGACCGAGCGCGGACCCCAGAATGCATCCGGCTTTTCTGCCTGGCCAAAGTATCCCCACATCTTTACAAACTCACCCTTGGAGTTAAACTTCTGGATGCGATGGTTCCAAGTATCCGCCACATAAACGAAGCTATCCGGAGATACCGCAATCCCCCAGGGCTGGTTAAACACCCCACCAGGAGCCTGGCCAGCAGCAACGTCTCCAAATGATCCCCAGGTCTCCAGGACTTCTCCATCTGGGGTGATATGCTGGATGCGATGGCTTTCGGTGTCTGCAACATACAGGCTGCCATCTGGAGCAACGGCAATACCTCTGGGGCGTTGGAAAATCCCATTCTTCCCATCCGGACCTCCAATGAGATTGTCCGCCTGTACAACCAGCTGGTTCTTCTCATAAGGGTCTGCAACAGTCGCTTCAACGGAAGGCGCCACGCCATATTTCCAGATCTGGGCTGCCAGGTCTTTGCGTA
>CAIQIV010000626.1 GCA_903871905.1 uncultured Chloroflexota bacterium | reverse complement strand
GAAGGACGCCTGCTGGTATTACCCGCCGCTTCTGGTGAGCCTGCCATGGTTGAGATCCACCTGCTGGGCAACGTGCTGTCCTATTTCCTGGAGCTGCACGGTTTTCCGGCTTTGCATGCCGCTGCCGTAAATGTGGAAGGCCGCGCCATCGCCTTCCTGGCCGACAGCCGCGCCGGCAAGACCTCCCTGTCGGCCGCCTTCGTCCAGGCCGGCTACCCACTGCTGTGCGACGACATCCTGGCGCTGGAAGCCGCCGGCCCAGACGGCATCCTGGCCCGCCCATCCTACCCGGCCCGGCGCATGTGGCCGGACGCCGCCGCCCATTTCGGCGCCGACCCGCAGGCCTTCCCGCCGGTCGTGCCTGGAGGCCAGAAACGGCGCATCCCGCTCGGCGCGGACGGACCGGGGAATTTCTGCCCAACTGCGCTGCCGTTAGCCGCCATCTACTTGCCGCAGCGCCATCCGGAGCTCCCGGCGGCGGTTGCCATCGACCCGCTGCCCCGGCAGCAAAGCATGGTAGAATTACTGCGCAAATCCTTCCTGACCCACGTTTTGCCCGCAGTTGGCCTGGATTCCAGCCACCTGGCGTTCTTTGCCCGGCTGGTGCGCGCCATATCGGTGCGCCGGCTGACCTATATCGACGGCTACGAACATCTGCCAGCGATTCGGCAGGGAATCTTGGATGATCTGCAGGCTTTACCAGGTTTATAATTGCTTGAAATGGGAAACCTGGCATTTGAATGTCCTTTTTTCATCCATGTTTGAGGATACCATGCTCAACATGCAATCCATAATTCGTATTCCGGAACAGGTGCTGTTCGAAGACCTGAACGGTGAAGCCGTGCTGCTCAACCGCCAGGACGGCCAATACTACGGCCTGGACGAGGTCGGCTCACGCATCTGGACGCTGCTGGTGGAACGGCACAAGGTCGAGGCTGTATTCCAGGTCATGCTGGATGAGTACAGCGTGGATGCCGAGACTCTGCAGCAAGACCTGCTCGACCTGATTGAGGTACTGGCTGCTCGCAAGCTGGTAGTAGTGGAAGATGCCATCCCCGGAGAGATCTGATTGGTTCCAGGCACTGCAGTGTAAGCTCCGCATAGACTGCCACTGTTTTCACAGAAAAAATGTTCTAGCCACAAGCTCGGTTGCTAATGCTCGGGGCCGATGCGATCTGCGTGTGCTGCCCAACAATTGGCTGGAGCGCCTGGTTTCCACTCGCCCTGCAGGGTCTTGAGTTCCTCCATCCGATTCTGAGGAAGTGATTGTTTGAATATCGTGACGGTTAGTCGTACAAGGACGAGACTACCTGTTACCGATGCCTTACTTACGTCGTTCAGTGATTTTTTTACAGATAGGTTGAGCATATGAGTGGGATTTGTGGCATCATTTACTTCGATGGAGAGCCAGTTGACCTGGACCAGATACAAAAAATGGTCAGCACAATGGCTCACCGCGGCCCAAATGGTATTCACTTCTGGATAAATGGTAATATTGGGCTTGCGCACCTGGCAATGCATACCACACCCGAATCCATCCTCGAAAGCCAGCCATTGATCAATGCTAACAACAACTTGGTTCTGGTAGCCGATGCGCGCATCGACAACCGCAATGATCTGACCCACAGGCTTACCTGCAAAGGCTTTTTACATACCAAGAACCCGACCGATGCCGATCTGATCCTGGCTGCATATGAATGCTGGCAGGAAAATTGCCCTGAATATTTGGTAGGTGATTATGGCTTTGCCTTATGGGACTCATCAAACCAGCGTTTGTTCTGCGCGCGTGCCCCTTTTGGCATAAACCCTTTCTACTATTCACAGAATGGCAAGGCATTTGCTTTTGCCAGCGAGGTCAAGGCGTTATTAGCGCTTCCATGGAATCAACCTGATCTGAATCGCAACCGTATAGCAACCTTTCTGGGAATACGTGACTGGGATCGGAAGAGCACCTTTTACGATTCTGTCCAATGTTTACCAGGAGGCCACCGAATGTCCATCCTGGCAGAAGGCT
>CAIQIV010000625.1 GCA_903871905.1 uncultured Chloroflexota bacterium | reverse complement strand
GACGGACAGCCTGCCGCCGGCGGTGAGCGGTTTCCAGATCGGCTCATCCGGCGCAGCAGCGCAGGAGATCGAGCTGTGGACGCCGCCGGGTCCGGGCGGTCTGCAGCCTGACCTGCGCCTGACATACAATTCGGCGGTGGCCGACTCATTCGTGCTCAGCAGCACCCAGGCTTCCTGGGTGGGGCTGGGCTGGGACCTGTCCCTGGGCTCCATCGACCGGGAAGAGCATTTCAACTGGCAGATCAACCAGTGGGAGGACACCTTTGTGCTGCGCTACAACGGGCAGACCCAGCGCCTGATCCAGGTCACGCCGGGCAACCTGGACAGCGACAGCAACCTCTTTTATTTCCGCACCGAGCAGGAGAACTTCGAGCGCATCACATACAATACATCCGTTATCCCCAACAAGTGGACTGTGACCCAGAAGGACGGGGTGAAGCTGTATTTTGGAGACAGCAGCTACAACCAGGCGGCATACACCCGCTGCGAACGGGGATCGCTAACCTGGCGTATCTGGCGCTGGGGGCTGTCGAGTGTGACCAATATCTATGGCAAGCAGTTGACCTACACCTACACCAACGAGCCGGGGCCGATGTCGGTGGACTGCGGCGGCACGCCGAACACCCTTTCCTACCAGTACGCGCTGTACCCGAGCACGATCACCTACCCCTCGCCCAGCGCCTACAGTGTGTCGTTTGTGCTGAGCGCCAGCCGCAGCGACTACAGCCTGGCCTGGGAGAGCAAGACCTACATGGGGGCGCACGAGAAGAAATACCTGGACAAGGTGCAGATCAAAAATGGGATTACGGTGGTGCGGGAGTACGACTTCCGCTACGCCGATGCAGCTACGCCGAATTATGTCTTCCCCAACTTCACCTGGACTGCCGGGGGGAAGACGCTCACCCTGCTGGGTCTGCAGGAGAAAGGCTTGAACAGCAGTGGGTCATCCACCCAGCTTCCCGAGTGGACCTTCAGTTACAGCGACAGGGCCCGGCTGAGCTCCATCTCCAACGGGCTGGGAGGCAGGCAGGATGTGTTCTATGAGAGCGCCCCGTGGTACGAGCTCAACGCTCCTGGGCCTTACAAAGCCACCCGCTTCGCCAGGTTGGACACCCAAGAGCCGATCTGGAAAGGCATCAGTGGGACGGTCGTCGCCACCAACTATCCCTACGAGACAGCAACCATCACCCCGGGTACAAATGGTTTTGCCTATCTGCGTAAACTGGAGTTCATCCGTTTTGGCGGGATGTATTCCCTGTGGGCAAAACCGATCAGCGGTGATACGCTGGAAGTTGGTTTTGACTATGGCAGCGGCAAGCAGTCGGTGCAGGTAACGGATGCCACCTACGGCGGTGGGCTGGGGGTGGCGATCCCGGAGACCGCGCAGTATGTTCATCCATTCATCCGCTGCAAAGTTGCCTCGAACGGGCAATACTGCACGGTGGCCGGCTATTTACTCTCCTTGCTGCCGAGCGCAAAGCGGGTGACCCGCACAAGCGCGGTAGACCAGGTGGCCTCGCAACCGGCCATGGACCGTTCCTATTATTACGATGAACCGGCGACCAACGATGAGGTGCACTCGGCGGTGTTCGCTACACCCCCGCCGGCCGGTTCAAGGCTGATCCGCCAGGAATACAGCGAGATGCGCGGCAATGCAGTGGTCACCAGCATGGGCGCTGCGGCGCAGGATGGCAAACGCCCGTGGGCCAAGGAGTGGTACGCCCAGGGAGACAGGGACAAGGGGACGCAGATCGGCGCAGCCAGCGGCAGCTTCTCATACTACGAAGGGTTCAGCACCTCCAACCCGGCAGATTACTCGACGAAGTGGACTTTCACCGGCTTCGGGACCAACCAATCCTTCGAGCGGCTGAACGGGGATCTGGCGCTCAAGACGACCAATCCTGCGGCGAACTGGAACGTCTATACCTACCGGCCGGAGAGCGCCGTGCTGCCCAACCGTTCGGCGATGCTCTTTCAGTTCCGCTTGAACGGGCTGGGGAGCGGGG
>CAIQIV010000624.1 GCA_903871905.1 uncultured Chloroflexota bacterium | reverse complement strand
CTCGCTGATAGGCCATTATTTTGGGCTGAACCTGGACCGTCTCGCGGCGCTGGTGGTCGTGGATTTTATCATCAGGACCGGGTGGGAACTGCTCAAGGATGGGATGCGGGTGCTGTTAGATGCTTCATTGGATTGGGAAACGCTAACCCAGGTGCGGCAGATTATCCAGAACGATCCGGCAACCGTTCAGATCAAGAGCCTGACCGGGCGCAACTCCGGGAGGTATCGCTTTCTGGAAGCAGAAGTAACCCTCCGGACGGATGATTTAACCAAAGCGCATTCTGTAAGCCAGCGAATGGAGAAAGCCATCCGGGATGAAGTCCCCCATGTAGAGCGCATATTCATCCATTACGAGCCTATCATCCCCAGTTATCAGATCTGCGCCTTCCCAGTGACCAGCCCGGATGGTACCTTGAGTGAGGAGTTTGGTGAAGCTCCATTTTTTGCATTGGTCTGGCTCAAGCCATCGGACAGGCAAATTGAAAAACAAGAGGTGGTCAGAAATCCCCACCGGGAGGTGGAAAAGGGGAAGGGTATCCGCGTGGCTGAATGGCTGGTATCCCAGAAGGTGGATCGGGTTGTGTTAAAGGATGTCTTGCAGGGGAAAGGGCCAGGATACGTCTTCGCCGATTCCGGGGTTGAGGTCGTATATACCCAGGCGGATTCGGTGCACTCGGCACTCAATGAGATAGGTGAAACTTCCCGGCATTAGCGATGTGTTTACCACACGATTGGATTGCAGCCAGCCAAGGAAAAAACAGGAGTGTTAGATGGTTGAAATAAACAAAATTCTCGAAGTGCTTTCACTCCAATTATGCTGATGAGGTTGCGCGGGCTTCCCACGCGCCGCTGCTGGCGCAACTGCCGATCGACCCGCAGGTGGCTGCATTGTGCGACGTGGGGGAAATCGAAACGGTGCGCCTGGCAGAAATCCCGGAATTGATGAACGCTTTTACTAAGGCGATGCCAGTGGATGTCACGCGGTCTATTTGAGGATGGATCGAAAATGCAGATTATCATATCAGGTAAGGAGAACCAAATGAACGACAAAATTAAGATTGGGATCATCATTTGTGATCGCTATCGCACCTGTGCGGGTGGGAAATGCCTGCGGGCAATGCGGAACAGGGAAGGCGCATTCGCCCAGTACGCTGGATCAGAGATAGAATTGGTGGGGTACTCTACCTGTGCAGGCTGCCCGGGTGGCAATGTTGAGTATGTTGGTGAAGAAATGTTGAAGAATGGGGTACAGGTGATCCACCTGGCGACCGGGCTGCTGGTTGGATATCCGCCCTGCCCATATATCAACACCTTCAAATCCTTCCTCGAAAAACGCAATGGGGTGAAGGTGGTGGTGGGCACGCATCCCATTCCCAAAAAATATTTGGATTTGCATACAAGCCTGGGAACCTGGGAAGCAGTTGAATGGCAGCCGCTTTTAGAAGCAGCCATGGCAGATGAGGCGACGCGCAAGGTTTATGATTGAGCAAGAAGATGAAATATGTGTTTGGGCCTGTCCCATCGCGACGGTTAGGTCAATCTTTAGGGATTGACCCTGTACCATTGAAAACCTGTAATTGGAACTGCGTCTACTGCCAATTGGGACGCAGCAAGCCGTTGGTGAACCGCCGAGGTGAGTACTTTCCGCGCGAGGAAATTGTCAATGAGGTTGGACAGGCCCTGGCATCCCATGAACCAGGGGAAATTGATTGGCTCACATTTGTCGGCTCGGGGGAGACAACCTTGCACGCACACATTGGCTGGCTGATCCGGCAGGTGAAATCGCTGACGAATATTCCGGTGGCAGTCATTACCAATGGCTCTCTGCTGTATTTGCCGGAAGTTCGCCTTGAATTGTCTGCTGCAGATGCAGTGCTGCCGACCTTTGACGCAGGGAACGCCGCGCTTTACCGCAAGATCAATCGCCCCTACCCTGGTGTAAGTTACGACCGCCTGCTCGAGGGACTGACCGAGTTTCGGGTAGAATATCAAGGCAAATTGTGGGTTGAGGTCATGCTGGTCAGCGGGCTCAACGACACTGAAATCGCCTTGAGCGAGATTGCAGCGGCACTGAAGCGCGTCCAGCCTGATGAAGTTCATCTTCTTCAGCCTGATCGCCCCCCCGTTGAAACCTGGGTGCGGCCTCCAAATGAGGAAGGCATGCTGCGCTCCCGCGCCATTCTTGGGAGTATTGCGCGCATCGTGCATCCTGCCAGTGGAATATTTAGCCTCGGCAAGGCTGAACCGTTAGTGGATGCGGTGGTGGGGATTATCAGACGCCATCCCATGCGGGAGGATGAGTTGATCGAGACGCTGAAACAGGTTTCCCCGGGAGAGGTAACCGGAGCATTGATGGAACTGGAGGAAAGTGGTAAGGCGCAAGTAGTGGAGCGTTATGGTGTCCGTTTTTGGAGCGCATCCCCTGCGTATTATCCAGATTGAAAGGCGTACTGAAAGAGAAAGAAAACATGTAAAGTTTACATTGGGCAATATTGGGTTTTGGAGAAAACATGGAAAACGAAAAGGAAAATTACGAAGCTTCGGAATTGTACCGGATCAGGCATTCGGCGGCGCATATCATGGCGCAGGCTGTGCTTGAAAAATTTCCGGATGGAAAAGTTGCCATCGGTCCGGCAATCGAAGATGGTTTCTATTATGACTTTGACCTCCCGCGTGCTTTATCCCCGGATGACCTCGAAGGAATTGAAAAGAGGATGCGGGGGATCATCCAGGCGAAAGTCAAATTTGTAAGAACGGTGGTCAGCTCTGAAGAAGCGAAAGAGATTTTCCATGATCAGCCGTTCAAACTTGAGCTGATTGCCGGGTTAGAAGAAGGAAATCTGGATGAAGATGGCAATCCGGTAACAGAAAAGCCGGAAATATCGATCTATTCCCAGGGCGGTTTTGTGGACCTGTGTCGCGGCCCTCACGTGGAGATCTCCACCCAAATCAACCCGGCGGCGGTGAAGCTGATGAGCGTGGCTGGAGCCTACTGGCGCGGCGACGAAAAGCGTCCGATGCTACAACGCATCTATGGCACTGCCTGGAATACACAGGAGGAATTGAAAGATTACCTGTGGCGGATTGAGGAGGCAAAGAAACGGGACCATCGAAAAATAGGTCATGACCTGGACCTTTTCAGTGTGGTGGATGAGGTTGGAGCCGGTTTGATCCTTTGGCACCCGAAGGGCGGCAAGATCCGCAAGATCGTGGAGAACTTCTGGAGCGAGGAACATGAGGCTAACGGCTACGACTTT
>CAIQIV010000623.1 GCA_903871905.1 uncultured Chloroflexota bacterium | reverse complement strand
TAACTTTACAGGAAAGACATCCCCTTTTCAAGTCCCTTTTTTAAAAGGCCAAACTCCAGGGGGAAGAGACCCTCACCCCGGATGTGGGCGGCGCAGCGGCCGTTGCTCATCTTGAACGTGCACAGCGAAAGCCGGTAAATTTATCAAAATTGACCGGGCTGGAGGAAACGCGATCAGAATTGCGGTATGTTCCCAGTGTGCTGTAAAACCCTCCACCTCGAACGACCCTGGCTGTTCCGCTCAGTGGACCGGTGGGATTCAGGCGGATCGCCTGGTAATAGTTGGCCCTGTACCAATCGCTAACCCACTCCGCCACATTGCCAGCCATGTCCAGCACCCCAAACGGGCTGGCGCCGTTTGGGTGTGTGCCGACCTGGGTTGTATCATAATTGCATGGGAAAGATGTCTTATCATACCTGGTAGAAACATTGGCATTTGCCAGGGTACAATCGGATTTCTTTTGGTTTCCCCAGGGGTAGACGCGGGTGCCGGCGCTGCCGCGGGCGGCTATCTCCCACTCGGCCTCGGTCGGCAGGCGCTTGCCGTCCCAGGCGCAGAAAGCGTTAGCCTGGCTCCAGTCTACCTGGATCACCGGGAAATCATCGAAGTCCGGATTTCCATAATAGGAAGAGCGTTGGTTCGATGCGGAGGAATGTGGCGGGCTGCAAGCCCCGGCATCCACGCAGGCCTTGTAGCGGGTGTTGGTCACCTCATATCGATCGATGTCGAAGGAGCAAACGTACACCTGGTGCAACAGTTTCTCATCATCCTGACAACTATCATCCATCGGGGAAATTTGATCATCCGGTGAGCAGCCCATTCGAAAAACCCCGGCAGGGATATGCACCAGGCCAGAGAGATCCACTGCTCCCGATCCGGTCGCGAAGCTCCAAATTGGTCCCTTTGTGGTTGCACCCTGGGAGTCCCTGGCGATCACCTGCCAGTAGTATTGGGTAGCGGCGCTCAGAACCCCGGGACGGTAGAACTGGTTCGCCGGGTTCTCCGAGACCTGCGCATCCGGTGTATCATCTCCTGCTTCCAAAAAGACCGTGTAAGTCAACGTGCCCCCCTCCAGGTCCCTGCCCATCCAGCTAAGCTGTGGGGTAAGTGTCACGTCCTGGATGCCGTCTGCAGGGGTTGGATCAAAAGGCGCCACAGGGGAAAGGTTATGGACAAGGGTCGAATAAGCGCAGCGAAAGCCAAGACTGTTACTGGTGAAGTCGGGGCGGAATTTGAAGCGCGCTGAGAGGCGTTGGTAGGGCCAGGTGTAATACCATGAGCCACCTTTCAACAACCGGTCGGTGCCTGCGGTTGGACCAAAGGGGTCCATCCAGGTTGGCTGATTGCCGAAATAGTCCGCCTGGTACCAGTCGCTGACCCATTCCAGCACGTTACCCGCCATATCCAGGGCGCCATACGGGCTGGCGCCCTCCGGGTAGCTGCCCACCTGGGTGGTATCGCCCACGCAGAAGGAGCCAGGCGTAGGACCGCCGATATTCGCAACCGTGCAATCCGCCTGGCTGTCCCCCCAAGGGTAGATGCGGGTGTCTCCCACGCCTCGAGCAGCCTTTTCCCATTCGGCTTCGGTTGGCAGACGCCGGCCTTCCCAGGAACAGAAGTCGCTGGCCTGGTTCCAATTAATTTGGATCACCGGGTAGTTATCGAAAGCCGGGTCCCCATAGTACGAGGCGCGGGTGCTGGAATTGAGACGGCGCGGTGGGCTGCACCTTCCGGCATCCACGCAGGTTTTGTAGCGGGCGTTGGTCAC
>CAIQIV010000622.1 GCA_903871905.1 uncultured Chloroflexota bacterium | reverse complement strand
CGGCCCGCTCAGTAAATGTTGGAGTATGGGTAAGACAAAAGCAGCCGTCTTGCCTGTCCCGGTTTGCGCCAATCCCAGCACATCACGCCCCTCGATGATGGGGGGGATGGATCGCTGTTGAATTGGGGTGGGGGTGGAATAGCCGGCAGCCGTGATTCCCGCGCCGATCTGCGGGTGAAATGGAAACGAATCGAAATTCACAAATGGTCCTTCAGGTATAATTTGATCCAGGTTGTATCCCGGACCATCCATACCCTATTTAATCGGATATTTCCTACCTGATTATGATATGGATAAGTCAGTATACCATCTTTTCTGCATATTTCCCGGCTGCGCGGGGAAATAAGGAAGTTTTCATCCATTTCTCATCCAACCTGGACCGGATGGCATGCATTGGACAGGAGGTGCTCTTTGAACCAGGTGATTCTTGAAAGCGAGCGGCTGATCCTGCGCTACCAGCAGGTGACAGATGTCCCCTTCCTGGTTGAACTGTGGGCGGATGAAGCGGTGACCCGCTACATGGGCGGGCCGCGGGATAAGGCCTGGCTGCAGTCGGTGTTTGAAGAAACGGCGCAGGATCCCCTGGCGGAGCGCTACGATTTATGGCCGGTGGTGGAAAAGGCCAGCGGGCAGCTGGTCGGTCACTGCGGCCTGCTGGACAAGGAAGTGGATGGGGTGCTGGAGATCGAGCTGAACTACATCTTCCATCCCTCTGCCTGGGGAAAAGGATATGCGGTGGAGATCGCTCGCGCTCTGCAGGACCATGCGTTTCAGCACCTGGGACTGCCGCGGCTGATTGCCCTGATCGATCCTGAAAACGAGGCCTCCTGTCGCGCCGCGCTGCGCAGCGGGATGCACCTTGAGAAGGAGGTCATCCGCCCAGGCGGCGCATTAAAGCAGGTGTTTGTGATTGAAAACGGAGCGCTTCGCCCATAACCTGCCAGCGCCCTGAGGCTGTGAAACCAGCAGTGCTAGGGGAGGTCTGCGGCGGAAGGCTCCTTGATCCGGGTGATTGCCAACGCGGCCAGCAGCAGCAGGGCGGTTGAGAACAGCAGCGCCGGGGTGAAGGCACCGTCAGCCCCTTTGGTTGCCTCCATGATATAGACGAACACCACCGATGCCTGGGCAAAAAGCTGGATCAGGCCGTTTGAAGTGCCCTCGGGTGTGGGCTGGGTGAGCTCGGCCGCAAACTGCATGCCAATGGGGCTGACGCTGACCAGGAAGAAGCCCAGTACAAAGGCAGACGCAAGCAGGAGGACGAAGGACGTGGCATAAGCCAGCCCCAGCAGCCCGGGGATCGACAGGAGCACACCCAGCAGCAGGTAGGGTTTGCGCCGGTGCTGCCGGTCAGAGAAGGGCGGGATGACCACTGCGCCCAGCAGTCCGCCGAACAGCATCACCGCTCCCAGTGTTCCGGCATCGGTGGGGGTGAATCCGCGCGGGCGGATGATATTTTCGATCCAGGTGTTCAAGCCGTTAAAGACGCCCATGCCCACGAAGAAAACCAGTAGCAGCAGCCAGAAGGACTTGACCTGCAGGGCGTGCTTCAGCCCATCCAGCATCAGCGCCCGGGTTTCCATTTCTGGAGGGCAGGGGGGCGTCGGCGGCGCCTCGCGAGCCAGCAGGACAAATAGCAGCGCCGACAGGGCGCCCAGGGCGCCGTAGATGAGTTGGATGGTGGGGATGCTCATGGTTTCGAGCAGCAGCGGGGTGAGCACCATGCCCAGCCCGGTGCCGACCAGGTTGGCCAGGGTAACCAGCCCCACGGCGGTTGCCCGCTCATCCAGGGAGAACCAGCGGGCGGGCAGCTTGGTCCAGGCGTTGAGCAGGAAGGGCTGGGCGACCGCCAGGCCGGTGGTCGAAAGCAGCACCAGGGTATAGTTGCTGCCTGCCAGGCCGCGCAGCACGCCAAAGATGCCCATCAATATCGCCCCGATGCTGACCGCCAGGCGGAAGCCGTAGGTGTCGATTACCCAGGAGACCGGGATGGAGAGCGGGATGAAGGCGATCATGAAGGACATGGCCAGCAGCCCGATGTAGAGGTCGCTGACCTGGTAGAAGCTGGCTGCTGGGCCGGTGATCGGCGCGTAGGTGATCCACAGCATCTGGATCACCAGGTTAATCAGCATGAACACCCCCAAAACTACCCAGCGGTAGCCGTAGACGATATATTTCCCTTCACCCATGGTGGCCTCTCCTGGTATTGGTATTGGACCCAAACAGTATAACCCAGTTCAGGCGGGCTGTCACCCGCGGGTGTATGGAGAGGCAGGAAGTGAGATAAAATAATGGCCAAATCTTGTAGTTATGAGGAAAAGGTAGGACTGAATGACTGCTTTGGAGCGCATCCAGGTAAAAGGGAATTTCTATGAGAATTGAGTATGACCAGATCGCTGAGGAGTATGCCCGGCACCGCCGGGTCCACCCGGGTGTGCTGCAGGATCTGCTGGCCGCGACCCGCCCGCAGGCGGATTTCAGCCTTCTGGAGGTCGGCTGCGGCACGGGAAATTACATCATTGCCTTGCAGCAGGCGGCTGGCTGCGCTGCCTGGGGTATCGACCCCTCGGCGCAGATGTTGGATCGGGCGCGCCAGCGCTCATCCTCTGTCCGGTTCCAATTGGGACAGGCGGAGAAGCTGGATTTTCCCACCGCCTCGCTGGACCTGGTGTTCTCGGTGGATGTCATTCATCACGTGGGTGACCGGTTGGCTTACTTCAAAGACGCGCTGCGCGCCCTCAGGCCGGGCGGCAGGCTGTGCACCGTCACCGATTCGGCGGAGATCATCCGCAAGCGCCGCCCGCTCACGGCATATTTCCCCGAGTCGGCGGAGGTGGAACTGAAGCGCTATCCGCCGGTTGAGGAACTGAAGCGGCTGATGAGCGAGAGCGGCTTTTCCGGCCTGCAGGAAAAAGAAGTGGCCTTCCCGTATTCCCTTTCCGACATCCAGGCTTACCGGGACAAGGCTTTTTCCAGCCTGCACCTGATTGCCCCGGAAGCCTTTTCCCGCGGGATCCAGCGCATGGAAGAGGATCTGCGCCAGGCGCCCATCCCGTGCGTCTCATACTATTATCTCTTGTGGGGTGTTAAACCCATAGAGGGGTAAGAACGCGGTTTGGGTCCAGGGTGCGGGCAGGCAGCTCTCAGGTTAATGCATCCTGCCGGGAAGCCCCTTCCCTCCCAGGCTCCAGGGATGGAGAACTGTGACCTGCCGGGCCTGCCAGGATCGACTCCAGCAGGGGCAGGAAGCTGCTCACCCTCCTGGCGCGGATGACCCAATCCCACAGTGGCTCGAACCTTTTCCAACCGCCGGCATACGCCGCGTGCCGCAGCCGTTCACCCAGGCCAGGGTGCACGCCGGCTGATTGAAGGATCGAGCCCCAGCGGTAGAAGTCCTGGTAGGCGCGCCAGTAGCCGGCTTGCAGGGCCGCAGCATCCATCTTTGCCGGTCGGTAGACCGCGTGGCGCGTGTCATACAGGTTCCAGTCGTGGGAAGTGATCCGCCCGGCAGAGCTCATACGCTCCCACAGGGCAGTGCCGGGATAGGGGGTCAGGATGTGGAAAGTGGCGGTCTCGATGCCCTGGCTGATTGCCCAGGCTACAGTGCGCTCGAACACGCTTTCATCGTCATCGTCCATGCCAAAGACAAAGCTGCTGTTAATCATCACCCTCAGGCCGTGCAGGCGCCGGATGGCGGCTTCATAACTGCGGTTAAGGTTGTGCTTTTTGTGCTGCTGGAGCAGGTTTTGTGCGCTGAGTGTTTCAAACCCCACAAACAGGGAGCGCAGGCCGCTGGCTGCTGCCTTTTCCAGCAGGCCCGGGGCCAGCACGGATTGGACGGTGGCAGCCGCCTGCCACACGCGCCCCATGCCGCGCATGCCGTCAAAAAGCGAGGCAGCAAAGCGCTGGCTGCCGAACAGGTGATCGTCCAGGAAGTACAGGTGGCGCCCGGGCAGGCGCTCGATCTCAGCCAGGGCCTCGTCCACCAGCTGCGTATAGTAAGACTTTCCGCCCCGGTAAAAAGCCTCTTTATAACAGAAGTCGCAGGTATGCGGGCAGCCGCGCGAGACCACCAGCGAATTGGGTACCAGGTACAGGCGGCGTTTGATCAGATCGCGCCGCACGGGTGGCATGCCCAACAGGCTGCGCTGCTGCGAACGGTATATCTTTTGCGGCGCGTGGCGGCGGTAATCGGCCAGGAACGCCGGCCAGGTGTCCTCTCCAGGCCCCAGGAAAATGGTGTCGGCATGGGCGGCTGCTTCCGCCGGCAGCGAGGTGACATGCAGCCCTCCCAGGCAGACATATGCCCCCTTGCGCCGGTAGTGATCCGCCAGCTCATACGCCCGGTAGGCAGATGTGATATATACCTGCAGCACCACCAGCTCTGGGTCATCCTCCAGGTCCAGCGTCTCCACGTGCTCATCCTGCAGGGTGATCTCATCCGTTTCGTCCAGGTAGCCAGCCAGGGTTGCCAGCCCCAGCGGAGGAAACAGGGAATATTTGATCGGCCGCCAAAATGGGCTTTTGGCTTCGGTCAGGGCGGGCAGGATAAGCTTTACTCTCATGGTCATCTTCCTTTCTCGATGTGTTGCCTGTATACGTAGATGTTTTCATTGTAGGGCACCCGCTGCAGCCCTTCCACCCTTCGAGTGTTGGATTTCCTGCACTCAAGTGCTTGACAGGTGGGCGGCTCTCGACTATTCTGTCGGATGGAGAAACCGGATGATCAGTGTATTATTGGTTGAAGATAACATCAGGCTGCGCCAGGCGCTTCGAGTTGGGCTGGATGCCACCGGGCAGGTACGGGTCGTGGGCGATTGTGAGACAGGGGAGGCTGCGCTTGCTTTCTGTATAGAGACGCCGCCGCAGGCGATCCTGATGGATGTGCAGCTGGCAGGGGGGATGAACGGCATCCAGGCTGCGGTGAGCATCCGCCGCGAGTACCCGCGCCTGCCGGTGGTTTTCTACTCTATCCAGGATGATGACGCTTACTACCGTGATTTTCGCCGCTCGGGGATCCTCAGCCACTACGCTTATGTGCGCAAATCCAACTACCTGCTGCCGCAGATGATCGTTCCGCTGCTGCATGATGCGGCTGCGGGGCGCAGCTTTATTGATCCGGATATCGAAGCTCGCGTCCAGGAGACGCGTCACAAGGATGAGCAGTCGCCGCTGGCGATGCTGGAGCCGAATGAGCAGGCGGTGGCCCGGCTGCTGGCCCAGGGGCTGACCAACGAACAGATCGCTGCCCGCCTGGGCTACAGTGATAAGCGCACCATCAGCCGCACCAACGGGCAGATCTACGCTGCCTGGGGACTGGATGACAGCGCCACGGATGAGAAAGTGGCTCGCACGCGGGCGGCGATCATGATGCAGGCCGGTCGTATTCTCTCCTGGGATGCGGATGGTGTGCCTCACACTTTGGACGAGCGTGGGAATTGGGTGGTTTGGAGCGGGGCATGAGCGGACACCTGCTGCTGGATGGCGCGGCGCTGGCAGTTTCACTTTTCAACACATTTTTGCTGACCTGGCTGGGTTTTACGGTGCTTATCAACGCAGAGCGCAGGAGCTGGGGGATGATCCTGGCTGCTGGCGGGCTGCTCGCCGGGGCGCTTTTCTTTGCCGGACACTCACTGTTGTTGGTCCAGGGAGCGTCCGGGCTGCTGGCAGGCCTGGCGGCCTGGTGGCGGGCAGGCTGGCTGCCGGTCATTGCCGCGCCGTATGCCTGGTACCTGCTGATGCTGTGGTATGGCGGCTATTGGGATGATCCAGCCAGTGAGCTGCGCTGCCGGCAAAGGCACTGGTTGTGGATCAGCGCTGCTTACGCACTGCTGGTGTGCGTCCTATACATCCTGGCCAATCCTCTCCCGGCTCTCTCTCCCAGGGCAGGCGGCTTGCAGGGGAACGCATTGGCTGCAGGCGATATCCCCGCTCTGCTGCTGGTTTACCCGCCCTTTATTCTGCTGTGCCTTGGCCTGGCGCTGGATGCATTGCTGCGCCCGGCTTCTTCCCACCGCATCCTGGGAGAAATGGCGCGCCGGCGGGCGCGGCCCTGGCTTGTGGGGGCTTCGCTCACCCTGGTATTGGTGGGGTTGGTGGTCAGCGGGCTGTTTTCCTGGCTAAGCCGGGTGTTGGCGCAGCATCCGGACATTCCAGATCTGATCTTGTCATTTCCCACCATGTTTTCGCTGTTCGACCTGCTCCTGGCGGCCCTGCTGATGGGGTCCACGCTGCTGCTAGGCCAGGCAATCGCCTCTTACGAGATTTTTTCTGGCAAGACGCTGCCCCGTCACGGGTTTCTGCGCCAGTGGCAGCAGATGGTCGGCATTGCCGCAGCCTTCAGCGTTACGGCGGCTGGCTGTATCACGATTCAGGCCTCGTGGATTGTGACCCTGCTTGTGCTGCTGGTGCTGGCCGCACTGAGTTTTGCCTGGCTGGGCTGGCAAAGCTTTTCCGAGCGCCAGCGGCAGGCGCGCCAGATGCGCGTGCTGCTGGCCAGCCAGGGTGTGTTTCAACACATCCTGGATCCCTCGCCGGAGGTCCAGCCGGATGGCCTGCAGGACGCCTCGTTTGCCATGTTTTGCTCCGAGATTTTAGGCGCCCGGCGGGCTAGCCTGGTGCCGCTGGGCTCACTGGCAGCCCTGGGAATATCGCCGCTACATTTCCCTGCCGGCGCATCCCCACGAGCGCCGTTGTCCGAGATCCTGGCAGGACTGGATTCTCCGGAAATGGCCGGCCTGCCCCTCTCCCCCGAGCGCTGCAGCGGCTTGGTGTGGGCAGCCCCGCTGTGGAATGAGCGTGGGTTGGAGGGCCTGCTGCTGCTGGGTGAGAAGAGCGACGGTGGGGTCTATTCCCTTGAGGAGATCGAGCTGGCCCGGGCTGGCGGGGAACGGCTGGCAGATATCCTGGCCAGTGCAGAGATGGCGCGACGCCTGGTCAGTTTGCAGCGCAAGCGCTTGGTCGAGAATGGCATCCTGGACCGCCGCGCCCGTCACACTCTGCACGATGAAATCCTGCCGCGCCTGCATACTGCGATCCTGCAGATGGCGGCCCTGCCTGGGATGGATCTGCCCGCCTCCCAGGAGGTCAGCAGCCAGTTGGTGGAAGTGCACCGCCAGCTTTCTGACCTGCTGCGCACCCTTCCCCGGTCCGCTCCTCCAGACCTGGCTCGCCTTGGCCTGGTTGGCGCGCTGCAGCGGGTGATCAGCGATGAGCTGCCTGGCAGCTTTGACCGTGTTCTCTGGGAGGTGGGCTCCGAAGCCCAGCTGCGTGCGAAGTCCCTGCCAGCGCTGGTTGCTGAAGTCGTGTTCTACGCAGCGCGCGAAGCGATGCGAAATGCAGCCCATCATGCCCGGCCAGCAGGCAGCAGTGAGCCGCTGGAGCTCAGAGTGGTGGTGGACTGGCGCAGCGGCCTCCTTCTCCGCATCGAGGATAATGGCGTTGGTCTTCCACCTCCAGGGTTGAATGTACCATCTACCGGGCAGGGTCTGGCGCTGCACAGCACAATGATGGCGGTGATAAACGGTTCGCTGTCCCTGGAAAGCATGCCCCGAGAATATACGCGGGTGACATTATCTTTGCCGGATGAAGCGTTGGAGTTATGGAAGATAGAAGAAACAGGATGCCTCAGATAGTTCTCCTGCCATTTGAACCCAACGACCAGCAGGCAGTGAAAAGCCTGGTGCTTGCCGGGCTGGTGGAACATTGGGGTGTGTTGGACCCTTCTAAAAACCCGGACCTGGATGATATTGCCACAACATACTGCGATGCGCTGTTCCTGGTAGCCTGGCATGAGAACCAGGTGGCGGGCTGCGGGGCGCTGGTTCCCCGCGCAGAGCAGACAGCAGAGGTGGTGCGCATGTCAGTAGCCCGTTGCATGCGCCGCCTGGGAATCGGCCGGCTGATCCTGCGCAGGCTGGTGGAGGAGGCAAGAAATTGGGGCTGCCGGCAGATTGTCCTGGAGACTACCGAGACCTGGCAGGAAGTGGTGGATTTTTACCTGCGCTGCGGTTTTCGTATCACTCATTACCATGATGGGGATGTCTACTTCACTTTTGATCT
>CAIQIV010000621.1 GCA_903871905.1 uncultured Chloroflexota bacterium | reverse complement strand
CAACACGCCCCGGAGGTTCTGTCCTGGCTTTTGCTGAACCGGATTACGGTGGGCGCATCGATTACCCCAAATCTTTGGAAACCCTGGGGAAACTGCAGACTGAGGCCTTGCAGCGGCAAGGCTCTGATCCATTCACAGGGCGCAAGCTTGCCCGACTCTTCCACCAAGCCGGCTTTGAACAAGTTGAAACCGGGGTGATGGGTGGATTTTGGGGCAGCCGCCACTCACAAGTAGATAACGAATCAGAATGGTCCATGCTCGCTTCGGACCTGGCAGATACTCTTCCCAACGATCAACTGCAGGAGTTAAAGGAAATCGACCTCCACGCCTGGAACAGCGGCGCTCGTGTGCTCTATATCCCAACCTTCTTTGCCTGGGGAAAGGTGGGAGAAAAAAACCGGAGAAGCTCGCTCTCTCCGGTTGCCCTTTAAATTCTCATCCCAGCTTATTCTTTCGGGATACCGATCTCCACCTGGCCATCTACAATCCGCACCGGGTAGGAGGGGATGTCAATATACGCAGGGAGTGAGAGCACCCTACCGGTACGCACATCAAAACTCGCGCCGTGGCGCGGGCACTTGATCTCAAACCCCTCCAGGTAGCCATCGCCCACTGGTCCATCATCATGCGAGCAAACATCTGCAATCGCAAAAAACTGCCCGGCAATGTTGAAAAGAACCACTGGCTGTCCATCAATCTCAATAAACACCCGCTCCCCATTGGAAAGCTCAGAAACCTGGCAGATAGGAAGGAACTCAAATTTTGAGAGATCGTCCACAGAAGCCTGCATCTTTTTGGTTATTCAATTAATTCGTCCGTCGCTTCACCCAATCCGTAGACGCCTGCCTTCAACACCTTCAACGAAAGCAGCGCACACTTTAAACGGACCGGCCCTAATTCCAGACCTAGCATGTCAAGCAAATCATCTTTTGTCAAAGAGCGGACTTCCTCCAGGGATTTTCCGATCACCGATTCAACCAATAGATCCGCAGATGCCTGGGAAATGGCACAACCATGCCCATCAAATGATGCTTCTTTGACTCGGTTTTCCTCATCCAGCCTCAGATCGATCTGGATATGATCTCCGCATAATGGATTATCATCCTGGAAGGAAATATCATGCGGGTCCAGTTTTCCGCGATAGACTGGATTCTTATAACGGTCAATTATCAACTCTCGATACAGGTCATCCATTGCAACGGGTTCTCTACTAACTGCCAAAAACTCTTTTAACCTTATAAATCGAATTAACCAGACTGTCCACTTCAGATAGTGTATTGTATAGGTAGAAACTGGCACGTGCGGTGGCTGGCAGACCAAATCGATCATGCAGCGGCATTGCGCAATGATGCCCCGCCCGGACCGCGATGCCATCCGAGTCCAATATCTGGGAAATATCGTGAGGGTGAATATCCTGCAGAGTAAAAGACACCACACCTCCCCGATCTCCAGCAGGGGGGCCAATCACGGTCACGCCCGGAATTTCCTCCAGGCGCTCCACTGCGTAAGCCGCAATCTCTTTCTCATGGCCAGCGATCCAATCCATGCCGACAAAGGACAGGTAATCTATCGCCGCGCCTAACCCTACTGCTTCCGCAATGGCTGGCGTTCCAGCCTCAAATTTGTAAGGAATTTCATTGGGAGCGAAAGAACGCAGATGCACCCGTTTAATCATATCTCCCCCACCCAGGAAGGGCGGCATCGACTCCAACAGGTCTTTCCTGCCATACAGGACACCGATCCCCGTCGGGCCGCACATCTTGTGCGCCGAAAAGGCGAGAAAATCAACCTGTAAATCCATTACATCCACACTGAAATGTGGGACAGACTGGGCGCCATCGACCAGGGTCACAGCTCCAGCCTGGTGTGCCAGGCGGACAATCTCTTTCACTGGATTAATCGTTCCCAGCACATTTGACATATGGGTAAAAGAGACCAGTTTTGGACCCAGGTTAAGCAGCCGTTGGTACTCCCCCAGGTCAAGATAACCCTGAGATGTCACCGGAATGAATTCGAGCTGGATATTCTTTTCTGCCGCCAGCATATGCCAGGGGACCAGGTTCGAATGGTGCTCCATCTCGGTGAGGATCACCACATCTCCAGGATGCAAATTGGCGCGCCCCCAGGTATAAGCAACCAGGTTAAGCGACTCGGTTGCATTGCGGGTAAAAATGACCTGGCGGGCAGAAGGAGCATGAATAAACTCAGCTACCCGGTTGCGAGCATGCTCATAAAGACCGGTCGATTCTTCAGCCAGTTTGTGTATCCCGCGGTGGATGTTAGCGTTTGACCGGCGATAAAAATCGTCCATCGCATCAATCACCTGCGCCGGCTTTTGGCTGGTCGCAGTTGAGTCCAGGTATATCAACGGTACCCCAGGATTGACTTCCCTCTTAAGAATTGGAAAATCCTCTCGGATACGGCTGATATCCACACCATTCATGACCATTTTTTCACGCATCTACTGTTCCTCAGGGCGGACTGGCTTAGCCCGCGGGCGTCGTTTCTTGCGCACAACGGCGCGAATGTTAGTCGATTTCTTGGGGCACCACAGGACATGATCCGGAACCATCCATCCATCTGTGAGATAGACGTTCTCAACAAACTGGACAGCTAATAATTTCATATCCACCTGCACAACTGTACCCTCCAGCCAGTCGCGCACGCGTCCGCCGTTTCGCTCATGATCGCAAAAAACTTCAATGCGATCCCCGACTTCGAAATCTTCTTCCCGGTTTGGAGCCGATGTAAAATAAAGCTCAGGCACGACACCCTCCCAAATCAATAATACTTATTCCATCTTCTTCTGAATTGCCTTTTGGAAACGCGAGCGCACACCCTCAAAGGGTATACGCTGCATGATAGGGTCAAAGAAGCCTTCAACAATCAAACGTTCGGCATCAGGATAGGGAATACCCCGACTGAGAAGATAAAAAACCTGTTCAGGGTCCACCTTACCAACCGTAGCACCATGAGTGCAGCGCACATCATCTGCCAATATTTCCAATCCCGGGATCGAATCTGCCCTGGCGTTCGGGCTCAGCACCAGGTTGCGATTTGCCTGGTACCCATCCGTCTTTTGAGCGCCTGGGGCAACATAAACCATGCCTTGCCAAACAGACCGGCTTTTTCCTTTCAAGGCGCCTTTAAAGAGCAGATCACTGGTCGTGTGAGGAGCACGATGGTTCTGTTGGGTGTCATGGTCCAAATGCTGCTCACCCTCAGTAAAATAAAAGCCTGACATACGCCCCGATGCTCCCTGTCCTACCAGGTCCAACTCAGAGAAATTCTTCGTCAGGCGGGAGCCAATTGCCCCAAAGACCCAATCGAGTGAGCCATCCGCATGCACACGCGCCCTTTCGTGACTGAAATTCCAGACATTTTGCCCCCAGGACTGAAGTTCCACAAAACGCAGACCAGCCCCAGCACCGACCTGGATCTCCACCACACCGGCGTGAAAGGCAGAGGTATCCGACCGGTTTGGGGAGGCAGATTCATGAACATAGGTCAAAGAAGCACCATCATCTACCCATACCAGGACATGCGAAAATATCGCCTGGTTGCTGCCAGAGCCCCACATAATGCTGTGAAGAGGCTGCTCAACCTGTACTCCCCGCGGTATGTAAATTAAAACACCTGAGCGCGCCAACGCTGATGCCATGGCGGCAAATTTACCCTCATCTGGCCGGACGACCTGGCCCATGAACATCGCCAGGAGGTCAGCGTGCTTGCGCTCTGCGGTAGTTAAATCTACGAACACAACTCCCCTGGCCGCCAGATCCTCACTTAAGGTGGTCTGAATATTTCCTGGCGTAATGACGATCTCCCCACCATGCTCGCTGTCAACCAGCGACTCCAGGTATTCAGCCGGTGGCTTGGATTGCTCATCGGCAGGTTCTGCACTGGAGAGGCGAAAAACACCCGCTGGCAGAGAACGGAGATCGGTGCGCCGCCACGCTTCATCCGATGGGGTAGGGAGAGGCATTTCCTCGTAGAGCTTCCAGGCTCTTTCATGGTAATCCGCCAGGAACTCCGGTACTTCCCGGCCATCGGATAAATAAGGAACCATTTCGCGGGTAAAGTTGAATTCGCCGCCTGCCTGTGCCTCAGCCCGCCTGGAACGTGTGATGATTGTCCGACTCGTCATCATATTATCGCCGTAATTCTTCCTAACCGATCGAACCTTCCATTTGAAGCTGGATCAAACGGTTCATTTCAATAGCATACTCCATTGGCAGTTCTTTCACCAAAGGCTCGATAAAACCAGACACCACCATGGTAGTGGCCTCTTCCTCGCTCAATCCCCGGCTCATCAGGTAAAAAAGTTGTTCCTCTCCGACCTTAGAAACAGAGGCCTCGTGACCAATGGTCACGTCTTCCTCATCGATTTCTATAGAAGGATAGGTATCTGAGCGAGAAGTGCTGTCCAGGAGCAGTGCATCACACACCACATTGGAGCGAACATTCTTACAGCCCTTGTGAACTTTCAACAAGCCGCGGTATGAAGCCCGCCCCTTATCTTTACTGATCGACTTGGAGGTGATTTTACTGCTGGTATTGGGGGCAAAATGAAGCATCTTGCCACCCGTATCCTGATGCTGCCCGCGCCCAGCAAAGGCCAGGGAAAGGATTTCACCATGCGCCCCCTCCCCTACAAGATAGCAGGAAGGATACTTCATGGTCAGCTTGGAACCCAGGTTGGCATCCACCCACTCCATTTTGGCGCCTTCATGAACGATCGAGCGCTGCGTAACCAGGTTGTACATGTTATTTGACCAGTTTTGGATGGTGGTGTAGCGGAAACGGGCCCCCTTTTTGACAATAATCTCGATTACGCCGCTGTGAAAGGAATCGGTCGTATAAATTGGGGCAGTACAACCTTCAACGTAATGGGCCCAGGAACCTTCATCGACAATGATCAACGTGCGCTCAAACTGGCCGGCATCGGCAGTGTTCATGCGGAAGTATGCCTGCAGAGGCAAATCGACCTTAACCCCGGGCGGAATATACACGAATGAACCGCCAGACCAGACTGCGCTGTTTAGCGCAGCAAACTTATTGTCCTCGATGGGGATAACAGTTCCAAAATACTGGCGAAAGAGGTCTGGATGTTCGCGCAAGCCGTTTTCAATGCTCTTAAAAATCACACCCTGGGAGGCCAGGTGTTCCTGAATATTGTGATAGACCATTTCAGATTCATACTGGGCACCAACCCCCGCCAGGAACTTCTGCTCTGCTTCCGGGATACCCAGGCGGTCAAAGGTCTTCTTGATAGTATCCGGCACTTCATCCCACGAGCGGCTTTCCTTGTCTGTTGGCCGTGTGTAGAAATAAATGTCATCCATATTCAAACCGGAAATATCACCACCCCAGGTAGGCATCGGGCGCGCCAGAAAATGCTCCAAAGCGCGCAACCTGAATTCTAACATCCACCCCGGCTCGCCCTTCATCGAAGATATCTGCTCAACAACTTCGCGATCCAGCCCTCTCCGAGTCTTAAAAACAAAGGTTTCCGGATCCCGAAAACCGTATTTATATTCCCCTATCCCCTCTAGAATCTTCGCGTCACTCATATCTACCTCCAAACACTGCGCGGGTTCTCACCAACTCTGTGTCGATACGGACCATCCAAAACTCTACCAGCAATCAGATGGAAAGTGGGTCCGCCTTTTCGCGCAGCCAATCGTAACCCTGTTCTTCCAGGTGCATCGCCAATTCTGATCCACCCGTCTCGACGATGCGGCCACCCAGCATGATATGAACATAATCCGGCTTGATGTAATTCAGCATCCGGTGATAGTGGGTGATCAGCAGAACACCCAAATCTGGTCCACGTAATGTGTTCACGCCCTCGGAAACGATGCGGAGGGCATCAATGTCCAGGCCTGAGTCGGTCTCATCCATGATAGCCATTTCCGGCTTCAACACTGCCATTTGCAGCACCTCGGCGCGTTTCTTCTCACCGCCCGAGAAACCGTCATTCAGATAACGCCCAGCAAAGGCATGATCCATCTGCAAGACATCCATCTTCTCTTTCATCAAACGGCGGAATTCCGGGATGGCGATGCCTTTATCGTCGGGATTCTCTACCTTACGCCTGGAGTTGATGGCAGTACGCAGGAAATTCGCCAGAGAGACCCCCGGAATAACCACTGGATACTGGAATGCCAGGAAAAGGCCCAGGTGGGCTCGCTGATCGGGCTCCAATTCAATGATGTTCTGCCCTTTGAACCATACTTCACCCTCAGTTACTTCGTAGCCAGGGTGTCCCATTAATGTATAAGACAGGGTGGATTTTCCAGTGCCATTGGGCCCCATCAGAGCATGCACCTCGCCCCGGCGCACAATCAGGTTCACACCTTTTAGAATTTCCCGGTTATTCACATTCACGTGTAAATTCCGGATCTCCAAGTCAGACATTTCAGGTCACTCCTTATCCAATCGTAATAAAGCTATCCGCAGTCATCCTGATGCCTGCGCCGAAAATACTTCTACTGGCAGCTCTTAGGGGAGGGTAGCAGAACAGCAGCATTATAGCACTTCAGATGAGTTGCGTCAATATTTAGCATAAAATTCTTATATATTCATTGATTATACTGGCAAGTACTCCAGAAGTCAATAATTTTTAGGATAATAATCTTAATTATTGACAAAATTAATCCATCATGCTATACTGAAATTCGATTTGATGACCAGCATAAGTTTACAACATGCACAGAAGAATTTCCT
>CAIQIV010000620.1 GCA_903871905.1 uncultured Chloroflexota bacterium | reverse complement strand
TCCGGTAATGTAGTGCGGGGAAACTACATTGGGACCGATGTCAGTGGAGAAAAACCGGCGCCGAACAATACCGATGGTATCTTGATTATGCAGAACCCAGGGGAGAGTGTTGGTCCCCACGATAATATCATTGGTGGGGACTTTCCCGGGGAAGGTAATCTGCTTGCGTTTAACCGCTCCAATGGGATCAAAGTAGTGGGCAGCGCTGCTGTGCATAATTCCATCATCCAGAATAAAATTCATAGCAACAGTGGCAAGGGTATTGTTCTGGCCGAAGGTGGGAATGAACTGCTGCCGGCTCCGGTGATTTCCACCTCAAACCTGGTTTCTGGAACCATAACCGGGTCAACATGCCCGGGTTGTAGGGTTGAAATCTTTTCGGATCGCCAGGATGAAGGTGAAATTGTAGAGGGAAGTACATTTGCTGACATCAACGGATTCTGGTCATTCTCGAAAGGAGCTGCCTTCAATGGTCCTTTACTGACCGCGACGGCAACAGATATGGTGGGGAATACCAGCCAATTTTCCAGGCCTACGGCTAGCATGGACTGCCGCTTCACCCGCATTCTACCGTCCCAGGGAGTTAACACGGTTTCGAACACGATTACGATTTACGGTCAGAACCTGGTCAAAGGTATCTCGATCTATCTGGGTACAAAGAAATTGACTGAAATCACTTATATTAATCCTCTGCAGGTTCGGGTGGTCATCCCGGCAGGTATCTCTGCTGGGGTATACGATGTGATCGGCCGTAACCCTGCTTCTTTGAGATCGTGTATTCTTAGCCGGGCTTACACAGTGATCGATCTGGCCCAAGATGATTTCTCGATAGGTGAGGATGATGTGTGGACGCTGCCGCTGGCGCCGCGCACCGGTGACGAGGTGATGCTTGGGGTGAATGTTCACCGGCAGGGGGGGGAGCAGACCAGGCAAATTGAGGTTTCTTTTTATCATGGGGAGCCGCGCCTGGGTGGTGAACTTCTGGGCATGACAGAAACGGTTCCCATGGCGGCTGGTGTTGGTGTAGAAGCGGCATTTATTTATTGGGACACGAAAGGCATCTCAGGGACCCTGGATATCTATGCAGTGTTAGACCCATCCAACCAGATTAGTGAGATCAGCGAGTATAACAACCAGGTGCACCAATGGATTTCTATCTTGCCACCAGCCGTTGATGAGATCCCTCCCGAAGTCCTTTCGCTGGCGCTAAACGATGGGACGCCTTCCACCACATCGGTTACATTGACCGTTGCGTTATCTGCCACAGACCAGGGTGGATCTGGATTGGCAAATATGTACCTGGTTGAGCGCATCTATAACGCAGCAGCTTTGCAGTGGATAGCTATCCAGCGTACTGGGTGGATTTCCTTCCAGACACCGTATACCATGCTGCTTTCGTCTACAGGGGGTGTCCATTTCATCCAGGCTTGGGCGGCTGATCACGCGGGAAACATATCAGAAACTCCACTACAGGAACGTCTGAATTATCTATTGCCGTACGATCTTGTCCTGACTGGAGATACAAGGATTTACCGGGTATCTCTGCAGCCAGGGGAAGCCATCTCAATTTCTCTGACCACGTATTCGGGGGATTCTGATCTGTATTTATGGCGACCAGATGGATCACAAGCCGGGTTGAGCAATCTGGACGGGACGATGCTTGACCAGGTTTACTTTACTGCTGACCAGGCAGGAGATTACCAGGTTGAGGTCTATGGGCACCTGGACTCTGATTATCATTTAGTTTATGAAATTGGAAGTCCTACCATGTTGATCAAACCTTTGAGTTTGTCCGGGGATAAACAGATCCACCTGGCGCCAGTTGTTTCACCGCAACAAAACCCGTCGGTTGCAGTGTGGCTGCCCTCTGCTCCGGTGTTTATTCACGGATTATACCTGCCGTTGCTGAGCTGGCAGCGGTGACCGATCTACCCGGGGGATAAGGGGTTTGCGCGTATGGAGGGGGAGTTAATACGAATCCATCACTCCGTTTACCTGATTCTAATCAACCTGTGATAATCTTAACCTGCCAATATTCAATAATCCTAGCTTCTTGTTGCGTGGCAGCGTGAAGGATGGAGATTCGGGAGACAGGATGAGTCAAAAAGCCATTTTTAGTATACTGGGTGTCCTGGTGTTGCTGGTGCTGGTTGGTGGGGCATGTACCTCAGGTTTTGCTGCGGGTGCGTTTTTTGCGCCGCAGGCCAACGAGATCGTCAGCGGCCTGGGTTTCGATCTGGGGACGGCGCCAGCTACCGCTGCTCCTTCAGCACAGGCCAATACCCCGGATAACCTGGAAGAGTTATTCAAGCCTTTCTGGCAGGTGTGGCAGCTGGCGCATGCCGAATATGTCAAGCAGCCGTTGGATGATACAGCCCTGATGCGGGGCGCAATCCGCGGCATGCTCGAGTCGTTGGGGGATGAACACACCGCATACATGGAACCGGTGCAGTACAAGGACCTGACCAGCGAGCTGAACGGCAGCTATGAGGGAATTGGCGCCTGGGTTGATTCGCGAGGGGATTTCCTGACCATTATCAGCCCTATGCCGGGCTCGCCGGCGGAAAAGGGGGGGCTGAAAGCCGGGGATCAGATCGTCGGCATTGACGGTAAGGATATGAAGGGCACCGACCCAGAGCTGGTGCGCCAGAAAGTGTTGGGCCCCAAGGGTTCGGTGGTGACCCTGACCATTCTGCGCAAGGATGTGGAGAATCCCTTTGATGTGAAGATCACGCGCGAGCGCATCTCCGTGCCAAGCGTGGAATCCAAGATGTTGGATGGGGACATTGCTTATGTTCGCCTGTTCACCTTTGGAGATAAGACCGGGGATGACCTGCACAAGGAACTGGAAAAGTTGATGGAGAACAATCCCAAGGGTCTCATCCTGGATCTGCGTAACAACGGCGGCGGCTACCTGAAGACGGCGATCCAGATCGCGTCTGAGTTTATTGGTGATGGCGTGGTTATGTATGAGCAGTACGGCAGCGGGAAGCGGCAGACCTTCTATGCCGATCCAGGCGGTCTGGCGACCAAGGTGCCCATGGTCGTGCTGGTGAACGAAGGCTCTGCTTCTGCTTCGGAAATTGTGGCCGGGGCAATCCAGGATCGCGGGCGCGGCAAGCTGGTTGGGGTGAAATCCTTTGGCAAAGGCTCGGTGCAGAATATTGAGCCGCTTTCCGACAACCAGGGCGCCGTGCGCATCACCATTGCCTTGTGGCTGACCCCCAAGGAGCGGCAGATTCACCAGATTGGCCTGACCCCGGATGTCGTGGTTGAGCTCACCGATGAGGACATTAACGCCAATAAAGATCCCCAGCTCCAGAAGGCGATTGATACGCTGTTGAACAAGTAGGAGGAAAGATGTTTTATTTTGATCCCATGTACTTTGTATGCATGGCCCCGGCGCTGATCCTGATGGCCATCGTGCAGTGGTACGTTTCGTCGGCATACTCGCAGTATAGCAGGGTGCTGGCCAGCAGCCGGGTCAGTGGAGGGGAGGCAGCTAATCGCTTGATTAACGCTGGCGGGCTGTACGGTGTGCGCATCGAGGGCATTTCCGGAAAAATGACCGACCATTATGACCCAAGGCAAAAGATACTTCGCCTGTCCCGCGATACCTATGAGGGGCGTTCGGTGGCCTCGCTGGCAGTGGCGGCGCATGAGCTGGGACATGCCATGCAGGACAAGGAAGAGTACTTTCCCCTGCGCTTCCGGGCATTCCTGGTCCCGGCGGTGAATATCGGCTCGAACCTGGGCTGGATAATGATCTTCCTGGGCATCCTGATCGGCGTGACGCAGCTTGCCTGGTTGGGCATCGGCGTGTTCTCGCTGGGCGTGGTTTTTGCCCTGGTCACTATCCCGGTGGAGCTGAACGCCTCGAGGCGGGCAAAGGCGCTGCTGGTAGACAGCGGCCTGATCCAGACCCAGGAGGAGCAGCGCGGGGTGAATAAGGTGCTCAACGCGGCCGCGCTGACCTATGTGGCGGCACTGATCACCGCGGTGAT
>CAIQIV010000619.1 GCA_903871905.1 uncultured Chloroflexota bacterium | reverse complement strand
CGTGCTGATCACCAGGATCTCACGCATGCCCGCCAGCATGAGCATGGAAAGCGGATAGTAGATCATGGGCTTGTCGTACACCGGCAGGAGCTGCTTGCTGATGGCGGTCGTCAGCGGGAACAGGCGGGTCCCGCGCCCCCCAGCCAGGATAATGCCTCTCATTTCATGTCTCCTCTCTGGCTGTAATTGCGCGCCAGCCACTGCTGGTAAGACTCCTGCTGCTGGATCTTGCGCACCCAGCCCTGGTTCGCCAGGTACCAGGCAGCGGTCTTCACCAGGCCGCTGGCCAGAGTATGTGACGGGCGCCAGTTCAGTTCTTGCTGGATGCGGGTCATATCGATTGCATACCGCCGGTCATGACCGGGGCGGTCTGCCACGAACTGGATCAGCGAGCGGTGCGGGCAGTAAGGCGCGGCAGGCTGGTATTCATCCAGGATCGCGCACAGCGTCTCCACCACCTCCAGGTTGGGAGGCTGGTTTCCACCGCCGATATTGTACGTCTCACCCGGCACACCACGGCGCACCACGGTCCAGATAGCCTGGCAGTGGTCCTCCACGTACAGCCAGTCCCGCACCTGCTGGCCATCGCCATAGACCGGCAGCGGCCGGCCGGCCAGTCCGTTGGCAATCATCAGCGGGATGAGCTTCTCCGGGTACTGGCGCGGGCCATAATTGTTGGAACAGTTGCTGATGGTGACCGGCAGGCCAAAGGTATGCCCGTAGGCGCGAACCAGGTGGTCGCTGGCAGCCTTGGTTGCCGCGTAGGGAGAGTTCGGAGCATAGGGTGTGGTCTCCGAGAATGCCGGCTCGCCAGGCTTGAGGGCGCCGTAAACCTCGTCCGTGGAGACATGGTGGAAACGAAAGGTCCGGCCCGGAGCCTGTGGGGCTGCAGACCAGGCTTTGCGCGCCGCCTCCAAAAGGGTGTAGGTGCCCTGGATATTGGTGCGCACAAAGGCGCCTGGATCAACGATCGAGCGGTCAACATGGGTCTCAGCGGCAAAATGCACAACCACCTGGATCTCATACTGCTGGAACAGGCTCTCGACCAGACCGGCGTCGCAAATATCGCCCTGGACGAAGATGTGGCGCTCTGGGGCAGGTAAATCGACCAGGTTCTCCAGGCTTCCGGCATAGGTCAGGGCATCCAGGTTGATCACCCTGGCCTGCGGCTCTGCCCCAAGCAGGTAATGTACAAAATTCGAACCGATAAACCCGGCCCCACCGGTAACCAGCACCGTCTGCATGCCGCAGTCCTCCAGCCGCGCCTCATTCATCGAACACTTCAGCCTTATCCAGCCCAGGGGCGCGGCTGTCCCTGGCTGAGAGCGTTGGGGCAAGCCCATCAACCAATGGCCATTCGATTGCCAGTTCGGGGTCATCCCAACGCACGGCGCGTTCCCACTCGGGCGCATAAAAGTCCGTGGTTTTATAGACCAGCTCGGCCCAGGGGCTGAGCACATAGAAGCCATGCCCAAAGCCTGCCGGGATCCAGATCTGGCGCTTATTTTCCGCCGACAGGCGGGTCGCCGTCCAGTGCTTAAAGGTGGGCGAGCCGCGGCGCAAATCGACTGCCACGTCAAAGACCTCGCCGGCGACCACCCGGATTAACTTCCCTTGAGCCTGGCGGACCTGGTAATGCAGCCCGCGCAGCGTCCCCTGGCGCGAGCCCGAGTGGTTGTCCTGGACAAACTGCACACTGAGGCCAGCCTGGGAGAACTGCCGGGCATTATACGTTTCCATAAAGAAGCCGCGCTCATCGCCAAAAACTCTCGGCTCTAACACAAACACATCCGGGATCGATGTCGGTATCCAATTCATACAAAGCTACTCCCCAGTACAGGCATAAACTTCCAGGTCGTACGGATAACCCTGCGGCCTGGGATACTGCTTGACCAGCTGACAGTCATGAGCCACCGCACCCTGCTCCAGGGCAGGGAAGGAACCTTTCTGCAAAACCAGGTAGTCCGGCCGGTAAGTTTCCACTGCCCAGCGAGCAGCGTCCGCATAGGTTGCCTCAGGCCGGAGCTGCTGGGCTACATTTGGTTGGATCAGGCCGGCAAAATCCACCATGGGGCGCATGGCATAGTAACCAATAATACCCACTTCCAGAGCACCAACGCGCGCTTTATTCACAGTGTTCTGGTTTAACCACTCGCCCACCTGGCGATAGAGGTCGGAGCGCGCGTCCAACTGCTGGCTCTGCTGCCAGGCGCCAATCCCCTGTGCTAACGACAGGGTCAGAATCACCGCCCAGCCCGTGCCTTGAGACAGGCGGAGTTGGCTTTCCCGCCCAGACCATTTCAAGCCAGCCAAAATTGTAGAGAGCAGCCATATTCCCAGGCCCACCATAGCCAGGAATCCGGGTACTAATGGAGCATAATACCAGAAATACCGGCTTACCCCTAAAAGAGAGTAGCTGATGAAGAACAAGAACGTCCAGGAAAATAACAGCAGCCAGGAGCGCCGTTTCCAAACCGCGGCTGCCAATCCAATCAATGCCAGCAGCAGTTCCAGCCAATACTGCCAGCGGTTGGCCAACGT
>CAIQIV010000618.1 GCA_903871905.1 uncultured Chloroflexota bacterium | reverse complement strand
CCGGAACCTACCAGGGCAACTGGAAGCTGATGAATGCGGCCAATAATCTCTTTGGCATTGGCCCCAATGGCAGCTCGCCTTTTTGGGTGCGGATCGTGGTATCCGGGGACAGCGTCCCCACAGAAACTGTGACTCCGGGTGGGCCAACCGTAACCCCGGGGGGACCTACGGTCACCCCCGGCCCCACAGCCATCACCCCGGTTCCGACCATGGAAATCCCCACCCCGCCGGGTTTTGTTATCCCCACCCCGATCGGGTTCACACCTCCCCCCATGACCACACCGTCTGACAGCACTCCGAACCCCGGTGTACCTTCGGTACAGGTAAACGGGACCTCCACCATGCTGCCGAACCAGAAACTCGACCTGGACACCAACCAGATCGTCCAGAATCTCAAGGCGGACTTCTCTTATGAGAAAAATGCCCAGGGCAAGCACCTGATCATCCCACAGGGGACAACCGTGCTCAGTGTATTCGGGGTCGGTGTGCCGGATTACGCCGCATGCAGCGGCGCATCGATGTCTGCCCGCGCCCTGGTCGCCGAAGAGCTGGGCCCCGGCGCGGTGCTCTGTTACCGCACCGGCAAAGGCCTGGTGGGAAAAGCGGTGGTTAAAGGAATGAATGCCCAGGACTCTGGCCTGAGCCTGGAAGTCCTTACCTGGTCCCAACCCTGAACCAGGCGTCGAGCAGCAACGGCCAGCCGGGTTAGAAACGATAATACTGCGGGTAATCCGTGACCAGCAGATAATACGGCGGCTCGTCTTCAACCACGCTGGGGAACCTGGGGAGCGGCTTGAGGAAGCGATTATCCGCGTCGTCATCGTTCACCATGGACACTTCTCCAGCCAAAACCCGGCTTTCAGCGGCCCAGAAGCGATGATAACAAAACTGGGGTAAGGTGATACTCTCGCCCGGTGAAAGCACAACTTGCCCGCCAGGCGGCAGCCGGCGTACAACGCCATCGCATACCACGGTCACCGGTGTCTGATCATCAAGTTCCTCTTCCGGAGAGGAATTATACAGCTCGATCACCAATTTTCCCCCGCTGCGGTTGATGATATCTTCCATTTTGTTCCAGTGGAAATGCATCGGCGTTACCTGGTCAACACCTACCAGCAGAATCTTCTCTGCGTACAGCTTGCCTTTGCCGGTTTTCCAGTTCTCTGGGGTCCCATTGCGCAAGGTGAAGAGAGTTAAGCCATCACTATCATAATGGCCCAAATTAAAGTCCGTGACATCCCAGCCCAATTTATGGTGAGCTATCTCGGCCGCATCTGGACCAACCTGCTTCCAGGCTTCCGGCTTCCAAGATGCAAATGGAGGCAGGTTAAAACCACAGGCATGGACAAATTGCTCGGCATCCTTCAGAATGGCATTGATTTCAGATCGTTTCATTGTGCACCTCACTTGGGAAAAATTATATCAGCTATTGCCAGCCAGGGTATTCAGAAGTGCGCCGTTAATCTCGTCCAAGCCTGGACGAAGTGAATTGATTGACGAATAAGTCACATAAAGTATAATCCGTCATAAGGCAAAGGGAAATTTCCCGAATTTATGCGATCAGATGCCCAATAATAAAAGGAATTCTCATGAACCTTGACGATCACACCAGCTTCAAACAAATCGACCCGCAGGATATCCTCACGCTGATCGAGCGCCTTCCGGATCAGCTGGATGCTGCCTGGCAGCTTGGCCAATCGCTCGAGCTTCCTGCATGGGACGGCCTGTCACACATCATTGTGACCGGGCTGGGCGGGTCGGCTATTGGCGCTGACCTGCTGTCCTCTTATGTTGCCCCCAGAATTGTTCTGCCGCTTGTGCTGCTCAGGGATTATGAGCTGCCGGCCTGGGCGAACGGACCTCACACCCTGGTGATCGCTTCCTCCTTCTCCGGAAATACCGAGGAAACCGTGGCTGCCTTCCAACAGGCAACAGAGAACCACTGCCGGCGGATTGCTATCACCAGCGGAGGCGCGCTGGCCCGGCTGGCGCGTGAGAGCGAGGCAGTGCTCTGGTCCTTCGAGCACAAGGGTCCACCGCGCACCGCGGTAGCCTTTTCCTTTGGACTGCTGCTGGCGGCCCTGGCCCGCCTCAACCTATTAAAGGATGCTTCATCCTTGAACGGCGAAGTACAGGACGCGGTGACCACGATGCGCCAGCAGGGAAAGCTGCTGGGGGCGGAAATCCCCGCCTCCCGCAATCCGGCCAAGCGCCTGGCAGGCCAGCTCGTTGACCGCCTGGTGGTCCTGTTTGCCTCTGGGCCGCAGATCCCGGTCGCCCGCCGCTGGAAAGGCCAGGTAAATGAGCTGGCCAAAGCCTGGGCAGAGTTTGATACCCTGCCCGAGGCCAATCACAATACCCTGGAGGGCATGCTGAACTCTGAGAAGCTGCTCTCCCAGGCCATGGTCATTTATCTTAAGTCTCCTTCAGACCATCCTCGCAACCGCTTGCGCGCCGATCTGATGCAGAAAATGATGATGGTCGAGGGGATTAACACGGACTCGGTAGAAGGCCAGGGCAGCACGGCCCTGGCTCACATGTGGACCAACCTGCAGTTTGGAGATTTCGTGGCTTTTTACCTGGCCATGGCGTATGGGGTTGATCCTACCCCGGTGATG
>CAIQIV010000617.1 GCA_903871905.1 uncultured Chloroflexota bacterium | reverse complement strand
CTTTTCGCGCATGCGCTCCAACTTTTCCATCTCGTTGATACGCCCGCGAATGGTGCGCCAGTTGGTGAGCATACCGCCCAACCAGCGCGTCGTCACATACGGCATTTCAGCGCGCTCAGCCTCTTCCCGGATCGTCTCCTGGGCCTGGCGCTTGGTGCCAATGAACAGCACCACACCACCGTTCGACACCGTGTCACGAACCATGTTGTAGGCCTGTTCAAGCGCCTTCACCGTTTTCTGCAGATCAATGATATGAATACTGTTGCGCTCGGTGAAGATATAGGGCTTCATCGCCGGGTGCCACTTGTGGGTACGATGCCCGAAGTGCACGCCGCTTTCAAGAAGCGCTTTCATGGGTATGATAGCCATTGGGAAAACTCCTTTGCGTTAGACTTCCGTCTTCTTCAACCCCGGCCTGAGCCACATCTGCGGCACGCCTGGTCGGGTCAGAAAACGTGAGAGATAATGCCCCGAAGGGGGCATAGGTTCTCCCGCCTGAGGCGGGAGCGGACGCAAGTATATCACAGGTATCCTGATATCGTCCAGCAATTGATTTATCAAAATGAGAAATTCCTGAAGAAAACACCTGCTTCAGTAAGCTAATCAATCGCAACGGGTGGTATAATCCTGCCTTGCTATGTTTATTGATCAGGCTGATATTTTTGTACGTTCAGGCAGGGGCGGCAATGGGGTGGTCCATTTTCGCCGCGAGAAGTACGTGCCGCGAGGCGGTCCAGATGGGGGGGATGGAGGCAAAGGCGGCGACGTCATCCTTGAAGTCGCTCCAGTGCAGAACACCCTGGTGGTTTTCCGCCACCAGACGCGCTTCATAGCCCCGGATGGGGGAAACGGCGCCAAGCAGAACATGACCGGCCGCTCGGGCGAGGACCTGGTGGTTGCCGTCCCAGCCGGGACCGTGGTGTATAACCAGGCCAGCGGCGAGGTGCTGGGGGACATGGTCACCCCCGGGCAACGCCTGGTCGTGGCCGTTGGCGGCAAAGGAGGCCGCGGCAATGCCCGCTTTGCCAACTCGGTGCGCCAGGCGCCGCGCATTGCCGAACGCGGCGAGCCCGGGCAGGAGCTCACGATTCACCTGGAGCTTAAGCTGATTGCGGATATCGGTATTATCGGCGTGCCCAATGCCGGGAAATCCACCCTGCTGGCGGCGGTGACCAACGCCCGCCCCAAGATTGCCCCTTATCCCTTCACCACCATCGAGCCCAACCTGGGGGTTGCCCAGTTAGACAGTGAAACCAACCTGGTGCTGGCAGATATCCCGGGGCTGATCGAAGGCGCCCACCAGGGTATTGGCCTGGGACATGATTTCCTGCGCCATGTGCAGCGCACCCGCGTGCTGATCCACCTGCTGGATGGCATGGCCGAGGATCCACTGCTGGATTATGCGCAAATCAACAGTGAGCTCTCTTTGTTCGACCCCCAGCTGGCGCGCAAGCCGCAGGCTGTGGCGATCAATAAGATCGATCTGCCAGATGTCCAGGAGCGACTGCCTGAGCTTACCTCCCAGCTCAAGCAGCGCGGCGTCAGCGAGGTGTTTGCCATTTCCGCCGTCGCCGGCACCGGCGTGCGGCAGCTGCTCTACCGTGCCTCCCAACTCCTGGAGCAGGCGCCGCTTCCGGAAGCGGACGAAGCCATCCCTGTGTACCGGCCGGAAAGCGATCCCCGCCAGTTTAGCATCAGCCACATTGATGCGGGCTGGCGCGTCAGCGGCGAGGCTATTGAGCGTGCGGCTGAGATGACCTATTGGGAAAACTATGCTTCGATCCGCCGCTTCCAGCGCATCCTCGAAACGCTGGGCATAGATGCCGCCCTGCGCAAAGCCGGCGTCCAGGAAGGCGATACCGTCTTTATCGGTGACTTCGAACTGGAATGGCAGGACTGAGGCGCGTCGGCCTGTTTGGCGGGACCTTCGATCCCCCACACGTTGGTCATTTTATCCTGGCAGCCGAGGCCCAGCACCAGCTAAGCCTGGACAAAATGCTGTGGGTGCTCACTCCCAACCCGCCTCATAAGCTGAACCGGGAGATTACCCCCCTGGCGCAGCGCCTGGAGATGCTCCAGGCTGCTCTGGCAGACAGCCCGGATTTTGAGCTCTCCCGGCTGGATATCGATCGCCCCCCGCCGCAGTATGCAGTGGACACCGTGCGCCTGTGCCGCCTGCTGCACCCGCAGGCGCAGGTTTTCTACCTGATGGGCGGCGATTCGCTGCGCGACCTGCCCACCTGGCACCAGGCGCAGGGACTGGTCACCAGCCTGGACGGGTTGGGGGTGTTGTGCCGTCCTGGATCGGTGCCTGATCTGGGTGTCTTAGAAAGCTTGCTCCCCGGTCTGCAGCCAAAAGTTCATTTTATTAACGCCCCTCAGATCGACATCTCCGCTTCAGACATCCGAAACCGCGCCCGCCAGAGCCGGCCCTACCGGTACTTCCTGCCCGCGCCAGTTTACGAGTACGTGGCGCAAAGCGGGCTGTACCGCGACTGAATATCCGGGCAACCCACCCTTCTCAAACGTCAAAATACAGGCTCATCTCGTATGGGTGCGGGCGGGTGCGCACCGGGTAGGCCTCCATTTCGCGCTTATGGCCGATCCACTGAAGGATTAGCTCCTCGCTGAACACCTCATCCCGAATCAGGAAATCGTGGTCGCTCTCCAGGGCCGCCAGCGCCTCCTCCAGCGAGCCGGGAAGCTGCTTGATGCTGGCACGCTGAGCCTCGCTCCAGGCAAAGATGTTGGCGTCAATAGGGCCAAAACCGGCCTGGGTGGGGTCGATCTGGCGCTGGATACCGTCCAGCCCGGCCAGCAGTTGCGCCGCCAGCGCCATGTACACATTGCAGGTAGCATCCGGCGGGCGGAACTCCATGCGCGCCGTGCCCGGTTGGTTGGCATACTTGGGGATGCGCACCGCCGCGCTGCGGTTGCCCAACGAAAAGAAAGCATTGACCGGGGCTTCGTACCCTGGAACCAAACGGCGGTAGGAGTTAGTGCTCGGATTGGTGATCGCCAGCAGTGCCGGCCCGTGGCTGAGCAGCCCTCCGATGTAATAACGCGCCAGCTGGCTCAGGCAGCCGTACCCTTCGGGATCATAAAACATGTTGGCGTCGTCCATGAACAGGTGTTGGTGAAAATGCATCCCGCTGCCAGCCTCGCCGTATAACGGCTTGGGCATAAAGGTTACCGTCTTTCCATGGCTGTGAGCAGTCATCTTGGTGACGTATTTAACCAGCATGGTTGCGTCGCCTGATTCAACCAACCCCATCATCGGGGTTTCGATCTCAGATTGGCCCGGGCCCCCCACCTCGTGGTGATGATATTTCACCGGCACACCCATGCGCTCCAGATGCAGCGTCATCTCGCTGCGCAGGTTATATAACTGGTCCTTTGGGGGGATGGCATGGTAGCCGCCGTGCAGCGGGATGTAATGCCCATGCCCGCCGGTAGCGCTGTTCCAATCCGCCTCGCCCGAGTTCAGCCGGTATGAGGCGTGGTTGACGCCATAATCAAAGGCCACGTCATCAAAAATGTAAAACTCAAACTCCGGTCCCCACAGGCTGCGGTTGGCAAACCCCGTCCGGGTCAGGTAGGCCTCGGCGCGAATGGCAATATTACGCGGGTCATTTGGGAACACCGCATGGGTGTCTGCCTCCAGGGTGGTGCAGATAAAGCTGAGCGTGGGCGCCTGCCAGAATGGGTCGATGAAGCCAGTGCTTAGATCGGGCACCAGCACCATGTCTCCCGATTTGACACTTTTCAGCCCCACCGACGAGCCGTCAAAACCAATCCCTTCACGCATCAGGCCGGGGGTGAACTGGCTGAGCGGCACGGTGAGATGGTGCCAGCGGCCCCACAGGTCGCAGAATTTCAAGTCGATCAGCTCAATCTGGTGCTGGTGCGCATAATGCCGCGCCTGGTCAAATGAATCAAACATAGACTTTCCTCCTCAGACAAATCGATCATGACAACACCGAATGTCGCGCCCCCCAGTCCAGCAGCTTTTCGAGGTAGCGAGATTTCACCTGCTGGCTTGCCAGGGCCTGCTTGATCGGCGGCAGGCGCACGATCGCTCCCAGCACCGCCGCCATCGCCCGGTGGCTGGCCATTGCCTGGTTATCAAAGATCAGGTTCTGCAGCTTGCCGCGCTCAATGGCCATAACCACTGTGCGGTGCACCGCATCCACCGGGGTAATCACCCGCTCCGGGCGGGATTCCAGCCGGATGGCGCCGTGCTCGCAGGAGCGCAGGCACACCCCGCACCCCAGGCACAGCCGCTCATCCACCCGGGCTTTACGCAGCTTGGGCCGGTGCGGATCATTGGCCGAGACCAGGTTCATCGCTTCCACCGGGCAGATGTTCACGCACTTGCCGCAGCCATTGCAGTTCGAAACATCCAGTTCAGCAATGAAGTTGGAGGTATGCACCGGGTTGAGAAAAGCAAACCGCCGGGCGGCGATCAGCGCCTCGCAGCAGCAGCCGCAGCAGTTGCAGATGAAGTTCACCCGCTGGCGCACGTTCTCACCAAACTGCACCAGGTTCTGGTCATAAGCCTGCTGCAGCAGATCCAGCCCTTCAGCAATATCCACGGCGCGCGCCACCCCGTGGCGGATCAAAGAGGCCGCCGAGCCGTTGAAGGTCATGCAAATATCCTGCTCAGCCTTGCAGGCGCGCCCCACGTGCTCCATCTTGTGGCGGCAGTAGCAGATCCCGATGCCGCGGTGGGTGGCGCTGCGGATCACCTCGCTGGCCCGCTCATAATCCAGCACATGCAGCGCATTCTGGTTGGAGAGCACCCCTTCGTTCACATACACCCGCCCCAGCTGTGTCTCACCGTCAACGAACAGCGCCCGGATAAAGTCTTCTTCCACGTTTATGTACTGGTAAAACAGCTCCCCCAGCAGTTTTTGATCGATGTCCCCTCGCAAACGCATCATCGAGAATTCAAAAAATCCCGCCATCGGCGGCGGCAGCACATAGGAATACTGGCCCTGCTCATCCAGAATATCCACCAGGATCGCCCTGCCAGCCAGGTCATCCAGGATTTTGCGAGCGCTGGCTTCGTCCATTTTCCACAATTGCGCCGCCCGGGCCGCGGTAAATGGTTTAACCGGCAGCAGCGCCACCAGGCTTGCTTCTCGCTCGCTGAACAAAATCTTTAAGATAGCGTAGAGGGTCTCGCTGGGCGGAGCGCCCTGCGGCATCTGGTTCAGGCGATCCACCAATTGTTCGTAACCGGATTTTAAGGATAAGTGCGACACGGATTATCTCTCCCATTAGCATACCGACCACAAGCTTACCAATGTAACTTATGTTTTTCTCATTGTATGCCGGGGTGCAGCCCGAGTCAACATTACCTTAATCCCGAAATTTGTGATAAATTTACCTAATCTACGGAGGCGTACAGCGAGACTTATGAAAGAGAAAATCCTGATCACCGGCGGAGCCGGCTTTATCGGCAGCCACTTATGCGAATATCTTGTCCACCAGGGATACCGGGTGGTAGCCATCGACGACCTGTCTACGGGCCGGCTGGAGAACATCCAGCACCTGCGCCCTCTCCCCAGCTTTCAGTTTGTGCGCGAGACCATCACCAACTCCCAGGTGCTCGACCGCCTGGCCAGCGAGGCGGATATCATCATCCACCTGGCGGCCGCGGTCGGCGTCAAGCTGATTGTCGAAGACCCGGTGCACACCATCCGCACCAATATCATCGGCACCGAGGAAGTGCTCAACACCGCCAACCGCTACGGCTGCAAGGTACTGATCGCCTCCACCTCTGAGGTGTATGGCAAGGGGGTGCGGGTGCCTTTTACCGAAGAAGATGATCGCCTGATGGGTTCCACCTCTCACAGCCGCTGGGCCTATGCCGCCTCCAAGGCCGTCGACGAGTTTCTCGGCCTGGCCTACCACCGCCAGTTCGGCCTGCCCGTGGTGATCATGCGTTTCTTTAACACTGTCGGCCCCCGCCAGACCGGCCAGTACGGCATGGTGGTGCCGCGCTTTGTGCGCCAGGCGCTGAAGGGCGAGCCCCTGCAGGTCTACGGCGATGGGCAGCAGTCACGCTGTTTTGCCGATGTCTCCGATGTCATCTGGGCGGTGGCGCGCCTGGCAGAGCACCCCAAAGCGGTGGGCGAGGTGTTCAACATCGGCGCCACCCAGGAAGTCAGCATCCTGGATCTGGCGCAGCGCATCATCGGCCTTGCCGGCAGCGCCTCGCAGGTCCAATTCGTGCCCTATGAGCAGGCTTATGCCCCGGGGTTCGAGGACATGCGCCGGCGGGTGCCATCCCTGGAGAAGATCAACCGCCTGATCGGCTACAACCCTAAGTGTTCGCTGGACGATATCCTGAACCGGGTGATCGCCTACGAACAGCAAAGAATCTAAATCTACCTAATTGAAAGAGGACCTTACTGTGAAAGAAAAAATCCTGGTTACCGGCGGGGCAGGCTTCATCGGCTCCCACGTCGCCGACCACTTTATCCAGTCCGGGCATCCGGTGGTCATCGTGGATAACCTTTCCAGCGGCCGCAGGGAAAACATCAACCCCCAGGCCGCCTTCTACCAGGTGGACATCGGCAGCCCCGAGATGCGCAGCATTTTTGAGCACGAGCGCCCCCAGGTGATCAGCCACCACGCGGCGCAGATCGACGTGCGCCATTCGGTCAGCAACCCGATATTTGACGCCACCACCAACATCCTGGGTTCCATTCACCTGGCGCAGCTGGCAGTCGAGTTTAAGGTGCGCAAGTTTATCCACATCTCCAGTGGCGGAGCGGCCTACGGTGAGCCGGCCTACCTGCCGTGCGATGAAAAACACCCGGTCCAGCCGCTCAGCCCGTATGGCGCCAGCAAGTATGCCTTTGAACTGTATCCCTACATCTTCAAGCACAACTTTGGCCTGGACTACACCATCCTGCGCTATGCCAATGTCTACGGTCCGCGCCAGGACCCCCACGGCGAGGCCGGCGTGGTCGCAATATTCACCAGCCGTATGCTGCGCCAGGAGCCGGTAACCATCTTTGGCAGCGGCGAGCAGGTGCGCGATTTCGTCTTCGTCAGTGACTGTGGGCGCGCCAACCTCCTGGCGCTGGAACAGGGCAGCGGCAAAGCCTACAACATCGGCTGTGGGGTGGGCACCACCATCAACCAGATCTTCGACCACCTGCGCAGCATCACCACCTACCCCCTGCCTGCCAACTATGGCCCGGCAAAGCCCGGTGAGACTTTTAGAATCTATCTCGATGCCGACCTGGCCAGCCAGGAGCTGGGTTGGACGCCGCAGTTGGATCTCGAGGCCGGCCTGCGCCAGACGGTGGAGTACTTCCGCAAAACCCGGGAGTAGCCCGCCGCGGCACGCCCGCTAGCGGGGAAGCAGCGCTTCCAGGTGCGCTTTCACCGCCGGCCATTCATCATCAATGATGCTGTAAAACACCGAGTCCCGGATATACCCGTCCGGGTTGATGCGGTGCTTGCGCAGCACGCCCTCCCGTACCGCTCCCAGCCGCTCGATAGCGCGCTGGGAGCGCTGGTTGCGCAGGTCGGTCTTGAACTGGACGCGCACACAGCCCAGGCCTTCAAAGGCGTGCCGCAGCAGCAGGTATTTGCTCTCCGTGTTGACCGGGGTGCGCTGAAACGCCGGCGCATACCAGGTGCCGCCGATCTCCAACGAGCGGTGCTCGGGCTGGATCTCCATGTAGCGCGTTGCCCCGACTGCCTGTCCGCTTTCGATATGGATCACGGCAAAGGGCAGGTCTGCGCCGCCTCGCTGGCGCCTCAGCATCTCCTCCACCCAGCGGCGCATGCGCGCCTCGCCGACCACGTCCCCGTATACCATGAACTTCCAGATGCTCTCATCTTCCCCGGCCAGGGCTAGCTGCGGGATATGTGCTTCGCCCAGTGGCTCCAGGCGCACGTGCCGGCCGGAGAGAATTATGGGTTCAACTTTCATCAGGTTTGCCTTTCCTTCTTTTGGGGTAATCATAACCCATCCCGTCTTTCCAGGCAAATCTTTCTATGGTAAAGTGAGGGCACAGGGTTGACGTTTTTCGGTGGATGCGGTATATCTAGCACAAATTTTCTAACAGGAGAGACCTATGGAAGTCGGCCTGGTTCAGAAAGCGGACATTAACGATTTAGCCCAGCAGGCATACCTGGATTACGCCATGAGCGTCATCGTTGCCCGCGCCCTGCCGGATGCGCGCGACGGGCTGAAGCCCGTTCACCGCCGCATCCTGTACGCCATGCATGACATGGGCCTGCGCCCGGATTCAGCCTATAAAAAATCCGCCCGCATCGTGGGCGAGGTGTTGGGTAAGTATCATCCCCACGGCGACATGGCGGTCTACGAGGCCATGGCGCGCATGGCACAGGACTTCTCCATGCGCTACATGCTGGTGGACGGGCAGGGCAATTTCGGCAGCATCGACGGCGACCCGCCGGCTGCCATGCGCTACACCGAGGCCCGCCTGAGCTCGAGTGCCACCCAGATGCTGGCGGATATCGGCAAGGAGACCGTCGATTTCAGCGATAACTTCGATGGCACGCTCACTGAGCCGGAGGTGCTGCCCGCCGCCCTGCCAAACCTGCTGGTCAACGGTGCCACGGGCATCGCCGTGGGCATGGCCACCAACATCCCGCCTCACAACCTGGGCGAGGTGGTGGATGCGCTGCGCTTTGTGCTGGAGAATTGGGAGAGGATGGACGACCTGGACCTGGAGAGCCTGATGAAGTTCATCCAGGGCCCGGATTTTCCCACCGGCGGGGTGATCGTCCAGGAGGCTGGCGAGGAAGGGCTGGCAAGCGCCTACGGCGCCGGGCGAGGCCAGATCACCGTCCAGGCGCGCGCTCACCTGGAGGACATGGAGCGCGGCCGCAGCCGCATCATCGTCACCGAGCTGCCCTACCTGACCAACAAATCCTCGCTGATCGAGCGCATCGCCGAGCTGGCCCGCGAGGAAAAGCTGGAGGGCATCAGCGACCTGCGCGACGAATCCGACCGCCAGGGGATGCGCATCGTCATCGAGCTGAGCAAAACCGCCGACCCGGAAAAGGTGCTGCGCGACCTGTACAAGCACACCCCCATGCAGACCACCTTCGGTATCAACCTGCTGGCCCTGGTGGAGGGCGAGCCGCGCCTGCTCACCTTGAAACAGGCGCTGCGCGTCTACCTGGAGCACCGCCTGGAGATCGTGCGCCGGCGCAGCATCTATGACCTGGAGCGCGCCCGCCAGCGCGCCCATATCCTGGAAGGGCTGCGCATCGCGCTGAAGAACCTGGACGAGGTGATCGACCTGATCCGCAAGTCTCCCGATGCCGAGACGGCGCGGGCCCGTCTGGTCAAGCGCTTCACCCTGAGCGAGATCCAGGCGCAGGCCATCCTGGATATGCCCCTGCGCCGCCTGGCCGCCCTGGAGCGTAAAAAAATTGAGGAAGAGTACAAGCAGCTGCAGGCGCAGATCAAAGAGTTGGAAGGGCTGCTGAAAAGTCCCAAGAAGATGCGCCAGTTGGTGGCGGACGAGCTGCAGGCGGTCAAAGACGCCTTCAACGACCGCCGGCGCACCCATATCGTGCGCCTGCAGCAGGGCCAGAAGAGCCTCGCCCTCCTTGCCGATTCCAGCCTGACCCCAGATAAGACCACCTGGGTCTCGCTCACCCCGGAGGGCATCCTGGCGCGCACGGCCGACGAAAAGCCGCCCCGCCTGAGCGGCCGGGAAGCCCCGGCCTGGCTGGTTCAGTGCAGCACGCGCGATGTGCTTTACCTGGTGAGCGAGACCGGCGAAGCCGCTGCCGTCCCGGTGCACACCCTGGTGGAGGCCGAGAAGCCCTCCGCCGGTGTGCCCTTCTTCAAAGCCTGCGCCCTGGGTGAGCGCCAGCGCCCGGCAGGGCTGTTCGCCCTGCCGCCGCGTGCCAGCCGGCCTGAAGGCTGGTTTCTGCTGGCAGTTACCCGCCAGGGGATGGTCAAGAAATCCAGCCTTAACGATTTACCTGGCCCTTCTGCCAACCCCTTCACCCTGGTAAAAGTTAATGAAGGAGACAGCCTGGGCTGGCTGCGCCTGAGTTGGGGTGAGAGCGAAATCCTGCTGGTCACGGCGCTGGGCATGGCGATCCGCTTCAGCGAGAGCGAGGTGCGTCCTATGGGGTTGGTGGCGGCCGGCGTTTCAGCCATCAAGCTGCAGGAGCAGGACACCATTGCCGGCGTCGAGCTGCTGCCCCAGCCCGGCGAGGTCTTCCTGGTCACCGCAGACGGCAATGCCAAGCGGGTCCCGGTCGATTCTTTTCCCCTCCAGGGGCGCTACGGCCAGGGCGTGCAGGCCTGGAAGCTGCCAGCCAGGACCTACCTGGCCGGCATGGCGGTGGATAAGGGCACGGCGCGCCTGGTGCTGCACCTGGAGCGCCTGGCGCCCAAAGCCATCCGCCTGGACGAGGCCCCGCTGCAGAACCGCACCGGCCGCGGGGCGCTGCTGCCGGATTTCAAGCCCGGCGAGCACGTGACTCGCCTGTGCAAGCCCTGGGAGATTGACCTGGCGCCCAAAAAGCCGGTCAAGGGCAAAAAATAAAACGCCGACCGGCGTGCTGCCGGACTGGCGCGTGGGAGTCGATTATGGGGACAGGCTGCGCCGCTTCAGGGGGCGCTGAACTGGGTGTAATGGTAGACGATCTTGTCGTTGAGCAGGCCCAGGGTGTCGCGCCCATCCAGCACCGCCCCCCGGCTGGAGGTCGCCGTCCATGACAGGCTGCGATTGGACCCCGTGCCCTCAAACCCGCCCAGGGTGAAGGCGGCGTTGGGCAGGATCTGTGTGAACAAGGCGTTATACCAGCCGCGCAGCGCAGCCTGCCCCTGCAGGGTGCGCGCCGGGGTGACGTGAACCGCCTGGGGGTCATACAGCGCCAGCACCTGGTTGGTGTCGTGCGCATTGAGGGCGGCAATATAGCGCTGGACGATGTCCTGCTGCGGCGGGGCAGACGTCCAGGGGTAGTCTGCGATGGCCTGCCAGGTTTCAGGCAGATCGCGGCGGCAGTGCGACCAGGACCAGAAGTTAGCCGCCCCCAGGCTCAGCTCCTGCGCAGTGCTTAAAAACTCGACCACCTCAGCCGGCGGCGGCGCCCAGTCGCCATCCTTCCACGCCGAACCGGTGGCGAACATTGGGCGGAAGGGCGTGATCGCCTGGAACTCGCGCACGCAGCGGATCAGCTGCTCCCCCGGGTTGTGCGCCTGCAGCCAGTAGACCTGCGGCATATTGTAATCGCACTTCTCCAGGAACTGCTTCCAGGGGAAGGCCGGGTGATAAGTGGGATAGCGGTAGGAGCACAGGATGAGCGGCGTGTTGGGCAGGCCGGATCGCAGGCGGTCCATGAAGGTCGTGGCAGCCTCATCCTTGCCGGGCTGTTTGTACTCCGCCTCGGCGTCGATCACATAGGTGTCCATCCCCAGTTCCAGCGTGCGCTCAATGGCCTTGTCCGCTTCGCCGGTCGGGTTATAGCCATACACATAATGCCAGCCCCAGGGCTGGACGCCCACCCGTCGCAAGGACTGGACCAGCGGCGGCACCAGGTCAGCGCCGGTGGTCTGGTTGATGTTGTAATCGGAGACGCCGTCGGCGATCTTGATCACCACATGGCTCAGGCCTGCCTGAGCAGCGACAGACGCAATGGCATCCGGATCCCCGTTCTCACAATTGCGAATGGTCCAGATAAAAAATCCTTTTCCTTGAAGTGTCATGGGGTGGCAGTCCGAGGGAATGGGGTAGAGGGCAGCGATCCGGAAGGCTGCGCCGGCGTGCGGATCACCGGCATCACTGGCTGAACCGGGAAAGCCCTCGGAGAGGTGGTGGGGGTCAGTGCCAGGGCCGAGAATGGCCGGGGCGCCACCGGCGTGCTGCCCGGGCTGGCGGTTGCTGTCGATGGCAGCCTGGGCAGGTTGATCGTCTGTCCGGGGGTAGCCACCAGGTTGATATCGTAGCAGTTGGCTGCCTGCAGCTGCAGGGACCCCACCCCGGTGGCCGAAGCCAGGCTCTCCCAGGTGTCACCCGGCTGAGCGACCCAGCTTACCCATCCCTGGGGCGGCTGGCACTGCAGCCGCAAGCCAGCCGTTGGTGAAGAAGTAGGCGTCGGGGAGGGGGGCAGGTAAACCATTCCGCCCTCTGGCAGCATGCCCTTCACCAGGCAGTTGGCTTCGATCACCAGCGCCTCAGTGATCCCCAGGCTGCTGGCCAGGCCAGGCAGCGTATCGGACACCCCCACCGTATAGCTGATCCAGCCGGCTGGCGGTGGGCAGGGGGTTTGGCTGGGGGTGGGCGAGGCAGGCAAGGTCGGGCGTGAGGTCGAGGTGGCTGGCTTTGGTGTAGACGATGGCGAGGCAGCCCGCCGGGTCGAGGTGGCCGTAACAGACGGTGCTGGGGTGAGTGTTTTTCCCTGCAAGCCCTCGGCTGCCAGCGGCGACTGCTGCGTGAACCCGCTCTCCACCAGGGCCGTGGCCGCGCCCCCCAACACCAGGACCAGCGCCACCAGCCCGGCGGCAAACCCCGCGGCAAAACCCGGAGCAGCCTGGTGGTTGGATTTCACCGCGGCTGGCCTCGTTCAACGCTGGCAGCCAGGGGCAGTTCCAGCGTGATCGCCAGGCCGTGGCCCGGCTCATTGGCAGCAAAGATGCGCCCCCCCATCACGTCAACCAGCAGGCGGGCGAAGGGCAGCTTTTCCTCCGTCTTCTCGCCGGGACGGGCAGCGCTGAGGAACAAGCGGCCCAGCTCCTCACCCGAAAGCTGCCCGCCGCCGTCGATCACCCTGAAGAACAGCGCCTGCCCGGGCGCCTGGCCGGCTTCCGAAGCTGCCGGCTCACCCTGCCAGGCTCCAATCCAGGCATCCACCTTGAGGCGGCCTTTTTCGGGAGTGACCTGCGAGGCCCGCTGGATCAGGATGGTCAGCACCTTGCGCAGCGAATCGGCATCCAGGTCCTGCGGCGGTATTTTTCCATCGATCTGGACATCCAGGGACAGGTTGCGTCCCTCGATCAACTGGCGGCAGGGCTCAACCGCCTCTGCCAGCACAGCCGCCGGGTCGACTTTCACCAGCCCGCCGAGGGGGTTCTCCTGCCCGGCTCCCGACAGGGCCAGGTCACGGGTCAATTCCTGGATGCGATGCGTGGTCGACTTGACCCGCTCCAGGAACTTGCGCTGCAGCGGCCCCAGGGCGCCCAGCGAATCTCCGGAAAGGATCTCAATGTAATCTACCAGCGAGTCCGACTGCTGTTGCAGTTCGCGGCTGATCAGGTTCAGTTCCTGCAGGTGGTCGCTGGACACGGACGCCAGTTGCAGCGCCAGCAGCTTCTGGTCAGCCTCCCACAGCGACTTCTTGAGCTGGGCGATCTCCTCCAGCGCCATGTGCAGTTCGCCTTCAAACTGGCTGGCATCGTCCATCTCCGATAGCAAGCGCGGCTGGCTTAACCGCTCCACCTCGGCCTGCAGCCTGCGGATCGTCTCTTGCGCCTCTTGCTGCTGGGCGACCAGCAACGCCAGGCCTACCAGCTGCGCCTTATCCGATTCCGCCTCGCGCTGCAGATCGGCAATCTGGTCCAGCAGCCGCGAGCGCTCATCCTGCTCCAGGGAAGGCTCCTGCAGGCGCTGCAGCTCGTCTGCCCGGACCTGCAGCCCTGCCAGGCGCTGTTTCATCTGCAGCACACCAGCCAGCGGCTTGAGCAGGCGGCGCAGGGCCGCCTGGTCCTCCGGCAGCCAGGCATGCTCCGAGGCAGGCGAAAGGCAGATCACTCCCAGGCCGGGCTGCTCATCCCGCCCCAGGATCTGGGCCGCCATCACCGGGCCAGTGCGCTTCAGGCCCAGGGCGCCCGCCAGGTAGGTCATCTCGGCCGAGCTTTCACCCCCCGCAAAGGTCGAGGGCTTCACCGACTGCAGCGCGCTGCACAGCGCCGGCAGTTTCGCCCCATCCAGGACCTGGGCTGGCATGAAGCGGTCATGCGCCTGGTCATAACCAGCCTGCACCTGCAGGCGGTGTTCCTCGTCTTCCGGGTTGACCACCAAGCAGACATCCGCATGCAGCAGGCGGCCCAGGGCTGCGCTCAACGCCCAGGAAACCTCGGCAGGATCGTCTTCCGCCAGTAAATCCAGGAAGGACTGCAGCAGATTCGGGTCAACCGGAGGCGGCGCCTCGGCAGGCAGCGACCGGACTGCCGCGGGAGCGGGGGCAGGCGTTTCGGCGGGCCGGCGAAACGGCAGCAGCAGCAGCAGCGGGAAAGCTGCCATCTGCGCCAGGCGTACCGCCCCCGGGTAATCTGCCGCCAGCGGAGGGGACGCCAGGTGCGCCAGGTAACCCAGCCAGACCAGGGTCAGCAGCGCCGCCCCATAGCTCCAGCCGTCTGGGCGGCGGACTACCAGGGCAATGCTGCCCAGCAGGCTGATGCACAGCCCGGTCACCGCTGCCGCTCCATCCAGCAGCGAGGCGTTGAAATGACCCGTGTAGGGCTGGTCCACCCACCACACCATGGCCAGCAGCGAGGAGACTACCAGCAGTCCGCCCAGCAGCAGCGCCGCAGCATCCGCTCGCGGGGTCGGGTCCGGGAACAGCCACATCCACACGATGACCAGCAGGCTGACCAGCGACAGAGCGCGGTCCAGCGCCGGCAGCAGCAGCTCGGCCCGGAATATCCCCTGCCAGGCAAAACCGGCCAGGACAAAGCGCGCCAGCTGCAGCGCCAGGATCAGCCCCAGCCCGGCCGCGGCCCGCCGGGTGCGCAGGGCATCCTGATCCCGGTTATTCACCAGGCACAACTGCAGGGCAGCGGCAGCCGAAAAGGCCAGCACCAGGTGGTACGCCAGGCTCCCCGCTTCGCCGGTCAGCAGAATAAAGACGCTTTGAAAAAAATTGATCCCTTCCATGTTTGCTTCCGGGTCGATTATAGCATGGATCATCCATGCAAGAATGGGGCCAAAAAACCTGGGATTGAAAGGTTGACAAAAACGCAAAACCGTGTGAAAATACCTGCCGCAAGCCGAAGTGGCGGAACTGGCAGACGCGCTACGTTCAGGGCGTAGT
>CAIQIV010000616.1 GCA_903871905.1 uncultured Chloroflexota bacterium | reverse complement strand
GGAATAGGCCTCGCTTCCGGGGAGCGTGGGGGTATAGACCTGGAACTGGGCAGGCAGGTTGGGCAGAGAGGGAGGCGCGGGGGTAGCATTCGTCTCGGGCTCAGGGAGCACACGGCTGACTACCCAGATCAGGCCAACCACGAGCGCTAACCCTAAACCGGTCAGCAGGACCTCTGCCAGAGGGGTGAGGCGCACCCGGCGGGCTTTGCGGCGGGTCAGGTTGGCCTGGACCCAATGGATGACTGCCTGCGGGTCGTACTGCGAAAGGTCGGCTGCCGGCCAGCGTTGCCGCAGCGCCTGCCGGGGTTGATCCTCGATGTCCTTAAACGGGTACCCGGCGTGGTGCATGAGATCCAGCAGATCGTTGATGGCAGCATCCACCTGGGAGCGCAGGGCTTTTTCTTTCATCCGCAGGATCCCGGCTGCCTCTGACAGCGGCCAATCCAGCACTTCGGAAAAGATCAGCGCCAGGCGGGTCTTCTCATCCTGCATATCAAAAATTTGCCAGACGAATTCGTAAGCCGGCATCTCCGGCGTCCCGACCCCCTGGCCGGCAGCGGGGAGCAAATAGGCAGGTTTTCCCTGGCTGTACTTCCGGCGCATCTGCCGGCAGGTCTGTAAAGCCTGCGCACCCAGCCAGGGACGGACGCCGCTGGCGTGGTGAATGCGATGGCGGTTCAAAGCGGCGGCTACAAACGTCTCCAGAGCCGCGATCTGCGCATCTCCTGGATTGTCCAACAGGCACAGGCACAGGCGGAAGATCTCGGAATAATACTCGCGCACCAGGATCTCGGCCAGCATGGAAGGGCTGGCTTGCCCACTTTGCAGCATCCATTCCAGGTCCGACGATAACTGGGGCGCTGGTTCAAACATGAGATTCGTAGAGTCCTTAAAGAAGAGCGTTCTGAGTATATCACCCTGGAGTATACTTAACCTTAGAAGTTGATTTGGAGGTGTTTTCTGAATATCCTATATATCACTTATCCGTTGAATGCCCTGCTGATGATCACCCTCCCCCTGGTCCTGGCATTCTACCTGATGCACCACTTCAAGTTAGGCTGGCGTTTGTGGTGGATCGGCGCGGCAACCTTTGTGCTCTCACAGGCGGGCCATATCCCGTTCAATATTGGGGTGGGCTACCTGATGAAGAATTACATGCCCGCCCTGCAGCAGCCCTGGATGCTGATCGTGCAGGCCGTCTTCTTAGGGTTGAGCGCCGGTATGTGGGAGGAAATGGCGCGCTACGCAGCTTACCGCTGGTGGGCAAAGGATGCCCGCACCTGGCCAAAGGGTGTGCTCATGGGCGCCGGGCATGGCGGGGCTGAAGCCATGCTGCTTGGCCTGCTGGTGATGATCGCTTTCTTTCAGATGTTTGCCATGCAGGGGCTTGATCCCTCCGTCCTGCCTGCTGAGCAGCGCGCCCTGGCGATGCAGCAGTTGGCGGTTTACTGGTCTGCTCCCTGGTATGCTCCGCTGTTAGGCACAGTGGAGCGGATTTTTGCCATGGCGCACCAGATCCTGTTCTCGGTGCTGGTGCTCCAGGTCTTCACCCGCCGCCAGATCCGCTGGCTGTGGCTGGCTGTGGCCTGGCATGCGCTGATCGATGCGATTGCAGTGTTCAGCGCCGCGACCTGGGGACCGTATCTTACCGAAGGGCTCCTGGCTGTGGAGACGGTGATCGCCGTATTCATGATCTTCGTCCTGCGCCAGCCGGATCCGGCCCAGCCGCCGGAGGATGTTTCTCCCCCGGCCAGTGGATTTCCCCTGGATCAGCAGCACCTGCCTCCGATCGAGGAGACACTGGAGAATATTGAAGGGACGCGTTACAACTGAGATGATCCAGGCGCATGAGCTGACAAAAGAATTTAACGGTAACCTGGCGGTGGACCGGCTGACGCTGGAGGTGCAGACCGGCGAGGTTTTCGGGTTCCTGGGGCCCAATGGCGCGGG
>CAIQIV010000615.1 GCA_903871905.1 uncultured Chloroflexota bacterium | reverse complement strand
CATCGACCCGGCGGTAGAGATGGTGATCGCCAAGTTCAGTTCATACCCCACCCCGACCCCAGCCGGGAACGAATTTTACAGCATGTTTGCAGCCTTCCCGGCCCTGGCAAAAGCCTTGGAAACCAGGGAACTGGACACCAATACGCAATGAATGAGTAAGCGCCTAGGCCTTCAGGTAACCCAGCGCGGCTGCCAGCACCTCTGCGACCATGCGGTCGCGCAGGTCGGGATCAACCATCCTGCCGCTGTGAAACAGGAAAAAAGGCGTATTGACCATACCTAAAACCGTGGCTGCTGCCAGGAATGGATCGCGGCGCTTGAAGCTGCCGCGATCCATTCCCAACCGGAACAGGCGCGCCAGGTAGCCGACCGTGCCCTGCATGCGCTGGCGGTTCTGCTCCAGGCTCTCAGCGCCCACCTCCGGCATGACCCAGGCTAGGTGATAGAGGTTTGGATTCTGGCGGGCAAAGGTAATAAAGAATTCCAGTGCCTCCCGTACCACCCGTACAATATCTTCGGTTTCGGCGCGCTGCTCTGTGGCCAGCTGCTGCGCCCGAAACTTAGCCATTTCGCGCTCCTGCAAAGCCCTCAGGATGGCGGCTTGATTGTCAAAGTAGGTATAAAGCGACATATGGGCTATCCCCATCCGCTCGGCAATCGCCCGACTGGTGAGAGACTGGGGGCCTTCTTCCTGCAAAATGGCAAGGGCCGTATCCAGGATTTGCTGGCGCATGGCCTGCAGCTCGACTTCGCTTTTTTTGGGTCTCGACATATGACGCACCGATCCTTTCTATGAGAGACACCGATTGACCTTCAATTCAGGTCTATTCAGGTCTTGACAAATTAATTATACCACGTATAATTTATACAATGTATAAATTATATCAAGAGAGATGCAAATGAAAATGCTGAAGACAGTGGCAATTATCCTGGGGGTGATTGGGATTGGGCTGGCGCTCTTTATCTGGGTCTATGCTCCACTCCGGGCTAATAACCTGGCCGAAAAAGGCGTACTACATCGGGCCAGTTACCAGGCCACCCACGAAGCCATCGACGCCCAGTTCAACCAGCAGGACCGGGTGGTGAACGGTATCCAGTGGCATTACATCGACGAGGGAGCGCGCAACGGCCAGGTCATCCTGTTCCTGCACGGGCTGCCCGAAGGCTGGTACTCATGGCGCTATGTCCTGCCGCTGGTGGACCACCAGTACCGGTTGATTGCCATCGACATGAAAGGTTATGGGCGTTCCGACCGACAGGATGGTGACTACAACTGGCACACGGTCGCCCAACAGACAGCAGACTTGATGGACAGCCTGGGCATCCAGAAATATTACGTCGTCGGCCATGACTGGGGTACGCTCATCAGCAGTGTGCTGGTGAACGACCACCCGGAGCACATCCTGGGCTATGTCCGCATGGAAGCCGACCTGATCCAGCACGAGAACAGCAGCATGTGGGCAGCATATCTGCAAAAACCGCAGTGGCTCCTGTTCCAGAACAACTGGATTGCCACCTATTTCATGCAGGATGGGAATTGGGCCATCAACTTTGTCTACAGCAGCCGCATGACCACTCCCTTCCGGCAGGTTGACCGTGACTACCTGGTGTACGAGTTTTCCCGCCCGGGGGTAGCCGAGACAGTTTCCAGGTATTTCCTGGTCAAGAATTGGGACCTGGACACCGCCATCGGTAAAATCTGCAAGAATAACTATCCCTTCCCGGTCCTGCAGCTGCAGGCTGACAGCGACCCCGCCCAGCCGCCGTCCATCTTCGCCGACGTCGCGACAAAATGCCCGAACGTGCGGATGGAATGGGTCACCAACGCCAGTCACTTCGACAATTTTG